>NZ_CP127385.1:2198988-2505318 GCF_030378205.1 Bradyrhizobium sp. NP1
CCTGCGCGAGCGCGCGCGGGCAGTCGAGCAGGAAGCCGCCGCCATGGCCGGCGGGCGCTTCCGTGATCAGGAAGTCGATGATGATCTTGCCTTGCGGGGTGAGCAGCGCGCCGAAACGCGCCAGCCCCGGTGCGAGCCTGGTCACGTCGGTCGTGACGAGGCCGTTGAGGAAGTTGCGCGCATCCTCGCCTGCGACCTTGACCACCCCGCGGTCGGGAAGAAACGCTGCTTTCATCAGTTTCTCTTGAAGTTCTTGTTGAAACGGAGGTAGCGCATATCGCACGTGAACGTAAGGCGCTAGGGTGCCTCCCACAAGGCTTTCAGCGCGCACAGTTCCCTCAAACTGGCGTCGAGGAGTGATGACTCAAACGTTTGATACCATTCTAAAATCCGGCACCGTGGTCAACCAGGATGGCGAGGGGGTGCGCGACATCGGCATCAGCGGCGGCCGCATCGCCGAGATCGGCGGGCTGGCCCGCGCCGAAGCGCGCGAGATCATCGACTGCAAGGGCCTGCACATCCTGCCCGGGGTGATCGACACCCAGGTGCATTTCCGCGAGCCGGGCCTGACCCACAAGGAGGATCTGGAGACCGGTTCGCGCAGCGCCGTGATGGGTGGGGTGACGGCGGTGTTCGAAATGCCGAACACCGATCCCCTGACGGTCAGCGAGCGCGCGTTCACGGAGAAGGTGAAGGCCGGCCGCCATCGCATGCATTGCGACTTCGCTTTCTTCATCGGCGGCACCCGCGACAACGTCGCCGAGCTGCCGGAGCTGGAGCGGGCGCCGGGCTGCGCCGGGGTGAAGGTGTTCATCGGCTCCTCCACCGGCGCGCTCCTGGTCGAGGACGACGAGAGTCTGAAGCGCATTTTCAAGGTGATCCGCCGCCGCGCAGCCTTTCATGCGGAGGATGAATACCGCCTCAACGAACGCAAGCCGCTGCGCGTCGAGGGCGATCCGCGCTCGCATCCGCTGTGGCGCGACGAGACCGCGGCGCTGATCGCGACCGAGCGGCTGGTCAAGCTCGCCCGTGAGAGCGGCAAGCGCATCCATGTGCTGCACATCTCGACCAAGCAGGAGATCGAGTTCCTGCGCGACCACAAGGACGTCGCTTCCTGCGAGGCGACGCCGCACCACCTGACGCTGGCCGCGCCCGACTGCTACGAGCGGCTGGGGACGCGCGCGCAGATGAACCCGCCGGTGCGCTCGGCCGATCACCGGGAGGGGATCTGGCGCGGCATCGAGCAGGGCATCGTCGACGTGCTCGGCTCGGATCACGCGCCGCATACCGCGGATGAGAAATCGAAGACCTATCCGGCGTCGCCCTCGGGCATGACCGGCGTGCAGACGCTGGTCCCGATCATGCTCGACCACGTCAATGCCGGCCGGCTGT
The DNA here is from genome assembly GCF_030378205.1 of Bradyrhizobium sp. NP1. Lineage (NCBI taxonomy): Bacteria > Pseudomonadati > Pseudomonadota > Alphaproteobacteria > Hyphomicrobiales > Nitrobacteraceae > Bradyrhizobium > Bradyrhizobium sp. NP1. Next base: position 2,200,381 of record NZ_CP127385.1, read on the forward strand.
CGCTGGCGCGTTTCGTCGACCTGACCAGCGCCGGGCCGGCGCGGCTGTTCAACATCGCCTGCAAGGGCCGGATCGCCGCGGGCTACGACGCCGACTTCACGATCGTCGACCTCAAGCGCAGCGAGACCATCACCGACAATTGGGTCGCCTCGCGCGCCGGTTGGACGCCCTATGACGGTTTGCGCGTCACCGGCTGGCCGGTCGGCACCTTCGTGCGCGGCAGGCGCGTGATGTGGCAAGGTGAGGTGGTGACGCCGGCGACCGGTGAGCCGGTGCGGTTCCTGGAGACGCTGAAGCCGTAACCGTTTCAGCGCATTGTTGTCATCACCCGCGAAAGCGGGTGATCCGGTACGCCGCGGCGTCGGAATGAAAGTGAACCGTCGGTGGAATTCTGGATCGCCGGTCAGGCCGGACGATGACGGCGGCTGCGTTACTGCTTCGCCAGCGCGACGGAAAACTCGCCGTTGACGCGGGCCGGCACGCCTTCCACGAATTTCGCGACCGCATCCTCGCCATAGGTGGTGACGAGCTCGGCAAGCGCGGCGAACAGGCTTGCCTGCGCCAGGCAGTCGCCGTCGACCCCGTCGTGGCGCGCTTCCGCCCACGCCTCGTTGAGGTAGCTGAGCGCGGCCTGCTTCTGCTCGGCGTCGGCAAGCGGATTGTGGGCGAAGCGGAAGGAGGCGGGATGATTCATGAATGCAAGCAGGCGAACTGTGCGCCCCGGGGCGGTGCGCAATTGACAGTCAACGTGTAGCACGCGCGAGCGAGCCGCCTAGAGCAGTTCTTTAGGAAAGGTTAACGGCACCGAACACAATCGACCGATACCGAAGCAGCCGGCTTCGACAGCACCTTGTCCGGCCGGGCGGACGCGTCCGGCCGACCGCGCTGGCACGCTAGTTGGCGTAGCGGGCGGTGAGATCGCGCGAGATCCGCGATCCCTCCTCGATATAGCGGCGGATCGCAACGGCCGCGGCCGGGGTGCAGGTCCGGTAGGTCTGCTGGAAGCCATTATAGCCGCGGTTGAAGCCCGCGATCATGCGGGCGCGGCGGTCGCCGGCGGGGGTTTCGGCGTCGATCAGCGCCTGCATCTCGTTGCGCCATTTGCCGCCCTCGTTGCTGCCGCAGATGCCGCGCAGGTAGTGCAGGGTGCCGAGGATTTCGGCGAGCCGCTGCAGGTCGCCGTCGAACGGCGCCGCCGCGTCCTCGGCCCGTGCGGGCCCAAGATTCACGGCAGACAGGACGATGAGGGCGGCCAGGAGGTATTTCGTCATGGCGGTTCGCGTCTTAGCCCCTCAAATGCGCTGTAAGCAAGGCGGGAAACCGGCCTTTCAGGCTTCCACCAGACGCCGTGCGACCCCAAGCACCTCGGCCAGGCCGCCGGTCACCTTGAGATCGCCAAGCGCATCGGGCGCCAGCCAGCGGAAATCGTCGTTCTCCTCGTTCAGCACCGGTTCCCCGCTGTGCCAGCGCGCGGCGAAGGACATGATCAGGTAATGGCCGCCGCCCGTTGGACCCGGCAGCACCTCGCGCCAGCCGGAAATGCCCACGATATCGATCTTCAGGCCGGTTTCCTCGTCCACCTCCCGGTGCAGCGCCGCATGCAGCGATTCGCCGAATTCCACCCGGCCGCCCGGCAGCGAGTAAAAGCCTTTGGCCGGCGAGCGGGCGCGGCGCAGCAGCAGCACCTTGCCATCGCGAAAGATCGCGCTGCTGACGGCGAGCTGGGGATGGTGCGGTGGAATGGGCGTCGACACGGCGGCTCCGGCTTCGGATTTGAGAGCGCCAGTAGCACGATTGCTAGTGGTCCAATTCTAACATTCGCTCCCCACGTGGGGAGGCGCGTTTGCGAATGTTAGAATTTAAAGGACCACTAGCAGATTATTGATGCTAGTGGAGCTTTGGATTTGACGTTCGCATGAGGGAATCGCGGCAAATGGGCTGCGAACGTCAAATCCGCTCCACTAGAAGGTCGAAAGCTACGGGCGAAGCGCAGGGCGGCTAGCTCGCCATGATGGTCTCGACATCGGCTTCGACGCCGCCATTGATGATGCCGCCGGCGAGCGCCACCAGCGGCTTGACCCAGCCGGTCGCCTGCTCGGCGAGCCTGGCGCGGCTCCTGTCCTGGCTCACCTCGCGCATCGCGGCGCCGACCGCGGTCAGGATCGAGGTCATGGTGGAGGTGATGTTGTCGAATTCGGTGCGGACGGTCTCATCGGCCGTCTCGTAGGCCTCGATCGCAAGCTCACGCGCCCTGAAATGGGAGGCCATGAAATGCTCGCAATAGGACAGCGGGCACCAGCTGAGAAAATCCTCGGCGCATTCCGGCATGTCCGGGATCATCTCAAGCAGCATGATGGCTTCGTTGAAATGATTGAGGTAGTCGGTGGCGAGCCCGGTGCGGGGATTGATGTTGGCCGCGCGCAGCGCTGCGGCGCGTGCTTCCGCTTCGGGGCCTGTCGTTCGCGGTGGCCAGTGATCCGGTCGGGCGGCCTGGGAGGCTTTCGAGGTCATCGGCCCAGTGTTAACAGGGGGGGTTAAAGGGACCTGAACGCGTGATTATTTTGGCTGGAAATGTGCGGACGATTCGTCATCACCTCGCCCCCTGAGGCCCTGCGGCTCTTGTTCGGCTATCTCGAGCAGCCGAATTTCCCGCCCCGGCACAACATCGCGCCGACGCAGCCTGTGCCTGTGGTGATCCTGGAAAACGGCGGCCGGCATTTCCGGCTGATGCGCTGGGGGCTGATCCCGGCCTGGACCAAGGACCCGCGCAAGCTGTCGCTGATGTTCAACGCCCGTTCCGAGACGGTGCAGGACAAGCCCGCCTTCAAATATGCGATGCGGCGGCGGCGCTGCCTGATCCCGGCCGATGGCTATTACGAATGGCAGGATGCCGATGGCCGCAAAAGGCCCTTCTTCATCCACCGCCGCGACGGCCGCCCGGTTGGCTTCGCTGCGCTCGCGGAGAGCTGGATGGGGCCGAACGGCGAAGAGACCGATAGCGTCGCGATCGTCACCGCGCCGGCAAGCGCCGACCTCGCAACGCTGCATCCGCGCGTTCCCGTGACGATCGCGCCGGATGCGTTCGAGCGCTGGCTCGATTGCCGCGGCAATGACGTCGAGGCCGTGATGGAGCTGCTCAGGGGATCGCACGAAGGCGAGTTCGCCTGGCATCAGGTCTCGACGCGGGTCAACCATGCCGACAATGACGACCCGCAGCTCGTGCTGCCGATCAGCGACGAGCAGCGGGCTGCAGAAGAGGCACCAAAACCTGCGAAGAAGGCTGCGCCGCGCAAGGTCACGGCGTCAGATGACGGGCAGGGCAGTTTGTTTTAATGGAAAAAGTGCGGGTCACGGAAAAAGGTTCAGCGCCGCATATTGCAGCAGCATGATGGTCTTGGCGTCGACGATGCGGCCGCCCTCGATCATCGCCATCGCCTCGTCGATCGCAAGCTCGAGCACCTCGATGTCTTCGCCTTCGTCCGGGTTGCCGCCGCCGCTGCCGATCTTCATCGAGGGATCATATTCGGCGACGAAGAAGTGCAGCTTCTCGGTCACCGCGCCCGGGCTCATGAAGGCCTCGAACACTTTCCGCACCTCGCGCAGCCGGTAGCCGGTTTCCTCCTCGGCCTCGGCGCGAATGCGCGCCTCCGGCTCGGCATTGTCGAGCAGGCCGGCCGCGGCCTCGATCAGCAGGCCGTCATGGCCGTTGACATAGGCCGGATAGCGGAACTGCTTGACCAGCACGACGGTGCGCTTTTCCAGGCTATACGCCAGCAGCGTCGCGCCGTTGCCGCGGTCATAGGTTTCACGGTGCTGGGTCTGCCATTCGCCGTTGGCGCGCCGCCATTCGAAGGTCGTGGTCTTCAGCGTGTAGTGATTGTCGGAGAGCAGGCGGACGTCCTTGACGCGGATGCGGTCGGAGACGGACATGAAAGCCTCATTGCGGTCTACGGCGTCGGCTCGCGGCCGTCGAGCCATTTCGCGAAGGTGACGCGTTTCTGGTCGTAATAGCCGAGCGCCTCGTAGAAGGCATGGACCTGCGCATTGTCGCCGCGGACCATCAATTGCAGTTTTGCGATGCCGCGCGCCTGCAGCCAGTCCTCTGCCGCACGCATGATGGCGCGACCGAGGCCCTTGTGGCGGTGATCGGGATCGACGCTGACATAGTAGACCCAGCCGCGGTGTCCGTCATGGCCCACCAAAACGGAGGCGACAGCCGCGCCGTTTTCGCGGCCGAGCAGGACGGTTGCATTGGCCTCGCGCCGCGCCAGCGCGATGTCGCCGGCCGGATCGTTCCACTCGCGGATCAGGCCGCTTCGCCGCCACAGCGCGATGACGTCGGCGACGTCGCGGTCCTCGATCGCCGCAATGGTCAGCGCAGGCGCGGGGCTCTTCACAGCACCTTGCCGGGGTTCATGATGCCGAGTGGATCGAGCATCGCCTTGATCTGCCGCATCAGCGCGATCGCGACCTTGTCCTTGACCTCCGGCAGCTCGTCGCGCTTGAGCACGCCAATGCCGTGCTCGGCGGAGATCGAGCCGCCCATCCGGAGCACGATCTCGAACACGACCGCGTTGACCTCGTGCCAGCGGGCCAGGAAATCGGCAGCGTTGCCGCCGACCGGCTGGCTGACATTGTAGTGGAGGTTGCCGTCGCCGAGATGGCCGAACGGCACCGGCCGCGCGCCGGGGATCAGCTTCACGACCGCGGCATCGGCCTCCGCGATGAAGTCGGGGACGGCCGCCACGGGGACCGAGATGTCGTGCTTGATCGAGCCGCCTTCCGGCTTCTGCGCCGCCGACATCTCGTCGCGCAGCTTCCAGAACGCCTGGCGCTGGCTCAAATTCGCCGCGATCGCGGCATCGTCGATGATGCCGTGATCCAGGCCCTTGCCCAGGATCGTTTCCAGCGTGTCGCGCGCGTCGTCGCGCGGCGACGACAATTCCATCAGCACGTACCAGCGATGCTTGGCTTCGAGCGGATCGCGGATGTCGATGCCGTGGCGGATCGAGAAATCGACCGCGACCTCGGAAAGCAGCTCGAAGCTTGTCAGCGTGCCCGCGGCCTCGACTTGCGCGATCGACAGCAGCTTCAGCGCCTGCGCGGGCGAGGCAAGCCCGACAAAGGCGGTCTCGATCGCGCGCGGCTTCGGAAACAGCTTTAGCGTCGCCGCGGTGATGATGCCGAGCGTGCCCTCGGCGCCGATGAAGAGGTTGCGCAGGTCGTAGCCGGTGTTGTCCTTCTTCAGCTTGGAGAGAAGGTTCAAGACGCGCCCGTCGGCGAGCACCACCTCCAGCCCCAGCGCCATCTCGCGCGCCACGCCATAGGCGAGCGCCGCCGTGCCGCCGGCGTTGGTGGAAAGGTTGCCGCCGATGGTGCAGCTGCCTTCGGCGCCCAGCGACAGCGGGAACAGCCGGTCGGCGTCCGCGGCGCGCTGTTGCGCGACCTGCAGCACCACGCCGGCCTCGCAGGTCATGGTGTTGGAGGGGGCATCGACCTCGCGGATTTTGTCCATGCGGCGCAGCGAGACCACGACCTCGCCATTGTGCGGGGTCTGCCCGCCGACGAGGCCGGTGTTGCCGCCCTGCGGAACGAGCGCGATTCCATGCTCGCTTGCGAGCTTGCAGATCGCGGCGACTTCCGCGGTCGAGGCCGGCCGCAGCACCAGCGGCGAGCGGCCATGGAACAGGTCGCGCTCCTCGGTGACGTAAGGCTCGATGTCGGTCTGGTCGGTGACGGCGTATTTGGCGCCGACGATGGCGCGGAACTTCTCGATCAGCTGGGGGTCAAGCGGCGGCACAGCGGGCTTTGCGATATTCATTGTTGTCTTCCCGGTCATTCCCGTCCCACGGCCGCGCGGCGCAGCCGGTCATTGATGGCTTCGCCGAGCCCCTCATGGGGAATCGGCATCACCGCGATCGTGCGCGCAGCCTTCGCATCCAGCGCCCGAAGATAGCCGAAAAGATGGGTCGCGGCTTCGGTGACGTCGCCGCGTGGCGACAGGTTCATGACGGCGCTGGCGCGCTCGGCGCCCTCAGGTATCGCCGCGCCGAACGCCAGCAGCGCTTCGCCCGGCTCGATGCGCGCTGCGTCGAGCCGCACGCGGGTGCGCGGCGCGTAGTGCGAGCTCAGCATGCCCGGTGCCAAAGGCTTGCTGGTATCATGGTCCGCATCCGCCGGCGGCTGGGCGAGTTGGCAGCCCAGCACCCGCTCGATCGCTTCGCGCGGCAGGCCGCCCGGCCGCAGCAGCATCGGCGTCTCGAAGCAGCCTACGATGGTGGACTCGACGCCGACCGCGACCGCTCCCCCGTCGACGATCAGGTCGATCCGCCCGTCGAGATCGGCCTGCACATGGGCCGCCGTGGTGGGCGAGACATGACCGGAGAGGTTTGCTGAGGGGGCAACGACCGGCCGGCCGAGTGCGCGCAGGATGTCGCGGGCAAGCGGATGGGCCGGCACGCGGATGGCAACGGTGTCGAGGCCGGCGGTCGCGAGATCAGAAACCGCGGCGCCGGCCGCCTTGGGCAGCACCAGCGTGAGCGGGCCCGGCCAGAAGGCTTGCGCCAGCGCCCGCGCGGTCGCATCGAACCGGGCGATCCGCTCGGCGTCCGCCCGGTCGCCGACATGGGCGATCAGGGGGTTGAAGGCAGGGCGGCCCTTGGCCTCGTAGAGGCGGGCGACCGCATCGGCATTGCCGGCGTCGGCCCCGAGCCCGTAGACCGTCTCGGTCGGGAACGCGACCAGGCCGCCTTGGGCCAGGATCCGCGCGGCAGCTGCCACAGCGGCCCCGCCCGAGGCCAGAATCTGCGTTTTCAGACCCACATTCACCGGAATAGACGTCCTTGCATCCGCTTCTTGCGGTGGCCGAAACCCGAGGCTATAAGCCGCCCGTCAGTCGGAGTGTGGCTCAGCCCGGTAGAGCACTGCGTTCGGGACGCAGGGGTCGCAGGTTCGAATCCTGCCACTCCGACCATTATTTCAAGCACTTATAGTTTCGTTGGTCCGGCCGCGCAATGAAATGCGCCATGACATTGGCGCTGGTCGGGATACCTGGAATCGATGGGCCGATTCTCCTGGGCCTCGCGCTTCGGCCTCGCCGATTCGCGCCAGGTCCCGACTTGGAACCCAGCCAGCAGAAGGTCCCCCAAAGCACTCAGCTGTTTCGCGCCAGCGTGGTCGAGGCGGTCTCGCCGAACGTCATGCGGTAGGCGGTTGCGAATTCGCCCATGTGCCAAAAGCCATTGGCGCGCGCCACGTCCGAAATTTTCGTGTTGGGCCGGCCGAGCGAGAGCGTCCGCCTCACCGACCACAGCCGTCGCAAGCGCAGATAACGGTGAACGCTCATGCCTCTTACTGCGCGCGTCGCGGTTTGCAGCGTCCGCAGCGGGACATCGCAGGCCCGGACCAGGTCCGCGCCGTAGATATTGCTCGATGGGTTTGCGGCGAGATAGTCCTCCATGCGCCGCACGATCGTCAGGTAGCGCTGAAAGTGCCCGGGCAATGCGGTCGGCGCGATCGGAGCCATGACCGCATCGAGCGCAGCGAGCAGCGTCTCCTCGACATGCCGCAACATCGTGGCGGTTGGGCTCTCGGTTGAGGAAGCGAAGGCGAGAATTTCCCTTGTGACGACGCGGAATGACTGCATCGCCGCGGGATTTTCACTGCGAAGGAGCTGGGTGCGGTCGTCGGCGGCAGGTCCCGCGCGGTCGGAAACGGCCGGGTCCAGGTCGATGATGGCGAAGAGGTTGGCGCGCGGCTCGAAGACCTGACAGACCGGTGTGCCGCAGATCGTCATGATCGACTGGGCGTCCACCTGCATGCCGTTCACGCGCGCATCGATTGAATCGGCGAGCGGCATGAAGAGCAGTTTTCCGCCCGTCCTGTAGTGCGCCTCCAGGATGCGGGGAAATGTGCGCTGGACGATGAGGCGGCATGACGGCAAGGCAAGGTCAGCGCGCGCCGAGTCGCAGTGTCCGCTCAAGGGAATGTTATGGGCATTGCCGAGCTGCTTCGCCGACTGGAATTCGTCCACGCTCCGGAAGTGCACCAGATTGAGGGCCGACGTCGCTTTCAAACCCTGAAACGGCATTGGCTTACGACGGGCATGGATCAATGACGATTCGAATAACCGAACAATCCTAAGATCAGCCTCCCAGCGCCATCCCGTATTAGCACGGTGGCGCAACCCGCATTAACACGGTGGCGCAGATCGCATGCTCCGGCATAATTCCGATAGCCGGCTTAACCGCGCTGCAAAGCATGATGAGGATAATATCATCTGGTTACCGCAAGGGAGTTGCCTCGCTCGCAGCGAGCAACGCCTGCCGGGCTGACGATCAACGGCCAATGCCTTGCCAGTGTCGTCGCGCAATCCGGGATCCAGGCGGGGTCCAGGGGCCGGCCGGCGCAGGTGAAACTGCCGGTCGCACCGGCAAAAGGATCGCTTTGGAGCCAGCGCGCTGGACCACCTCGGCGCCCGCTCACGTTGCTGTGTTTTCGTCTTTGTGAGGGATCGCACAGACGCGGTGTTGATCTCGGACAAGGAATAGGGGGCGGCGGAAATCCGTCGTCCGTCGGCGGGGCCGATCGTGCAGGCCCGCAGGCATCGTCTCGCGCGGGGGAGGAGCGGATTGGAGGGCGCTGTCCGAGTTTTGAGCAAAATCAAGGCGCGCGCGCGACCGTCCGACAAATGACGCATATGCCTGACGACGACTTCAGATGCCGGTGGCTGCCGATCGCGATCGCACCGGAAAATTGCGACCTGCAGGTCGGCGTCGCCGGGAAGGGCGGCGTGATGCCCTTCCACTTTCCCTGCCGCCGCATCTCGGGCAGCTGGCTCAACGTGTGGTCCAACGAGCCCGTGCTGATCTACCCGACGCATTGGCGGATCTGGCGGGCCTAGTCACCGGGCCTGATCCTTCATCAATTTCGCGACGGCAAGGCGCCCGTCTTTTTTCGGGCGTGGCGCAATTCCGATAGGTCTTTTAGTCGGCCATTTTCCGCAAGCCCGGCATATCGGAGCAGGACAAATCCGAAAGCACGCCTCTGCGCGGCTTGCAGTTGGCATTCACGCCTGGCCCAGAGATGCATTTTGAGGCGCTATCGCCGCAGGCGATCAAGTCGATCACTCAGCGCAGCCTGTTGCTGGAATGGAACGAGCTCGCACGGGGCCGCCGTTTTCCGGCTCTTTCCGGTTTTCATCCCGATGCGGGGCTTCATGATCCTGCGCAGTTGATCATCTGGAACGTCGAACATGACGGCGGCACACGCCGGTTCCGCGCTTGCTATCAGGGCCGCTATCTCGCGGAAGCATTCAATGCCAGCTGGGTCGGGAGAACGCTGGATACGGTGGTTCCCGACTGCCTCCGGCCGTTCGTGTTGGAGACAGCGAACGAGTGCGTAGACAGCCGATGTGCGGTCTTCAGCATTCTCTCCACCCTCGATATCGCCGGCCATCGGGTGGACTGCGAGCGGCTCCTGCTGCCGTTCGGGCGCGATGGCGAGATCGTCGAGCAGGTCGTCGCCTCGGTGCAGTTGATCAGCCTGAAGGGCAGTTTCGACCGCAAGACCGTGCTGCAGCGCTATCAGCAGGGGCTGGAGATCACCGTTGCGGGCAGGATCAGCGCGGGCTTTGCCAGACCTCCGATCGCCACATCGGCAGGCGCAGGGGCCCTTGTGGAGCTTGGCCCGGCCGCCAAATTCCGCTGACCCAAGTTCTCTTGACCCAAGTCTCTTGACCCAGGTTCTGTTTGACCTAGGTCAACGCGCGCCAGTTGCCGGCCGCCTAGCCTGAATGTCTTTACGAACTGGCGAAAGCGGCATGCGAGACGGCATGAATGATCAGGCGATATGGCAACCGATCTCGACGGCTCCGTTCGGGCCGGATCTCGAGGTCGCCGTGATCGAAGGGGATCTCATCCATGCGCTGGTGTTTGCCTGCCGGCGCGCGCCGGACGGCTGGGTCAAGGTCGCGACCCGTGAACGGATTGTGGTCAGCCCGACGCATTGGCGCCCCTGGGCGTCCCAATAGCCAGCGATCAGATTAGCGCTGCTTGTCCTGCGGAGGGGTCGCGCGCGGCTGCGCCAGCTTGGCTTCTTCCTCTGCAAGAAGTCGCTGGATCGTCTCCCGCTTGGCCGCATCCGTCTCGGTTTCGAGCAGCTTCCTGAAGTGCGCGATATTCAGATCCGCCACAGTCTTGTCCATGGCCACGCCTTCGCATCTGAGACAACTGGTGCTATCTGGCACAATTCCAAAAGCGACAAAAGGGGACAACCGGCCGCGCCGCCGATTGGCCCAAACTATTGATTTCCGGCGCTTGATCGGGTCGTCTGCGACAGAGTCCCATGATGCGCGGCGGATTAGGGAAATGACGGAGCAGGGTCGCGTCTGGTTTCGCTACGGTTCGGCCGCGGGGGCGGCCGCGCTCGCTTTCCTGTTTCGCCTGATGCTGCAGCCCTATTTCGAAGGGCGGGCCTTCACGGTCATTTTCGTTCCGGTCGTCGCCTTTGCCGCGTTCGCGGGCGGCCGGGGTCCCGCGATTCTGGCGAGCGTGCTGTGCCTCGGCATTACGGCCTTCTTCCTGGGCGGCAGCCTCGGCGAGCCCGCCAACCTGATCGATGTCGCCTTCTTTGCCGTGCTCGGGCCGATCCTGGGCTTCATCGGCGACCGGCTTTTGCGGGAGACGGAGGAATCGCGTTACCGCCAGGTGCATCTGCAGTCGATCCTCGACACCGTGCCGGAAGCGGTCATCGTGATCGACGATCGCGGCATCATGCGCTCCTTCAGCGTCACCGCCGAACGGCTGTTCGGCTGGTCGGCGGAGGAGGTGATCGGAAAGAATGTGTCGATCCTGATGCCGACCCCCTACCGCGACGAGCATGACAGCTACCTCGATCGGTACCACAAGACCGGGGAACGGCGGATCATCGGCATCGGACGCATCGTCGTCGGCGAGCGCAAGGACGGCTCGACCTTCCCGATGGAATTGGCGGTCGGCGAGGCTCGCGTCGGCACCGAGCGGTTCTTCACGGGCTTCGTCCGCGACCTGACGGAGCGGCGGACGCAGGAGCGGCGCATGCAGGAGCTGCAGTCGGAGCTCGTCCATGTGTCCCGGCTGACCGCGATGGGGGAAATGGCCTCTTCCCTCGCGCATGAGCTGAACCAGCCGTTGTCGGCCATCACCAGCTATCTGCGCGGCGCCGCGACGCTGCTGAAGGCCGATCAACCCGACAAGGCCCGCGTCCGCGAGGCGATCGAGCGAAGCGCCGATCAGGCGCTGCGTGCCGGCGACATCATCAAGCGGCTGCGCGAGTTCGTCGCCAAGGGCGAAACCCAGCACAGCCTGGAAGATCCCGCCGTGCTCGTCGAGGAGGCGGCGGCGCTCGCTCTGGTCGGCGCCAGGGAGCAGGGCGTGCGTGTGGTGTTGCGCTGCGACCACGATCTTCCCGAGGTCGTGGTCGACAAGATCCAGATCCAGCAGGTCGCGCTCAACCTGATCAGGAATGCGGTGGAGGCGATGGAAACCACGCGCCGCAGGGAGCTCACCGTGGTGGTGTCGCGCCAGGGCGCCTTCGCGTGCGTCTCGGTTGCCGACACGGGCACCGGAATCAGTCCCGAGATCGCCAAGCACCTGTTCCAGCCCTTCGTGACCAGCAAGCCCAACGGAATGGGCGTCGGCCTCTCAATCTGCCGCACCATCATCGAGGCCCACGGCGGACGGATTTCCGCCGGCCCGAACGGGGGCGGCGGAACGATCTTCGAATTCACCGTACCCTTCGCCGAGCCGGAGGCAGGCCATGAGCGATAAGACCGTCATCCATATTGTCGACGACGATGCGGCGATGCGCGACTCGCTGGCGTTCCTGCTCGACGTCAACGGCTTCAAACCGCAGGTCTACGATTCCGCGGACGCCTTCGTGGCGCGCTCGGCGCCCGGCGCGCTCGATTGCATCGTCTCGGATATCCGCATGCCGGGCATGAACGGCATCGAGCTGGTGCGCAAGCTCAGGAGCGAAGGGGCGACCTGTGCGGTGATCCTGATCACCGGACACGGCGACGTCGCACTCGCGGTCGAGGCGATGAAGGCGGGCGCCGCCGATTTCATCGAGAAGCCGTTCGATGACGAGGCCCTGCTCGGCGCGATCCGTGCCGCGCTGGAGGCGCGTCCCGTCGCGCAGGGCGACAGCAATGCGCGCAAGGAAGCCGAGGCGCGTCTGGCCGAGCTGTCGCCACGAGAGCGCGATGTGCTGCAGGGCCTGGTTGCCGGAAAGATCAACAAGGTGATCGCGCATGACCTCAACATCAGCCCGCGTACCGTGGAAGTCTATCGCGCCAACCTGATGGCCAAGACCGGCGTGCGCAGCATGTCCGAGCTGATGCGGATCGCGCTGGCGGCGGGCCTGTGAGCGGCATCCTTCCCTGGCCGCACCCTGTGGCCGCCGGCGCGCTCGCGGTTGACCAGGATCAAGGCAGGCTTGCCCGCGGTGTCGCAGGATGCCTGCACGATCAACCGGGAGACGTCACCATGTCCCGCAATATCGGAATTCTCGACCAGGCGATCCGCACACTGCTCGGCTTCGCGCTGTTCGCCTTCCTGGTGAAGGATGGCGCGCTGATGCCGGCCTCCGCCTTGACCGCCCTGATCGCGATCTATCTATTCGTGACCGGCCTGTTGCGGTACTGCCCGCTCTACGCTCTGCTCGGCATGAACACGGCCGGGCGACTGGACCGCTCGGCTTAGGAAGCAGGCTGCGATCGTCCAAGGGTGGAGTCTTCCGTGTTTCGCCTTCGTCGGCTGGCCCGGCTTCGGCAGCGACTATACGGCATTCTTGATCCCGGCCCGGGCGCGGGCCGGCTCGGCGTGGGCGTCAATCTGACGCTGATCGGGCTGATCGTGGTGACGCTGGCGGCGACCATCCTGGAGAGCGTGCCGCGGCTCGCGGCGACCTATGGCGGCCTGTTCGAGGCGATCGAATATCTCGCACTCGCCGTCTTTTCCATCGAATACCTGGCGCGGCTATGGACCGCGATCGAGCAGCCGCCGTGGCGCCGTCTCGGCGCGATCCGGGCTCGCCTCGCTTTCGTCGTGAGCCCGGCCGGGCTGATCGATCTGGCCGCGGTGCTGCCGTTCTGGCTGTCCTTCGTCATTGCAGCCGATTTCAAGGTGCTGCTGGTGCTGCGGCTCGCGCGCTTCTTCAAGCTCACGCGCTATTCGCCGGCGATGCGCTCGCTGCTCGAGGCGCTCTACACCGAGCGGCGCGCCCTGGTCGGCTGTTTCGTGATCCTGTTCGGCGCGACGCTGGTCGCGGCGGCGCTGATGCACCTCGTCGAAGGCACGGCGCAGCCTGACAAGTTCGGCACCATCCCCGATGCCATGTGGTGGGCGATCGTGACGCTCGGCACCGTCGGCTATGGCGATGTCGTCCCGGTGACGCCGGCCGGCCGGCTGCTGGCAGGCGCGACCATCTTCGTCGGGATACTGATGGTCGCCTTGCCCGTCGGCATCGTGGCGACGGCCTTCGCCAACGAGGTTCATCGCAGGGAGTTTGTCGTCACCTGGAGCCTGGTGGCGCGGATTCCGCTGTTCAGCGAGCTGAACGCGACCCAGATCGCCGACGTGATGAAGCTGTTGCGCGCGCAGAAGGCGGAGAAGGGAACGATCATCGCCCGCCGTGGCGAGGCGGCCCATTCGATGTACCTGATCGTGGACGGCGCGGTCGAAATCAAGCTTCGCCACGGTCACGTGCAGCTCGGCGAGGGCGATTTCTTCGGGGAAGTCGCAGCGCTGCGTCAGTCGCGGCGTTCGGCAACCGTGATCGCGCTGCGGCCGACCCGCCTGCTCGCGCTCGATGCCTCCGATCTGCGCAGCCTGATGGACCGGGAGCCCCAGATTGCGGCCCGCGTCTGGGATGCGGCGCGCACGCGCCTGGGCAGTGACTTCGAAAAGGCGGCGGGCGACATTCTCGCCACGGAACTGCCCGCAAACCCGGCCGCCTGACGGCGGCTCGGGACGCTCAGAGCGACCGCCGCTTCGGCGGATCGGTGAAATCGGCCGGCGCCGGGCCGGTCGTGAGGTTGCGCGTTTGCGCCTCCGCCCAGGCCAGCGCGCCGGCGAAGACCGCGAACATCGCGACCACACCGGCAAGCAGGATCATTGTTGAAACGGGCATGGCTGATCTCCTGTCTGGATGAAACCACACTCGCCGAATCGACGCGGTCGCGCCTTGACGTGGATCAAACAGGTTCGATGCCTGCGGCGTAGGATCGTCTCATCAGCAGATCAGGAGATTGTCATGCGCGCGCATCAGATCATGACCCGGAACGTGATCACGGTCGGGCCCGAGGCCAGGATCGTGGAGGCAGCGAAGCTGATGCTCGAGAATCACGTCAGCGGCCTTCCGGTCATCGACAACACCGGCAAGCTGGTCGGTATCGTCACCGAGGGCGATTTCCTGCGGCGCGCCGAGATCGGTACGCAGCGCAAGCGCCCGCGCTGGCTGCAGTTTTTTGTCGGGCCGTCGCGCGCGGCGAGCGAGTTCGTCCACGCCAGCGGCCGCAAGGTCGAGGAGGTCATGACCGGGGAGCCGCTGACCGTGACCGAGCAGACCAGCCTCGACGAGATCGTGCGGCTGATGGAGAAGAACGGCGTCAAGCGCCTGCCGGTCGTGAGCGGCGACCGCCTGGTCGGCATCGTCTCACGCGCGAACCTCGTTCAGGCGGTGGCGAGCCTGGCGCGCGACGTGCCGGACCCGACTGCCGATGACGACCATATCCGCGAGCGTTGCACGCACGCGATCCTCGATACCGACTGGCGGCCGATCGGGTTGCAGGTGACGGTGCGCGACGGCGTCGTCCATCTGCACGGCATCATCATCAACGCCGACGCACGGCAGGCCGCGATCGTGGCGGCGGAAAACGTCGCCGGTGTCAAGGAGGTGCACGATCACCTCGCCTTCGTCGACACCTATTCGGGCTTCTACGTCGAATCGCCCGAGGACATCAAGGCAACGGGCTGACGGAGCGCGAATCGATGTTTCGCCTCATCATGATGTTGCTGACGTCGATCGCGGGGCTGTTCGTTGCGAACGAAGCCTTGAATCTCAGCCTGGTCGAAACAGTAGTGGCCGTCATCCTGATCCTCGGCTTCCTGGTATTGGCGACCGGCTGGACGCTCCGCCGCTCCGTCTGATTGACCCCGATCAAGGCGCCGGTTGCGAAAATGTCGGATCGTCGTTCAAGACAAGGGAGGACCGCCGTGCTTACATTCGACGTACGTTTCATCAAGACGGTCTGCGACGATACCGGTCACGAGCACCGCGCCTGCCAGGCCGCGTTTGCGATTGAGGCCACTTCGCTGAGTGATGCCGTGCGGCGCGCCGAAACCGAGTTCTGCCGGCAGAAGCACGTCCATGACTGGACCATCTTCGCCGATGCGGTGGAATTCCGCTCGCCGACCGGCGTGTCGCGGGCGTGGCTCGCCGACGCCGCGAACTGAAGGACGCGCACGAGGCAAGCCGTGGACAGCACCGCCCGACGATACGCCGAGCGCAACGTGCCTCGTTACACTTCCTATCCGACCGCGGCCGATTTTACCGCGCAGGTCGGACCAGGCGATCATGCCGCCTGGCTTGGCGCGCTTGATCCGCAGGAGAGCATTTCGGTTTACCTGCATGTGCCCTATTGCCGCGAGATCTGTCTCTATTGCGGCTGCAATACCAAGAAGGCGATCCGCGACGACGTGATTGCGGACTATCGCCGGGCGCTGGAGGCAGAGATCGCCCACGCGAGCCGCCTTGCGAAACGGCGGCTGTGTGTCGCGCGGCTGCATTGGGGCGGGGGCACGCCGAGCATTCTCGGGGCCGCCGGGCTGGAATCGGTTCTGGCCGTGATTGAGGAGCGTTTTTCCCTTGCGAATGGACTGGAGCATGCGATCGAGCTCGATCCGCGCCATGTAACCGAGACGCTCGCGAAGCATCTGGCGACGCTCGGCGTGACGCGCGCGAGCCTCGGCATCCAGGACACTAATCCGCTGGTGCAGGCGGCGATCGGCAGGCTGCAGCCCCTTGCCATGGTGCAGGCGGCGGTCGATCGCCTGCGATCCGCCGGCATCGACAATCTGAGCTTCGATTTGATGTACGGCCTGCCGCTGCAGTCGGTCGAATCGATCCGCAGGACCTGCATCGAGGCGCTGTCGCTGTCGCCGCGGCGGATCGCCTGTTTCGGCTATGCCCACCTGCCGCGGCTGAAGGCGAACCAGCGCCGGATCGATGCGGCCGCGCTGCCGTCGCAGGATCAGCGCATCCTGCAGGCCGAAGCCATGGCCGAAGCGCTCGCGGGTGCGGGCTATGTGCCGATCGGCATCGATCACTTCGCGCGGCCGGACGATCCGCTCGCGCGGGCTACCGTTTCGGGGAAGCTGCACCGCAATTTCCAGGGCTATACCGACGACGACCGCAAGGTGCTGCTCGGTTTTGGCGCGTCGTCGATCTCGACCTTTGCCAACGGCTTCGTCCAGAACATTGCCGATGTGCCGAGTTATGTCCGCAGGATCGGGAGTGGCGCGCTCGCTTCAGTGCGGGGCTGCCGGATCTCGCCGGAGGATCGCGCGCGCGGGCGGATCATCGAGCGGCTGATGTGCGACTTCGAGGCCGATCTGGATGCGCTCGCGCCTGGTCTTGATCTAACCGGAGAGCTTGCGCAGCTCGATCCGATGCGAAGGGACGGGCTCATCGAGACCGTGGCCGGCAGGCTTGTCGTGACCGATGCGGGGCGCGCCGTGGTCCGGGTGATCGCCGCAACCTTCGACGCCTTCAGGCGCAGCGAAGCGCTGCAGTTCAGCCGCGCTGTCTGAGCGCCGCATCGACCGGAAATCAAATTAATCCGATTCGTTCGCTGCGGCTGCCTCGCAGAAGGGCCTGACCTTGGCGCTGGCGCGTCCCGGCGCCACCGGGATTCCACGGATATCGGCATCGATTTGGCGCTCAACCTCGCATCGCTTGATCTCGATCAAATCGCCGGTGCGTCCGCTGTGGTTCCTAGACGGCGCAGATCCACAAAGAAAGTCGCGCCATGGCAAACGCGTCCATCAGTTCGAAATCGATGACATCAGGCGAAGCGATTCTTGCGCCGCTGTTCGTCGTGCTTGCATTCCTTTGCCTGGTCGGGGCGGCGATGGCGCAGGATGCGCCGTTTGCCTTTCATGCTTCGCTTGGCTGCGTGGCGAGCCTGTTCGCCGCCTTCATGATCCTGAACCGCTACTACGACCGGCCGGCCGAGTTGCCGCCACAGGAGATCGGCGGGCGGCCGAACTACAATTTCGGGCCGATCAAGTTCGCAGCCGGCGCGGCCATGTTCTGGGGCATTGCCGGCTTCGCGGTCGGGCTGATCATCGCCTGCCAGCTCGCATGGCCGGCGCTCAATCTCGATCTGCCGTGGACCACGTTCGGCCGGTTGCGGCCGCTGCACACCTCGGCGGTGATTTTCGCCTTCGGCGGCAACGTGCTGATCGCAACCTCGTTCTACGTCGTCCAGAAGACCTGTCGGGTGCGCATGGCCGGCGACATCGCGCCGTGGTTCGTCGTGCTCGGCTACAATTTCTTCATCGTCATCGCCGGTACCGGCTATCTGCTCGGCGTGACGCAGTCCAAGGAATATGCCGAACCGGAGTGGTACGCCGACCTCTGGCTGACCATCGTGTGGGTGACTTATCTGCTGGTGTTCCTGATGACGCTGGTCAAGCGCAAGGAACCGCACATCTTCGTCGCCAACTGGTTCTATCTCGCCTTCATCATCACGATTGCGGTCCTGCATCTCGGCAACAACCCGGCGCTGCCGGTGTCGTTGCTCGGGTCGAAATCCTACATCGCCTGGGGCGGCGTGCAGGATGCGATGTTCCAGTGGTGGTACGGCCACAATGCGGTCGGCTTCTTCCTCACCGCCGGCTTCCTCGCCATCATGTACTACTTCATCCCGAAGCGGGCGGAGCGGCCGATCTATTCCTACCGGCTTTCGATCATCCACTTCTGGGCGCTGATCTTCCTCTACATCTGGGCCGGCCCGCACCATCTCCATTATACCGCGCTGCCCGACTGGGCGCAGACGCTCGGCATGACCTTCTCGATCATGCTGTGGATGCCTTCCTGGGGCGGCATGATCAACGGCCTGATGACGCTCTCGGGCGCCTGGGACAAGCTGCGCACCGATCCGGTGCTGCGCATGATGGTGGTTTCGGTCGCCTTCTACGGCATGTCGACCTTCGAAGGGCCGATGATGTCGATCAAGGTGGTCAATTCGCTCAGCCACTACACCGACTGGACCATCGGTCACGTGCATTCCGGCGCGCTTGGCTGGGTCGGCTTCGTCTCGTTCGGCGCGCTGTATTGCCTGGTGCCATGGCTGTGGGGCCGCAAGAGCCTCTACAGCATGAAGCTCGTCAACTGGCACTTCTGGATCTCGACGCTGGGCATCGTGCTCTACATCTCCGCGATGTGGGTGTCGGGAATCCTGCAGGGCCTGATGTGGCGCGCCTACACCTCGCTCGGCTTCCTCGAATACTCCTTCATCGAATCCGTCGAAGCCATGCATCCCTTCTACATCATCCGCGCGGCCGGCGGCGCGCTGTTCCTGATCGGAGCGCTGGTCATGGCCTTCAATCTCTGGATGACGGTCAACGCAGGTGAAGTCGATCAAACGCAGGGCGCAGGCCTGCTGCAACCCGCCGAATAGGTCATCGCATGTCTCTCTGGAACCGACACGCCATTTTCGAGAAGAACTCGATCATCCTGATCGTGGGCATCCTCGCCGTCATCGCGATCGGTGGCCTCGTCGAGATCACCCCGCTGTTCTACCTGAAGAGCACGATCGAGGTGGTCGACGGCGTCAGGCCCTATACGCCATTGGAGCTGGCCGGCCGCAACATCTATGTCCGTGAGGGCTGCTATCTCTGCCACTCGCAGATGATCCGCCCGCTGCGCGACGAGGCCGAGCGCTATGGCCATTATTCGCTCGCGGCGGAGAGCATGTACGATCACCCGTTCCAGTGGGGATCGAAGCGCACGGGCCCGGATCTGGCGCGGGTCGGCGCCAAGTACTCCGACGACTGGCACGTCCGCCACCTGATCGATCCGCGCTCGATCGTGCCGCAGTCGATCATGCCGGGCTATCCGGCGCTGGCGACGACGGAGGTCGACCTCGGCAACGTCGCCGCGCACCTGCGCACCAACCGCGCGGTCGGCGTTCCCTATACCGACGACCAGATCGCCAATGCCGCGGCCGACCTGAAGGCGCAGACCGATCCCGACAGCCCCGGTCTCGACGGCTTCCAGAAGCGCTATCCGAAAGCGGTCGTGCGAAATTTCGATGGCAAGAGCGGCAATCCGACCGAGCTCGACGCGCTGGTCGCCTACCTGCAGATGCTGGGTACGCTGGTCGACTTTAAGCTCTACGACGAAAAAGCCAACCTGCGCTGAGGGGGCCGACATGAAAGCGATCGTTTCAATCGAGAACCTGGCATCGAGCTTCGTGCTGACCTTCTGGACGCCGATCTTCGTCGCCATTTTCGTCGCCATCGTCATCTACGCGCTGCGTCCCCGCAACAAGGCGCTGTTCGATGACGCGGCCAGGATGCCGCTGCGGGAGGATTGACAGATCATGAGCGAGCATCACGAAGTCGACAGCGTTTCCGGCCGCACCACCACCGGCCACGAATGGGACGGCATCAAGGAACTGAACACGCCGCTGCCGCGCTGGTGGATCCTGACGTTCTACGCCACCATCGTCTGGGCGATCGGCTACTGGGTCGTCTATCCGGCCTGGCCGCTGGTGACGGGCTACACCACGGGCCTGTTCCACTATTCGACGCGCGCGAGCGTCACCGAGGAGCTGGCGAACCTCGAGGCCATGCGCGGCGAGAAGATGAAGGTGCTCGGCAACGCCTCGCTCGCCGAGATCGAGAAGGACCCGGCGCTGCTGGCGCTGGCGCGGGCGCGCGGCAAGACGGTGTTTGCCGACAACTGCGCGCCGTGCCACGGCAGCGGCGGCGCCGGCGCCAAGGGCTTCCCGAACCTCAACGACGACGACTGGCTGTGGGGCGGCTCGCTCGACCAGATCATGCAGACCATTCAGTACGGCGCGCGGTCCGGCAATGCCAAGGCGCATGAAGGCCAGATGCTGGCGTTCGGCCGCGACGGCATCCTCAAGCCGGACCAGATCGTGACGGTGGCGAATTATGTCCGGTCGCTGTCGGGGCTTTCCACTGCGCCCGGCTACGATGCAGCAGCCGGCAAGAAGATCTTTGCCGAGAACTGCGTGAGCTGCCATGGCGAGAACGGCAAGGGTAACCAGGAGTTCGGCGCGCCCGACCTGACCGACCATATCTGGCTGTACGGGGCCGACGAGGCGACGCTGGTGGAGACCATCACCAACGGCCGCGCCGGCGTCATGCCGGCCTGGAGCGGACGCCTCGATCCCGTCACCATCAAGGCGCTCACGGTCTTCGTGCATTCGCTTGGCGGCGGCAAATAGGCCGGGAAAGCAACGCGAGGCTGGGGTGCGGCGGGCCGGTTTTTTCCGGCCCGCTTTTATCGTTGATGTAGGTCAAGCTCATCGGCGCGATCGCGCCTTAGGTTCAGGCCAGGATCACCCGAGCCTCCGGTATGAACAAGACCGTGTCCACCGACGAACTCCTTGCTGACGATGACGGTCCGCTCTATGTGGCCCACAAGAAGGTGTATCCGCAGAAGGTGTCCGGCACCTTCCGCAGGATCAAATGGGGGCTGATGGCGGTTTGCCTCGGCGTCTACTACCTGCTGCCGTTCGTGCGCTGGAATCGCGGGCTCGGCGCGCCGGACCAGGCGGTGCTGATCGACTTTCCGAATCGGCGGTTCTATTTCTTCTTCATCGAGCTGTGGCCGCAGGAGATCTACTACTTCACGGGGCTACTGATCCTGGCCGCGATCGCGCTGTTCCTGATGAACGCGCTGGGCGGACGGGTGTGGTGCGGCTATCTCTGTCCGCAGACGGTGTGGACCGACCTGTTCTACGCGGTCGAGCGCTGGATCGAGGGCGATCGCCGGCAGCGGATGAAGGCGGACGCCGCGGGCATGACGGTCAACCGCGCGGCGCGGCTTGTCGCCAAGCATGCGATCTGGCTGATGATCGCCTGGTGGACCGGCGGCGCCTGGGTGCTCTACTTCTCCGATGCGCCGACGCTGGTGAAGGATCTCGCCACCTTCCAGGCTCCGGCCATCGCCTATGTCTGGATCGGCATCCTGACGGCCACCACCTATCTGCTCGCGGGCTACATGCGCGAGCAGGTCTGCGTCTACATGTGCCCGTGGCCGCGCATCCAGGCCGCGCTCACCGACGAATGGGCGCTGAACGTCACCTACAAATATGATCGCGGCGAGCCGCGCTGCTCGGTGAAGAAGGCGATCGATCTGCGCGCGCTCGGGGAAAAGGTCGGCGACTGCATCGACTGCTACCAGTGCGTCGCGGTCTGCCCCACCGGAATCGACATCCGCGACGGCGCGCAGCTCGGCTGCATCCAGTGCGGGCTCTGCATCGACGCCTGCGATTCCGTGATGCGCAAGATTGGTCGTCCGGCCCGCCTGATCGGCTATGACAACGACATCAACGTCCAGCGGCGGATCGCGGGCAAGGCGGAGGTCTTCAAGCCCGTGCGCGCCCGCACCGTGGTCTATGCCTCGCTGATCGTCGCGGTCTGCGCGGTGATGCTCTACGCGCTGCTGACGCGGACGCTGCTCGATGTCAACGTGCTGCACGACCGCAATCCGGTCGCTGTCAAGCTCAGCGACGGCTCGATCCGCAACGGCTACACCCTGCGCTTCCTGAACAAGCGCGGCTTCGACCGCGTGATCGCGGTCGATGTCGACGGCCCCGCCAACGCGTCCGTGCATGTCGTCGGCCTGGACTCGGTGACGCCGGATCGCCCGATGATCATTATCGGCCGCGACCAGACCACCGAGTTGCGCGTGCTGGTCACGGCACCCTTCGACGAGAAGGCCGAGAAGAGCGTGCCGGTGACGTTCCGCGTCACCGACATCGGGCTCGGCGAGGTCGCGACCGCGACCGACCATTTTGTCACGCCTTAAAATCCGGGACGACGAGGAGCGAGAGCCATGAACACCCCCGCTTCGACCATGCGGCCAATTACCGGGCGCTTCGTTCTCATTGCCGTCGTCGCCTTCTTCGCCGTCGTGATCAGCGTCAACGTGGTGATGATGCGGCTTGCCATCGCGACGCTCCCGGGCACCGAGGTCGACAGCGCCTACGCGGCGAGCCTGGCCTATCAGAAGGAAATCCAGGCCGCCCAGCAGCAGGCCATGCGCAACTGGAAGGTCGACGCGCATATCGAGCGCGGCGCCGACGGCGTCGCGACGCTGAATATCGATGCGCGTGACGGGGATGGTGCGCCGCTCACCGGGCTTGCCGTCTTTGCCCGGCTTGAACGGCCGACCGACCGGCGCGCCGACCAGGCTTTCGAGCTTGCCGCGAGCGGCTCCGCCTATCGCGGCACGGCGCGCGGCGTCGCCGCGGGTCAGTGGGAACTCGTCATCGAGGCGGACGCGAACGGGCAGCGCCTGTTCCGGTCGCGCAATCGCATCGTCCTGAAGTGAGGGGGCGGTCTGATGCAGGCGACCATGGACTTTTCCCACTACCTCAGGAGCGCGGGCAGCGGCGTGCTGCACCTCGACCTCGCGGTTGAGGGCATCAACTGCGCCGGCTGCATGGCCAGGATCGAGCGCAGCCTTGCGAAGATTCCCGATGTGACGCTGGCGCGCGTCAACCTGACCGACCATCGCCTGGCGGTGGAGTGGAAGGCGGGATCGATCGACCCGGCGATGTTCGTCGACCGGCTCGCCGCGCTCGGCTACAAGGCCTATCCATTCGAGCGGGCAGGGGCCGAGACGCAGGAGGCCGAGCGCGCCAGTGCGCTGCTGCGCCGGCTCGGCGTTGCCGCCTTCGCTGCCATGAACGTGATGATGCTGTCGGTGCCGGTCTGGTCCGGCAACCTCAGCGACATGCTGCCCGAGCAGCGCGACTTCTTCCACTGGCTGTCGGCGCTGATCGTGCTGCCGGCCGCGGCCTATTCCGCGCAGCCGTTCTTCGCGTCCGCCTGGTCGGCGCTCAGGGTGCGCAGCGTCAACATGGACGTGCCGATCTCGATCGGCATCGTGCTGGCGCTCGCGATGTCGCTGGTCGAGACCGCCTTCCACGCCGAGCACGCCTATTTCGACGCCGCGATCATGCTGATCGCCTTCCTGCTCGCGGGCCGCTATCTCGACCAGAACATGCGGCGGCGGACGCGCGCGTTCGCCGGCAATCTCGCAGCGCTGAAGGCGGAAACCGCCACCAAATTCATCAACGACGACGAGATCCGCACCGTCCCGGTCGCGGCGATCGAGCCGGGCGATATCGTCCTGCTGCGGCCGGGCGAGCGCTCGACCGTCGACGGCACCGTGGTCAGCGGCCGCTCCGAGATCGACCAGAGCCTGATCACGGGAGAAACGCTCCCCGTGACCGCCACGGCCGGCAGCGCGGTGTTCGCCGGCACGCTGGTGCGGTCCGGCACCTTGCGCGTCCGCGTGTCGGCGGCTTCGGAAGGCACGTTGCTCTCCGAGATCTCGCGGCTGCTCGACAATGCGCTGCAGGCCCGCTCGCGTTATCTGCGGCTCGCCGAACGCGCCTCGCGGCTTTACGCGCCGGTCGTGCATGCGGCGGCGCTCCTGACCATGCTGGGCTGGCTTGTCGCCGGCGCGACGCTGCATGACTCGATCGTCACCGCGATCGCCGTCCTCATCATCACCTGTCCCTGCGCGCTCGGGCTTGCCATTCCAGCGGTGCAGACGGTCGCCTCCGGCGCGCTGTTCGGCTCCGGCGTGCTGCTCAACGCGGGCGACGCCATCGAGCGCATGGCCGAGGTCGATCGCGTCATCTTCGACAAGACGGGAACGCTGACCTTGCCTGAGCTTGATGTCGCGAACCTCGCCAACATTCCGGCCGATGTCGTCGCGCTTGCCGGGCGCCTTGCGCTGTCGAGCCGTCATCCGGTGGCCGTCGCAATCGCGCGCGCGGCTTCTGCCACCGCGCCGCTATCGGGTGTTGAGGAGGAGCCGGGGCAGGGCGTCCATGGCCTGCTCGATGGCGTCGAGATCAGGCTCGGCCGGCCGTCTTATTGCGGCGCCGACCGGCTGGCCAATGCGATCCTGAGCCGCGATCCGGAAGCCTCGGTCGTGGCGTTCAGGCATGGCGAGGTCTGTCACGTTTTTGCGGTGAGACAACGCCTGCGGGGCGACGCCCCGGAGGTCGTGGCACGGCTCCAGCGCTTGGGCATCGCGGTTGAAATCATCTCCGGCGATCGCGAGCCGGCGGTGCGCGCGGCGGCGGAAGCGCTTGGAATCAGCGAGTGGCGCGCGGAAATGACGCCGGTCGACAAGATCGCGCGGATCACCGACGTCGCGCAGCGCGGCTCCAAGGTGCTGATGGTCGGCGATGGGCTCAACGACGCGCCGGCGCTCGCGGCCGCGCACGCTTCGATGTCCCCGATCACCGCGACCCATATGAGCCAGGCGGTCGCGGACGCGGTGTTTCTGGGCGATCGGCTGACGCCGGTGGTGTCGGCGGTTGCAATCTCGCGCAGGGCGCTGCGCTTGATGCGCGAAAATCTCTGGCTTGCGGTGGTCTACAACGCGTTTGCGGTGCCGATCGCGGTTGCCGGCGTGGTCACGCCGCTGATCGCGGCGGCCGCGATGTCCGGCTCCTCGCTGCTCGTCATGCTCAATGCGCTGCGCGCACGGTCCGCAAGGAAGGAGGCCGTCTGATGGAAGTCCTGGTGTTTCTCGTCCCGCTCGCCATCACGCTCGGCTTTCTCGGCCTGATGGGCTTTTTGTGGTCGCTGCGCAGTGGCCAGTATGAGGACCTCGATGGCGCGGCGTGGCGCGCCATCGCCGATGACGAACCGGCTGAGGCGGTGGTGGAAGTGCAATCTCAGCAGCAGCAAAAAGGCAGCACGGCCGGTTGCCGGTAGCGCCAGTGCGTCGCGGTCACCGCGACCGGCCGCAGCGTCTCGGCGTCGAGCCAGCCGTCGGCGCAACGCAGACAGGAAAAGCCGAGCACGCTGATCTCGTCGCCGATCACGGCGAGTTCGAGCTCGCGATGAAGCGGCGCGGTCGCGATCTCGCGCCATTCCGGAGTCGCGGTGAACTTCGCAACAAGCGCCTTGAGCCAGGACATCATGAGCCAGGACATCGGCAGTCCCCGTGGATGATGGAATCCAGTATCGCGGCAGGCGCGCGTTCTCGCCTTGACCTGCCTCAACGGGGGGCCGGCGCTGCGCCAAAGCCGTAAAATTACGGAGACCTACGGGATTATACCTAGGGGGAATATCCAAATTTCGGAATTTTGGGAAACCGGCAAACTCCCGGCCATGAACGATTGAACCGGGAGTTGCACCATGCTCGCCACCGCCGCTGTCACCACCGCCAAGTCGCCGATTTACGCCCGCCCGCCGGTGTCGGTTCGCAGCAACTCGTTGCCCGAGGGGCCGCTGGCGCTGATGGGCGCGCCGATGCGCTTTGCCCGAAACGCCGAAGTCTATGGCGAGGACGAGCCCGCGGAATATCTCTATCAGGTGATTTCCGGCGCCGTGCGCACCTACCGGATGCTCGACGACGGCCGCCGCCAGATCAGCGCGTTCTATCTTCCCGGCGACATCTTCGGCATCGAGGCCGGCGACGTTCACCTGTCGTCCGCCGAAGCGGTGGCCGAATCGCAGGTCCTGGTCGTCAAGCGCGCGAGCGTGATGGCGCGCGCCGAACACGAGAAGGATCTCGCCAGGCAGCTCTGGAAGCTGACCGTGCAGGAGCTGCGGCGGGTGCAGCAGCACTCGCTGATCCTGATCAAGAATGCCGAAGAGCGCGTCGCCGGGTTCCTGCTGGAGATGGCCGGCCGCGGCTCGTCCGGAACGGCGATCGAATTGCCGATGTCGCGCCAGGACATCGCCGACTATCTCGGGCTGACCATCGAGACGGTTTCCCGCACCTTCACCCAGTTCGTGCAGTCCGGCATGATCGCGCTGGAGACCTCGCGGCGCGTCCAGTTCCGCAACCGCGCGGCGCTCAATCACCTCAACGGCTGAATCGATTCGAGGATTGCGGCCGCGGCGCACTGCGCGGCGGCCGCTTTTCTTTGCCTGCCAGCGACCGTCCACGGCCATCGGCCGAATCCAGTTTGGAATTCTGCGTAAATCGAACCAAAAACATTAATTTCTGTCGCAATATGGCGTGAACGATCGAGATTCGCAGGAAAGCAAAGCCAACTTCCTGATAAAAGCCATCATCTGCCGGTGCGCGCTGCCGTTGACGGCTCAAATGCGCCCGGGAATGAGGTTCAGGAGGTGTCTGATCGATGTCCCGCATTGCCATCATAGGGGCCGGCGTGACCGGCGTGACCACGGCCTATGCGCTGCAGGATCTCGGCCACACCGTCACGGTGTTCGACCGTCACCGCTATCCGGCGATGGAAACATCCTTCGCCAATGGCGGCCAGCTTTCGGCCTGTAACGCCGAGGTCTGGACCTCCTGGGCCACGATGCTCAAGGGGGTGCGCTGGATGTTCCGCCGCCAGGCGCCGCTGCTGTTCAATCCGGCGCCGAGCTGGCACAAATATTCCTGGCTCGCCGAATTCGCCGGCAACGTGTTCAACTATCGGCGCAACACCATCGAGACCACGCGGCTTGCGATCGAGGCACGGCGGCATCTTTGCGAGATTGCCGAGCGCGAAGCCATTTCGTTCGACTATGCCACCAAGGGCATCCTGCATCTCTATCGTGAGAGGAGCGCGTTCGAAAGCGGACTGAAGGTCAACGAACTCCTGCGCGCCGGCGGCCTGGACCGGTTTCCGGTGACGCCGGAGGAGATCCGTGCCCTGGACCCGGCTCTAAGCGGCAACTATTTTGCCGGGCTCTACACGCCGTCGGACACGACCGGCGATATCCACAAATTCACCCGGGGTCTTGCCAAGGCCTGCATGCGGCGCGGCGCGTCCTTCGTGCAGGACGCCGACGTCGAGCGCATCAAGCCTGTGGGAAGCGAATTCGAGATCGAGTGGCGCAGCGCGCCGTTGTCGCCGGACGCCACCGGCGCCCCGACCACGGCGAACTTCGACCAGGTGGTGATCTGCGCCGGCGTTGCGAGCCGCCGTTTCGCCGCGATGCTGGGCGATCGGATCAACATCTATCCGGTGAAGGGCTATTCGATCACGGTGCCGCTGACCTCGGCCACCGCGCGGCGTGCCGCGCCCCAGGTCAGCCTGCTCGATGACAGCGCCAAGATCGCCACCAGCCGGCTGGGCGAGAACCGTTTCCGCATCGCCGGCACCGCTGAGTTCAACGGCTTCAATCGCGATATCAGGGTGGACCGGGTTCGGCCGCTGGTGGACTGGGTGAGGGCGAACTTCCCCGATGTCGACACGTCGCTGGCCGAGCCGTGGGCGGGGCTGCGTCCGATGACGCCGAGCATGATGCCGTTCGTCGGGCCGGGGCGGCGCGCGGGCGTCTTCTACAATACCGGGCACGGCCATCTGGGCTGGACGCTTGCGGGCGCAACCGCGCGCACGGTCGCCGATCTCATCGGACCGCATTCTCTCCCGCTGGCGGCGGCGGCCTGACCGGCGACCGGCTCGCGGCCGCTCGCGACGTCGAGGATCACGCGGAACAGCTCCCAGCCCGTTTCCTCGACCGTCATTTCGCCGGGCGCAATGCGCCCGGCGTCGAAATCGATCAAGATCGTTGCAGCGCCGCGCCAGCTTACTGCGGGCCGCGGGGTTTGGCCGCGTGCGGATCGGCGCCAAGCCGAAGCCGGCGTGGACCGATCGGCGGCCGTCGCCCCGGTCGAAGCGGCGGCGCAGGCGGTAAACCTTGTTGGCGTCGGCTTTGTGGGCTTTGATGGATGGCCGCGCAATGACGGCGCCAGGGGGGAGCCAGGCCAGCATGCTGCTGTTCGATCGCACCGAATATCAGGCGCGCGTCAGGCGCGCCAAAGACGCCATGTCCGAGCGCGGCATCGATCTGTTGCTGGTCGCCTCGCCCGCCAACCAGTTCTGGCTCACCGGCTATGACGGCTGGTCGTTCTATACGCCGCAGATGGTCGCGGTCAGCCTGCACCATGACGAGCCGATCTGGATCGGCCGCAAGATGGACGCGGTCGGTGCAAAATTCACCGCCTTCCTCGACGAGAGCAACGTCGTTCCCTATCCCGACCATTATGTCGGATCGAGCGAGCTGCATCCGATGCAGTTCGTCGCCGAGGAGATCAGCCGCCGCGGCTGGGACATCGGACGGGTCGGCGTCGAGAGCGATGACTATTATTATACGGCGAAGTGGGACGCGATCCTGCGCGAGGGCCTGCCGAACTGCAGCTTCGTTGATGCCTTCCTGCTGGTGAACCGCTGCCGCATGGTCAAGTCGGCGCGCGAGCTCGACTATATGCGCCAGGCCGGGAAGATCGCAGCCGCCGCGCAGCAGGCCGCGTTCGATGCCGCGCGCCCCGGCGTGCGGCAATGCGACGTGATGGCCGAGGTCTATCGCGTCACCACGGCCGGCTTGCCCGGATTCGGCGGCACCTTCCCCTGCAAGCCGCCGAACGCGATGGTCGGCGAATATTGCTCGGCGCCGCATCTGTCGTGGACCGACGCGCCGCTCGCCGCAAACGACATCTTCTATATCGAGCTCGGCGGCGTGCGGCATCGCTATCATTCGCCGCTGTCGCGCTGCATCTATCTGGGACGGCCGACCGAGCGGATGGATTTCGTCGCCAAGGTGATCGCGGAGGGGCTGGCCGCGGTGCTCGA
The DNA here is from genome assembly GCF_030378205.1 of Bradyrhizobium sp. NP1. Classification (NCBI taxonomy): domain Bacteria; kingdom Pseudomonadati; phylum Pseudomonadota; class Alphaproteobacteria; order Hyphomicrobiales; family Nitrobacteraceae; genus Bradyrhizobium; species Bradyrhizobium sp. NP1. Next base: position 2,229,248 of record NZ_CP127385.1, read on the forward strand.
CAAGGTGCGGCCGGGCGTCGTGTGCGAGGAGCTTGCTGCGGTCTGGAAATCTGTCATCGCCAGGCATGGGATCGAGAAGGACAGCCGCATCGGCTATCCCGTCGGCATCGGTTATCCGCCGACCTGGGGCGAGCTCACCGCCAGCATTCGCGCCGGCGACCGCACGGAGCTTGCGCCCAACATGACCTTCCACTGCATTCCCGCGATCTGGATGGACCACTACGGGCTGGTGATCTCGGAGACCTTCGCGGTCACCGAGCGCGGCGCCGAATGCTTTGCGGATTTTCCGCGCGTCCTGCTGTCGAAAAGCTGACGATCGATCGCTTTCGAAGAACGGTCCTATCGCGAGCGCAACCGTTCCGGCCGCAACGGCTGCGCCGCCGCGCCGCCTGCGGGCTGGCGTTCGCTGAGCGCCTTGGTCAGCGGCTCGATCGCCGAGCGCAGCACTTTCAGCGAACGTGCGATCGGCCTGCGGGTCAGCCGGTCGATCAGGCCTGCGGTACCGAGACTGTAGACGATGCCGACATCCGCCAGCGGTATCGGCACGGCGATCGCGCCCAGTCCCAGCTCCATCTCGTTCCAGCAGGTCGCAAAGCCGTTCTCGCGCACGGCCTCATAATCGGCGTCGATCTCCTTGCGCGAAATCTTGGTTTCCGGCGTGAGCTTCGGCAGCGGTCCCTTCAGCGCGCGGTCGATCAGCTCCTGCGACTGGAAGGCGAGGATCGCCTTCGCCGACGCTGCGACATGCGGCGCCAGCGTATGGCCGGGAATGACGTTGGCGCGAAGCCCGTCATTCGGCACAGCCCATGCCACCGAGATCACCTCGTGTCCGGTGAGCCGCGCGAGATAGCAGGTGTCGCCGAATTCCCCGACCAGGCGGTCGAGGATCGGCTGCACCGAAATCGCAAGCCATGCGGAGTCGGAGCCCGCGTGCAATAGTCGCAGCAGGCGCTGCCCGAGCTGGTAGTCCTTGCGCTTTCCGCCGGCGCTGCCGATCAGGTCGGTGCCTTGCAGGTTCTGCAGCAGGCGATGCGCGGTCGCGAGCGGCAGGTCGCAGCGCTCGGCGATGTCGGAGACGCCGAGGCCTGCTTTTGAAACGGCAATCGTCTCGAGAATCCTGAAATAGCGCTCGAGCGGCAGGTCGTTTTTCACAGTCACGTGGAACTCCACAGCGCCAAAGGCCGCCTTGACAGCGAATACGCTTAACCCTAGCCTTTTCAATAATCAAGAAAACTTTCCGATTTTCGAGATTTATTGGGAGAGCGGCGATGAGAGCGGAACGAGCGTGTGGTCCTTTCGTGAGGCTGAGACAGGCGGCCTTTATCCTGCTGTCGGCGGCTTCGGTCGCGCTGGCGCTGCCGGCGCGCGGCGTCGCGGCGGAGCCGGGCGTGAGCGACAAGGAGATCAAGATCGGCGTCCTCGGCAGCCTGACCGGGCCGTTCGCGATCTTCGGAACCGGCAATCTCGCGGGCGCCACCATCGCCTTCGAGGAGGCGAACGCCGCCGGCGGCATCAACGGCCGCAAGCTCGAATGGATTTCGCTCGACGATGAATCCTCGCCGCCAAAGGGGATTGCGGCCTACAAGCGGCTGGTCGAGCAGGAGAAGGTGTTCGCGGTGTTCGGGCCGGCGTCGAGCGCGATCGGGCAGGCGCTGGTGCCGACCTTGAAGAGCTCCACCACGCCGACCTTCGTATCGGTGTTCTCGACGCCCGCCGTCACCGAGCCGCCGATTCCGATCCTGTTCCGCACCGGCCCGATGAACGACCGCCAGCAGGGCACGGCGATCGCCAACTATGTGGTCGATCACCTCGGCGCCAAGAAGATCGCGTTGATCAGCCAGTCTGACGAATACGGCAAGCGCGGCGGCGAGAGCATCACGAGCCGGCTTAGCGAGCGCAAGATCGAGCTTGCGAGCAGCGAGGTCTTCAACATCTCCGACACCGATTTCACCGCGCAGCTCAGCCGCACGATTGCGGCCAATCCCGACGTGCTGATCGTCTACGGCTATCCCAACCCGTCGGCCATCATCACGCGCCAGGCCAAGCAGCTCGGGCTGAAGGCCAAGATCATGGGCGCCAATTCCGCCGGCAGCCGCGCCTATCCGAAGATCGTCGGCGAAGCCGCCGCCGGCACCCAGAACATCCTGACCCTGAAGGTGCTGCCCGAGGGCGACGATCCGGCCGCGGTGAAGTTCGCAAAGACTTTCGAGCAGCGTTTCCCCGATCTCGCGCGCCAGGGACGGCCCGATCTCGGCGACGTGCTCGGCTATGGCGGCGGGCAGGTCTTTATCGAGGCGTTGCGGCGGGCCGGACCCGAGCTCACCCAGCAGGGCTTCATCAAGGCGCTGGAGTCGCTGAAGAACTTCGAGAACCCGCTGATCCTGCCGACGACGTTCAGCGCCACCGAGCGCGAAGGCAACCAGTCGGCCAAGGTCGTCGAGATCCAGAGCGATCTGTCCCGCAAGATCCTGCCGGTGGTGGTGCGGGCCGAAGGCGCGGGCAAGTGAGCGCGCTGCCGCAAATCTTCGCCGACGATCTGCGGATAGGGCAGACCTTCTCCGGCGAGCCGCGCGTGATCGGCGACGAGCAGTTCGCCGATTTCGCCCGGATGACCGGGGACGATCATCCGATCCATTACGATGACGCCTATGCGAAGAAGACGCGCTACGGCAAGCGGCTTGCGCATGGCCTGCTGGTGACGTCGATGACTGCGCTCGGGGCGACCGCGATGTCGCATCAGATCGAGGATGCCATGGTCGCCTTCGTCGAGCACGGCATGCGCTTTCTCAAGCCGGTCTTCGTCGGCGATACCGTGAAAAGCGAGTTCGAGGTCGCATCGATCGCGCGCAAGGAAGGCCGCGACAAGGCGCTGGTGCGCTTCAACGTCCGTCTCGTGAATGGCCGCGGCGAAACCGTCCTTGAAGGTTTCCACGTCTACCTGCTTGCGCTGCGGCCACCAGCCGCCGGACCGTCCCATGCCGCCTGATGCTTACGCCGACGCCGTGCAGTCGTTCCGCTGGAGCGCCATCCACGAGGCGCTCGGTTGGAAGCCGGGCGAGAAGGTTTCGCTCGGCCATTCCATCGTTGATCGCCACGCGCAAAGCGGGCGTGTCGCGCTGATCGCGGTCGGCAGGGGCGGGCGCGAGCGGCGTTTCACGTACCAGGACCTTTCGGAAGCGAGCAACCGCTTCGCCAATCTCTTGACGCGGCTTGGCGTCAGGGCCGGCGATCGCGTCGCTGGATTGATGCCGCGTGGCGTCGACGTGCTGGTCACGATCATCGGCACGCTGAAGGTCGGCGCGATCTACGTGCCCGTCTTCACCGGCTTCGGCTCGGACGCGATCCGCTTCCGTCTCGATCATTGCGCGGCGAAAGTCCTCGTCACGCACCACGCGGTGAAGGGACACCTGCCTGATGGCATCACGGCGCAGGTGATTTGTGTCGCTGGCGAGGACGCGGCGCTGCCTTCGGGCTGGATCGATTTTCATCGCGCGCTGCGGGCGGAGGCTGCGGAATTCGCCGCGGTGCCTTGCGACCGCGGCGACATCGCCGCGCTGATCTACACCTCCGGTTCGACCGGTCCGCCGAAGGGTGGCGCGATCGCGGTGAATTTTCTCGGCGCGATCTGGCCCTACATGGTCTATGGCCTCGACTTCCGTCCCGATGACGTGTTCTGGCCGACCGGCGATCCCGGCTGGGGTTATGGCTTCGTGTGCTATCTCGGCGCACTGGCGGCAGGCGGCACCGTGGTCTCGGTCGAGGAGAATCCGTCCGCGGAGCTCTGTCTCGCCATCCTCGAGCGCTATCGCGTCACCAACCTCGCCACCACGCCGACGCTGTTGCGCAGCCTGCTGGTGCTGGACGAGGACGCGCTCAGCCGCGCGTCGATCGCCTTGCGGGCGATATCGAGCTGCGGCGAGCCGCTCAATGCCAAGGTCGTCGACGCCTTCCACCGGCTCTGGAATCTGACACCGATGGATCATTTCGGCGCCACCGAATTCGCGATCCCGATCGGCAATTTCAACGCCATCGCGATGCCGGTGAAGGCGGGCTCGATGGGCCGGCCGTTTCCCGGCTTCCGCATGGCCATCATCGACGAGACCGGCCGCGAGCTGCCGGCCGGCGAGGTCGGCCTGATCGGCAAGAAACCCGATCCGGATTGCCTTTATTGGTCGAACTACTGGAACGATCCGGCGGCCACGCGCGAGCTGGTCCACAACGGCTGGATTGCGACCGGCGATCTCGGCCGCAAGGACGGCGAGGGCTATTTCTGGTTCGAGGGCCGCGCCGGCGACATGATCAAGAGCGCCGGCTATCGCATCGGCCCGTTCGAGATCGAGAGCGCGCTGCTGAAGCACCCGGCCGTGGCGGAGGCCGCCGTCGTCGGCAAGCCGGACGAGCTGCGCGGCGAGATCGTGAAGGCCTTCGTGGTGCTGCGGCCGGGCATCTCCGGCAGCGATGAATTGTCCGAAGCGCTGGTCCGCCTCGTCAAGGATATGGTGGGCCGCCACCAATATCCGCGCCTGATCGAATATGTCGATGCCTTGCCGAAGACCGAGACCGGCAAGATCCAGCGTTTTGCCTTGCGTGCACGCCCTTGAAGGAGACAGCGATGGCGACCTATCAGCCGATTTTCCCGAACGACAAATGGCCCGCGCGGTATACGTTCTCACCGGCGGTGCGCGTCGGCAACCTGATCTTCCTGTCGGGCACCACCGGCACCGACGATGCCGGCAATATCGTCGGCCCCGGCGACATCGTGGCGCAGACGAGGCGCATCTTCGAGAAATTCGAGTTGATCCTGAAAAGCGCCGGCGCAAGCCTTGCCAACATCGTCGAGACCACGGACTACTTTCTGTCGCTCGAGGACTACAACAAGACCGCGGCGCTGCGCCGCGAGCTGTTCAAGGGACCGCCGTGGCCCGCCGCGACCGGCGTCGTCGTCAGCGGCCTCATTCGCGAGGGCGCCCTGATCGAGATCAAGGGCATCGCGGCGGTGTAGGGCGAAATGCTTGCGCAGGTCCTGGTCAGTTCGGCGACGGCGGGCGCGGTCTACGCGCTGATCGCGCTCGGCTTCGTGCTGATCCACAAGGGCACCGGCGTTGTTCACTTCGGCTATGGCGACCAGGTGACGTTCGGCGCCTATCTCGCGCTGATGGCGCAGGTCCTGATCGGCCTGCCGTTCTGGGCTTCGGTGATTGCGGCGCTGCTGCTGTCGGTGCTGATGGGCGCGGTGATCTATGGCGGCTTCATGTGGCCGCTGCGCAATGCATCGCTGTTGTCGCGGATCATCGCGAGTCTGGCGCTCGGCACCGTGATGCGCGAATTCCTGCGCGCCTATATGGGGCCGAACGCCTGGCCGTTCCCGTTCCTGCTATCGCAGACCTCGGTCCCGGTCGGCGGAATCCTGGTGGTGCCGGCCAATCTCGCGATTGTCGGCGTCTCGGTGCTCGTGCTTGGCCTGCTGTTCCTGCTGTTCGAGAAGACCGTCTACGGTAAGGCGATCATGGCGGCCTGCGACAACCAGGTCGGAGCCAGCATCGTCGGCATCCGCGTGTCCCAGGTGTTCCTGATGATCTGGGTGATCGCCTCGGTGCTCGCGACCGTGGCAGGCATCTTGGTCGCGCCGGTGCTCACGCTGTCGCCCGACATGGGCCTGATCGGCATCAAGGGTTTTACGGCGGCGGTGCTCGGCGGCTTCAACAGCCTGGCCGGCGCGGTCTGCGGCGGCATCCTGCTCGGCGTTCTCGAAGCACTCGGCGGCACCTATGTGTCGACCGCGCTGAAGGACATGATCAGCTACGGCATCCTGATCGCGATCATCCTGGCGCGTCCGCAAGGTCTGCTCGGTGTGCTCGCGATCAAGAAGGTGTAACGCGATGACCGTGCGCATCGTCCTCGGCGCGGCAGGGCTGGTGCTGTTCCTCGCGGCGCCGCATGTTCTGCCGGAATTCCGCCTGTTCCAGATCTGCCTGATCGCCGCGACAGCACTGGTCGTGCTCGGCCAGATCGTGGTGACCGGGTTCGCCGGGCAGATCTCGCTCGCGCAATCGGCCTTCGTCGGGCTCGGCGGATATGGTCCGGCGATCCTTGCCGCCGCCTGGGGACTGCCGCTCTGGCTCGGCATTCCCGCAACCGCTGCGGTCGTCGGCGCCGGCGGCTTTGTGCTCGGCCAGATGACGCTGCGGGTGTCCGGCCATTATCTCGCGCTCGCGACGCTGGCGTTCACCGCGATCGTGCAGCTCGCGCTTGTTCATTCCGACCTCCTCACCGGCGGCGCCGCCGGCATGGCGGTGCCGGCATTCCAGATCTTCGGTATCATCTTGAGCAAGGGCGGCGAGCTCTATTATCTGGTGCTGCCGGTCACGGTCGTGCTGTTCCTGGCGACCGGCAACGTCATGCGCTCGCGGTTCGGCCGCGGGCTCGCGGCGCTGCGGCAGAGCGAGACCGCGGCGGAAGCGATGGGGCTCAACGTGCGCCGCTACAAGGCCGCGGCCTTCGCGGCGAGCGGCTTTCTCGGCGCGATCGGCGGCGCGCTGCTGGCGCTATTGTCGACCTATCTCGATCCCTCGCAATTCGGCATCACGCAGTCGATCTATTATCTTGCGATCGCGGTCGTCGGCGGCATGCTGTCGCCGCTCGGCATCATCGTCGCGAGCGCGATTTTCGTCTTCATTCCGGAATGGCTGCAGGCCTTCCAGTCCTATCTCGGCCTCGTCTTTGCGCTGCTTCTGCTCGGCTTCATCGTGTTGCGGCCCGAGGGGCTTGCCAGCCTGCGCCCGTCCGCGCTCCGCCTCAACCTGACGCGATCGGGTGAGGGGCCGCGATGAGCGAACCGCTGCTCAGCGTCACCGACGTCACTGTCCGGTTCGGCGGCATCGTTGCGCTGAATGGCGTCTCGCTCGACGTCGCACCCGGCGCGATCCAGGCCGTGATCGGGCCGAACGGCGCGGGCAAGAGCACGCTGCTCAATGTCATCACCGGACTTTATCGTGCGAGCGCCGGTGCGATCTCCTTCGCAGGGTTGCGCATCGACGGCTCCCCGCCCCATCTCGTGTCGTGCAGGGGCATTGCCCGCACCTTCCAGAACACCGAGCTGTTCGGCGAGATGAGCGCGGCGGAGAACGTCATGGTGGGGTCGGACCGCCACCATGCCTATGGGCTGGAGAGTGCCGCGGCGCATGGCGGCGCTTATCGGCGGCGCGAGACCGAAGCGCGGCGCGAAGCGGAAGATCTGCTGGCGCTGGTGGGCCTGCGGGATCAGGCCGACACGGCCGCCTCGGCGTTGCCGTTCGGCAGCCAGCGGCGGCTCGAAATCGCCCGCGCACTCGCCACCCGTCCAAGGCTGCTGCTGCTCGACGAGCCTGCGGCAGGCCTGCGCGCGGCGGAGGTCGAGGACCTCATCCGTATTCTGCTCAAGCTGCGCGCCGAGCGCGGGCTGACCATCCTCGTGATCGATCACGTGATGGCGCTGGTGATGGCGATCTCGGACCGTATCAGCGTGCTCAATTTCGGCCGCAAGATCGCTGACGGCGATCCGGCTTCCGTGCGCAAGTCGCCCGAGGTGATCCGGGCGTATCTCGGGGAGAAGGCGGCGCATGCTTTCGGTGCGTGACCTCCACGCCGGCTACGGCAAGAAGAGCGTGCTGCATGGCGTTTCCATTCAGGTGCCGCGCGGCGCCATCGTCGCGTTGCTGGGCGCCAATGGCGCCGGCAAATCCACGCTCTTGAAGACGATGGTCGGCCTGCTGCCGCGGTCGGCGGGCACGATCGAGCTCGACGGCGCTCCGCTTGCCAATGCGACGCCGGACCGGGCGCTGAAGGCGGGCGTGGCGCTCGTCCCCGAGCAGCGCGAGCTGTTCCGAAGCTTGAGCGTGGCAGACAATCTCCGGCTCGGCGCCTTCCTGCGCAGCGACAGCAAGGCAATCCAGGCGGATCAGGCGCGTCTGCTCGACGCGTTTCCGATCCTGCGCGAACGCGCCGCGCAGCCGGTGCGCAGCCTGTCGGGCGGCGAACAGCAGATGCTGGCGATCGCGCGCGCGTTGATGGGGCGGCCGTCCATTCTGCTGCTGGACGAGCCGTCGCTCGGGCTGGCACCGAAGATCGTCGAGGAGATCTTCGCGATCATCGGACGGATCAGCGCCGACGGCACCGCGGTGCTCGTCGTCGAGCAGAACGCCGCGCTCGCGCTCGACGTCGCGCAATATGGCTATGTGCTCGATCTCGGCCGGATCACGCTGGAGGGCAGCGCCGAGATGCTGCGGCAGTCGCCGGTCGTGCAATCGTCTTATCTCTAGATCATGTCCGCCTTGCACTGAAAGCGAGGCGGTTGCTGCGTAGCAGCGAAGCGGAGCGAAGGGCCGGAAGCGGGCACTGCATGGCGGCCGGCAAACGGCCTTAAGCCCCTCCGCTACGGCATGCGCTTTCGACCCGTGTCCTTCGGCTAAGCGTGTCGGAACGGCGACCTGCGGCATCAGGGGAGGTAGAAACGGCCGTCAATGGCATGTAGCTTGCTTGAAAAACCAAAGGGCAGGTCACGGGGAGGTCGCAATGGTGCCGGACCCAAAAACAATCGTCGGCAGTCGGGACCGCATTGCGGTGCTCAATCTCGAGGGGGACGTCGTCGAGCACGCTCATCCGCAGGCTCAAGTTATGATCAAGATCGACGGTCCCGATCGCCTCATCGTCGTCGCGGGTCGGCGATATGTGCTGGCCGAGGATACGATGATCATTTTGCCGCCATGGGTTGCCCACGCGGGCATGGCAACCGCGGCCCAAAGCTCGAGCGTGCTTTCGATCAACGCCGGCGTTCCGGCCCGGGCGACGGGCGCGGCGAGCCGTGACACTGTTGTTTGCAAGGCGCTCGATCCCCGGCAGCGCCGAACGGCCAACGAAATCAGGGATCGCCTCGTGCGCGGACATTCTTCGGTCGGGGACGCAGATGAAATGCTGGAGTCGTTTTCCGAGGCATGTTCTTGCGGCTATGACCCGAGCCCGAACGGCACAATCGACTTCCGCATCCGCAAGGTCGTCGACCATATCAGCAGGGCACCGGCAGATGCGCAAAGCGTTGCGGCCTGGATCGATGTCGCCGGGCTATCGAGACAACATTTCTTTCAGCTGTTTCGCGAGTACATCGGCGTCACGCCCCGCCTGTATGCCAACTCGATCAGGCTCGAGCGGGCCCTGGATCGGCTGAGCCGAAGCACGACCCCGATTCACCAGCTCTCGCAGTCCCTCGGCTTCCGGGCACCAAGCCATTTCACGCGCTTCTTCGTCGACAATTTCGGCAGTACGCCGCGTGCCTACCGCCGCGGGTCGTACGTCGTTGCGGACTGAGCAGTCGCTGCCGGGTGACGGGAAGTCATACCCGGTAGGATGGATCGTCCCTGTCCATCTTCCGCAACATCGCGCGGAAGCCAACATCACCGAAGCTGCGATCACCGACGCCTTGCGCGGTCGCCACGGTCGTATCGATGATGTCCTGGCGTGGCAGGGCGAGCTCGGCACCACCGGACTGGGCCATGATCTGAATTTCGCAGGTACGCTCCAGATAATGCATGAGCGTAAAGGCCTCGGCGATGCTGCGGCCGAGCGCAAGTGTGCCGTGGTTGCGCAGGAACATCATCGGCCTGTCGCCGAGATCAGCGATAAATTGCTTCTGCTCTTCCGGACGGAGACCCGGACCATCGTAGTCGTGATAGCCGATCTTCCCGCTGTAGGTGACGGCGAACTGATTGATTGGCAGCAGTCCAGCCTTCTGCGCCGACACAGCGGTGCCGCAGATCGTGTGCAGATGCATGACGGATTGCGCTGCGGGGACCGCCTCGTAGACGACACGGTGCACGATCCATCCGGCCGGATTCACGGCCTGCCCGCTATTGGCCACGTCGTTTCCCTCGAGATCGACCTCCATCAGATTGGAGGCCGTGACCTCCTCGAACAACATTCCGAACGGGATGAACAGGAACCGGTTCTCCCGGCCGGGAAGACGGGCCGAAAGGTGCGTATAGATCAGATCGTCCATGTTGCGCCGTGCAAACATCCGGTAACAGGCGGCCAGTTGCCTGCGCGCCTCAAGTTCGGCTGCCCCCGGAATGGCTTGGGCTGGAGTCCGCTGCTTGGTGGCAATGTTCATCGTGGGAGCTTCCCGTGAGTGCTCAGTTGGAGATCTCGATCATCTTGATCGAGGAATCGAGAAAGCGGTTCGTGAACATCGTGTTCACTTCAAAGGGCGATGCAACGCCGAGATATTTTGCCACCAGGTCGTAGTCCGACTGCATGCGGGCAGGATCCAGATAGCCGAGGGCCCTGGAGCGCGAAATCTCGTCGCTCATCAATTGCATCGTCAGCTTCCAGTTGACCAGCTCATTGTCGGGTTTCAGGCCGCTCACGGAATCGATGAGCGCACTGACGCATGGTTCCGGTGAGGACACGCAAGCCCCATAAGCGCGCTGCGTCACCTTGACGAAACGCGCAACTGCGTCCTCGTTTGTCTTCAGGAAATCCTCGTTGACGAAGATCGTAAGTCCGTACGGATTGATGCCGGCCTTGGCCCAGGACAGATAGCCCATGTCGGAACCAAGCTCGCGCGACATGATGTGGTGCAGATTGTAGAAATTCGTCGTGATATCGATCGCGTGCGCCTTCAGCGCCGGCAGCTTTCCGTTCGGATCGATGTTCACCCATGTGACGGTGTTGGGATCGATACCGTTCCTGGCGGCGAGTGCAGGCCAGAGCGCTCGCTGCGCGTCGCCGGGCGGCACGCCGATCTTCTTGCCAGCGAAATCCCTGACATCGCTGATCCCGCTGCTCCTGAGCCAGTACATGCCAAGCGCCGTATTTGCGTAGATGTTCATGATGGCCACGACCTTGGCGCCCTTGCCGCGCGCCCCGATCGCCACGCCCATGTCGGCGAGACCGATCTGCGACAGGCCGGTGGAGACGCTCTGCAAGACGCCGACCGAGCCCTTGCCAGGCTCGAGGCTGACCTCGAGATTTGCGTCGCTGTACCAGCCCAGTTTCTTTGCGTAATACATCGCGGCGTGATCGCCTGCCGGGACCCAATTCAAGGCGACCGAAATTTTGTCCGCCGCGAAAAGCGGCTGCTGAAACAGGACGAGCAATCCCAAACCAGCCAGCAATTTAAGCCCGCGCATCGCACCTGCTTCCACAATTGCCTGTATTGATCGCCGCTCAAGACGAGCGTCGTGTCCCGATCGTAGTCGACGCCCGTTGCCATACAAGAAGTCGAGCCGCTCATGCCGCGATCAGGATTGGATTTTCCGACTGCACGGTAATTTCCCGCCGTGCGGCCCGAAGACGCTCGTGAGGGGCGCGGATATATTTGCGGCCGATCGTCGGCTTGAAGTCACGGAGGCGGTTCTTGCAAATAAACGGTGCGTCGTTGGCTGTTGACATACGCGGGACCGGACAGCCGATCATCTTCCTTCATGGACTTGGCAGTACGCACACCGTCTGGGAACCGCAGATTCGCGCGCTGTCGGCCTCGTACCAGGTCATTCGCTACGACCTTCGCGGCGCCGGGCGCTCGCCGCTGACCGGCACTCTGTCGATCGAGGGCTGGGTCTCCGATCTCGTTGCTTTGATGGACGCGCAAAAGCTTCGTAAAGCGCGCTTTGTCGGGCACTCGCTGGGCACGCTCATTCTGCAGCATTTCGCCTGCCAGTTTCCCGAGAAGGTCATCAGCCTCGCGTTGATCGGGGTAAATCGAGCGCCGACCGAGCAGCGGCGTCAGGCCGTCCGCGAGCGCGTCGCCAAGGTCCGCGCCGAGGGCATCACAGCGATTGCCGATGCGGTCGTCAGAGGCGGGCTCTCGCCGCATACCTATGAGCACAGGCCCGAAATCGTCGGCTTCGTGCGAGAGCTTCTGCTCGGCCAAAGCCGCGACGGCTATGCGGCCTGCTGCGAGGCCATGGCGGCCGCGAACGCGGCCGATATCGCCAGAATCGAATGTCCCGTCCTGGTGCTCTCGGGGAGCGACGACGCCGTGAGCCCGCCGGCGAACGGCGAGGGCTTCGCGCGCGAACTCCGCAATGCCGAATTCCTGCTCGTCGATCAATGCGGGCACTGGCAACCGATCGAGCAGCCGGCAGCCGTCAATTCCGCTCTGAATGCGTTCTTCACCAGAAGCTGATGAGGTCAACGATGAGTCGTATCCGGCATATCGCGCTTTCCGTGCCAGACCCCGAAAAGACAGCCGATTTCTATGTGAAAACCTTCGGCCTCCGCAGGGTCGGCAAGACCGAATCTGTCCTGGCCAGCGGCGTCTATCTATCGGACGGCTACATCAACCTCGCGCTCCTGAGATATCACAATGACGAAGTAGCCGGCGTGAGCGGCGGCAAGGATTTTGTCGGCGTGCATCACTTCGGTTTTCAGGTTGAGAGCGCAGAAGCGGCGAAAGGCAGCGTCGAGAGCAATGGCGGCAGCTTCTTCATGGACCTGCCGGCGCTGAAGGACACGCTCTATTACGAAGAGAAATATCGCGATCCGGACGGGATCATTTTCGATGTTTCACAGAACGGGTGGGCCACAAAGCCCGAGTAGAGCGCAGTTTCCCGATCAAGCGGAGGGGCAGGGCAGCGATGAGTGACGCGCCGATCTCACATCGGAGCATCTCGGAAAGCGGACTGCTATCATCGCGCGGGCTCGCGAGGCGCTACGGCTACTTCATCGCCAGCCATCTTCTGATACTCGTCATGTGGCAGTTGGCGGTCGTGTTCGGAAAGATACCGGCCTACATCCTGCCGCCGCCGCTGGCCACGCTGGCCACGCTTGCCGACGGAACTTACCACTGGTTCGCGAATACGATGACGACCGCAGCGGAGGTCTATGGAGGCTATCTGCTTGGTGTTACGACCGCCGTCGCTCTGGCTCTGCTCTTTTCCTGGACGGCTTCGTTGGAAAGATTGGCGATGCCGGCGCTCGTCAGCTTCAACATGATCCCGAAGGTCGCCCTTGGACCCTTGATGATCGTCTGGTTCAAGTATGGGGTCGGGCCCAACATGCTGATTGCATTCTCGATATGCTTTTTCCCCATGCTGCTCACGACATTGCGTGGCCTTCGCGAGGTCGACCCGGACCTGCTCGATCTGGTCCATAGTCTGAAAGGATCGAAATGGCAGCTCTTCATCAAGATCCAGTTTCCGAGCGCGTTGCCCTATCTGCTCTCGGGGATGAAGGTAGGCGCGATCCTGGCCGTTGCCGGAGCCGTCGTCGGTGAATTCCTGGGCTCCGAAAGGGGGCTCGGCTATTTGATGATGCAGGTCCAGGTCAGCCTCGATACGCCGGCAATGTTCATGGCGCTTCTTCTGATCACGCTCGTCGGCATGAGCCTCTACGGCCTTGTGCTGTTGCTCGAACGCATGCTGGTAACCCGCGATGCCCGCCTTGGCTGAGCGACCGATCGAGCGGAGCAGCGCTCCACCCTTCATTCGCATGTCGAAAGTCGGGAAGACCTATGTCAAGGACGACACCGAATTCGTCGCAGTCTCAGACGTGAGCTTCGAGATTGCTTCCGGCGAGTTGGTATCTCTGGTCGGTCCTTCGGGGTGTGGCAAGACGACGGTCCTCAAGATTTTGGCCGGGCTCCACGGGCGCAGCCAAGGTGAAATCTCAATCGGCACGCCGGAAGACCCCTTCACCCCCGGACGCGATGTTGGCATGGTCTTCCAGCAAGCGCTGCTTCTGAAGTGGCGTACGATTTTGGACAACGTTCTGCTCCCTGCGGAGATTCTCGGTCTGCCTCGCGCCGAAAGCGTAGAGCGGGCGCGGGACCTGCTGGCGATGGTGGGCCTGCAGGGGTTCGAATCGCAATTTCCCAACCAGCTTTCGGGTGGCATGCAGCAGCGGGCAGCGATTGCCCGCGCTCTGATTCACAATCCGAAGCTTCTTCTGATGGACGAACCGTTTGGCGCCCTCGACGCTTTGACGCGCGACAAGATGAATCTTGAGCTGCTGAACATTTGGCACAAGAGCGGAAGCACCATTGTGTTCGTCACACATGACATTACCGAAGCCGTATTCCTGGGCACGCGCGCGATCGTGCTCACTGCAAGGCCGGCGCGGATGGCGGAAAACATTCCCATCAGTTTGCCGGGCGAGCGCAATCTCGAGCTGCGCACGCATGAGGTCTTCGGCTCATACACGCGGCGGATTTATCGCCTTCTGGGTGTTGGATAGGGGACTTGCAAAACGGCAAGCCGATCGCCGAATGGCTGACGGGTCGAGCGGCCGCTGTCTGTAGCCGTATCATGGACGCACTCGCTGTCGCGGCGACGCCAACGACCTCGCGTTCGTCGGCGGCAGAAGCGGACATTGCACGAGGTCCGAGAACGGCCAGAAATGGACTCGCGCATTTGCGACGAAAGAAGCCTGTTCGATCACCGCGTCGGCACCGCCGAGCATGCCCGCGATGGCGCGACTGGTCAGCTTCTGCGCAAAACGTCAGTCGTGCTTGACGCCATAGGTACGCCGGATGATCTCATCGACCTCGGAGGCGCAAGATCCTGGATAAAATCTCTTAGTGCCTCGGTATCAAACGGCTTACGGAGTATTCTTAGATTTGGGGGAGCTGCTTTTGCAGCATCGCTGTAGCCGGTTGTAAGGGCTATGGGCAACCTGGGATACCGCGACCGGATTTCTCTCGCGAGCCCGACGCCATCGATGGTCCCCGGCATGACGATATCGCTGAAGACGAGATCGATCCTTGTACCGGCTTCGAGCAGTTTCAATGCCGCTTCGGCCGAATCTCGATAGATGGTCTCATAACCCAGATGCTCGAACAGCGAGGATGTCACATCCGCCACCTCGGGGCTGTCGTCGACAACGAGAACCGTCTGCCGCTGCGCATGTCTTGTTCTGGCAGCGGCGAGGTCTTTGCTGGTGATTTGCTCGTCTGCACAGGACGGCAAATAGATCGTAATCGTTGTTCCTTGTCCAACCTTGCTGTCTGCCGTCACCGTTCCGCCCGCCTGGTGCGCAAAACCATAAACCTGGGACAAACCGAGCCCGGTCCCTTTGCCGACCTCTTTGGTCGTGAAAAATGGATCGAACATCTTGGACAGAAGGTTTGGCGGAATACCGGTGCCCGTATCGCCAAGCGTTATCGCAAAGAAGCCCTTCCCACGGCGATCGCCGCCGGTTTCCTGATCTGCGGTCACCGCGTTGACGGATAATGTGAACGTGCCGCCGCTTGGCATTGCATCGCGCGCATTGACGGCGATGTTGACGATTGCAAGTTCCAGTTCGGCGAGGTCCACCTTGACCGGTGAAACACCGTCGCCAACGTTCTCGTTGTACACGATGTTCCCGCGCAGTGAGCTCTCAATCATGGTCCGCATGTTCTTTATGGACGCATTCAGATCAACGACCGTCGGGCTGAGATGCTGATGACGAGAGAATGTCAACAATTGGCGCGTGAGACTCTCGCCGCGTTTGGCCGCGGTCTGTATAGCTTCGATTGCTCTTGGCAGTTTTGGATCAAGCAGGCGTGCAAAGATCTGAGCGCTGCCTCCAATAATCATCAATAGATTGTTGAAGTCGTGTGCAATACCGCCGGTCAGTTTGCCGATTGCCTCCATTTTCTGCGACATCGCGAGCTGTTCGCGTGCCTGGACCAGTTTCTCCTCCGCGTCGCGTCGCTCCGTCGCGTCCCGCAATATGCTGATAAAACCGATCAGGTTTCCTGCGTCATCATGACTCGAAGAGACTGAGCCGGTGATGAAAAACGGCGTACCATTTTTTCTGATGCGCCAACCCTCTACTTCATGCTTGCCTCTTTCGATTGCCGACTCCAATGCGTGTGTTGGTGAACCCGCGCGGCGTTCATCCGGCCGATAAAATATCCCAAAATGCTTGCCTATGATTTCTTCCGGGGTGTAGCCGATGATTTTTTGAGCGGTGCTGTTCCAACTCGTAACGTGTCCTTCTCTATCAAGCGCAAAAATTGCATAGTCGACAACACCTTCGATAAGGGTTTGGAAGTGGCGTCTAATGCTGTCGAGCGCCAAGGTTTTCCGTTCGAGCTGGCTGTCCAGCTGGTCTTGAACATAAAGCAGATGGGCTTCGGTGGTCTGGCGCGTCGCAGTTGCCGCAGCCAAGGCAAGAGGGGGGGCCGATACGCTGACCGAAAGCACGAGCAATGATAATAGTGCTCCATTCGGATCCATTTTCGGAAATGGATCATTCCCCACCGAGAATCCCCACACGGCCATTCCGATGAAAATGAGCGCAGCCGTAGCCACGGTGCATCGATTGCCGCGCAGACCAGCCCAGATCAAGGGTAGTAAAACCAGAAAGCCCAGAAGGCTCCGATGCGGCAGCAGCACGTTGAGATCGTTGCTGATGAGGTCACTACCGATGAGCGGGCTGTAAGCAACGATCCCGATGATACTCGCGAGAACAGGGACTGCGATCAATTCCAATAGATTCCATTTGGAAGACATGCGTGAGGGCATCGTCGCCCAGAGCACGATGACCGGAGCAATCACCAGGGCCGCCGCAGCGTCTGCAAGCCACCAAGTTAACCCGGCGACGACGGAATCGGAAAAGCCCGGTTCGTTGGCGAGCATGAATCCGGCCAAGACGATGGTTGAACTAATCATCGTGGTCGGCGCAAAGGAAATGATTGCAAATTTTGCGACACCGGAAGGGGTGGCAAATGTCCGGCAACCGTTCGACCAGCGGCCAATCAGCCATGTCCCGGCAAATGCAGCAAGGACGGTGCCGATCCCGACGGCGCCAAGCTCCAGGAGCGATCGGTCGGCCATAAGGTAAGGAGAGACGGCCCCCACCAAGATCGCGGGCCAGATTCGGTAGCCGCGCAGCAGGACCAGCGCGAGCGCAAGCCCGGTTGGTGGCCACAGCGGTGTCGCGGCTGGATTTATTGCCGGAAGGAATCGCGCGGATTCGACAAGGCCAGCGTAAATCGCAGCGACTATTAAAATTTCGACCGAGTAGGTCGCAGCGCTCCGAGCGTCGCCAAAAGCGAAATTCTTGGCCTTATCAAATCTTGCCCTTTCCATCACAAGCCTTTGCGGTGGGCATCTCAAGAATGCGACCGGGGCACGACCTGGCTCCCCGGTCCAACGTCACCCGAAAGAGGGCGATCGCATTTCCACTACGTCGACGACCCTGCCAAACACTCAATGCAGTTTTGACCAAAGCATGGCCGCACGATCGTGAGTAGAGGGACGCCAGCAACTTCGGTGCGAGG
The DNA here is from genome assembly GCF_030378205.1 of Bradyrhizobium sp. NP1. Lineage (NCBI taxonomy): Bacteria > Pseudomonadati > Pseudomonadota > Alphaproteobacteria > Hyphomicrobiales > Nitrobacteraceae > Bradyrhizobium > Bradyrhizobium sp. NP1. The sequence goes on from NZ_CP127385.1 coordinate 2,246,487, forward strand.
GGCCATTGGGCAGCACCATTGACCTAATAGAGGTATACCAGGAGACGAAAGGGGCACGGCGGCATCGGGAACACAAATAGGTCCGATCCCGCCGGGTGTCGGTGAGGTCATCAGCAATCATTTTCTCTGCTGACGCAAAGGATCAGTTCTCGCGGACGTTCCAATGACCGTTTCGGGTCAAAAGCGCCGTTTTGGACGACGGCCAGTCACTTCGCGTCTTACCCGATAAGCGGACTATTTCGCGCTTCACCCGCACTTATCATTAGGGCCGGTTCCGGGCCAATGTAGCGAAGCAACAGGGGTCCCATTCAATCACCTCGTCGGCGCGGGCAGGCAGCGTGGGCGACACGGTCAGCCCCCACGCGACTCGATCAAGGCTTGACTCGCACCGCATCATGTAACATATGAAGTTTCATGAGACGCGACAGCCGATTGTCGGGCGTGCTCCATGTGCTGCTGCACATGGCGGCGCAGAAGGGCCCGGTGACATCAGAGATCCTCGCCAAGGCGATGGACACCAATCCCGTGGTGATCCGCCGCATCATGGCGGGCCTGCGCGAGCAGGGCTATGTGCAATCGGAGAAGGGCCATGGCGGCGGATGGATGCTCGCCTGCGATCTGTCGAAGGTGACGCTTCGCGAAATCTACGCGGCGCTCGGCAGTCCCGCGCTGCTTGCCATCGGCAATCGAACCGAGGCGCCCGGCTGCCTGGTCGAGCAGGCCGTCAATGCCGCGCTCGGTAAGGCATTCGATCAGGCCGAGGCGCTCTTGCTGGCGCGCCTTGGCGAGGTGACGCTCGCCATGCTCGGCGCCGACATTCACCGCCGTCTCGCGAGAAGCGGCAAATCCAGCGACATCGAGCGTGCCCATGCGTCATGACGCCATCATCATCGGCGGCAGCTTTGCCGGCCTGTCGGCTGCGATCTATCTCGCGCGGGCGCGGCGAAAGGTCTGCATTGTCGACGCCGGCGAGCCGCGCAACCGCTTTGCGTCGCATTCCCACGGCTTCTTCGCGCAGGACGGCAGCGCGCCGGGCGCGATGCTCGCCGCCGCCCGCGCGCAGGTCGGCGCCTATCCCGCGACCACGTTCGTCGCGGGCAAGGCGGCCGCTGCCGAGAAGCAGGCGGATGGTTTTTCCGTCAGGCTCGCCACCGGGGAGATGCTTGAAGGCGACAGGCTGGTGCTTGCTTTCGGCATCTCTGACGAGCTGCCGGAGATCCCGGGGCTTGCCGCGCATTGGGGCCGCGCGGTGCTGCATTGCCCTTATTGTCACGGCTACGAGTTCAGCGGGAAGCGGCTCGGTGTATTGAACGTCTCGCCGATGTCGACGCACCAGGCGATGCTGATCGCCGAATGGGGACCGACGACGTTTTATCTGAACGGCGCCGCGGCGCCTGACGAGGCCGTGCTGGCGGGGCTTGCCGGGCGCGGTGTCGCGATCGAGGAAGCTCGGCTCCGCGCCGTCCATGGTGACGGGACACGGTTGTCGTCCGTCGAGCTCGACGACGGCAGGCGGGTGGAGGCGGACGCGCTCTTTCTCGGCCCGCGCACGCGGCTGAACAGCGACATTGCCGCCGGGCTCGGTTGCGCATCGGAGGAAGGGCCGCTCGGCCAGATCATCCGGACCGACGACACCAGGGCGACCACGGTCGCGGGCGTGTTCGCGGCCGGCGACATTACGCGTGGCGCCCATAATGTAACCTGGGCCAGCGCCGATGGTGTCACCGCTGGCATAGCCGCGCACCGTTCGCTGGTTTTCTGATCCGCAGTCTGGCGACTTTCCGCCCGAGCGTCGTTCAGCGCTTCTTCCCGGGAGGCTGCGGGGGCGGCGGGGCCGGCGTTGGGGCCGGCCGCGGGGGCACGACCAGCGACTTCTGGGGCGTCGGCCCGCCGACGGCGGTCGGCTTCTTGGCGGTGGGCCCGCCGATCGCGCTTTGCGCCGCCACGGGTCCCGTCGCCAGCGCGCCGGCCCCGAGCAGTGCGCCGGCCAGAAAGAGGGCTCTCATCATCGGCGTTCCCTTCGGCATGTTCCAGCGATCGTAACCGGCTTCGCTGACGTCAGGCTTACACGAGGAAACGCGCGCGAGCCAACGCGGGAATGGCCGCATTAGGTGGCTGTTCACTACATCCAGCGAGAGCCGGAAACCGCGTTCGCGATGCCGCGTTGCGCTCCCCGGGAGGGAGGGATCTTCGATGCATTGGGGGATTTTCGCGGCGCGAAACCGTGCTGTTCGCCGTCTGTCTCGCTCTCGCCAGCCTGCTGGTGATCTGGGGCGTGCAGGCCTGCTTCGATGCCTGTCGCTCCGGTGCGGGTGCTGCAGCCGTCGGTGCGGCCGGTTCCGCAAACAGCGACGTCACGCGTGAGCCGTTGACGCCGACGCGGCGTATCCGGCTGACGGGGCGCGCCACGCCGCGCGACTAGCCCAGCTTTTCGTGGTCGGCTTGACGGCTTGCTTCGCGCAAGCGCGCTAGCTGCGAAAACCGGCCTGCTTGCCAAAGCCGAAACGAATCGATAACGTGTTAATGATAACACGTTAATGAAGGCTCGAAGAAGCCTCGCACAATCGCTTGGAGGAACACCGATGCGGAAGGCATTGCTTGCGCTGACGACTGCTGCCGGGCTTTTTGCTTCGCCCGCGACAGCCCAGGACAAGACCGTTACCCTGAAGATCTCGCTGTGGGTGCCTCCGGCGCATCCGCTGGTTCCGGCGACGCAGGCCTGGGCCGCCGACATCGAGAAGGCTTCCGGCGGTACCATCAAGGCCACCGTGTTTCCCTCCGAGCAGCTCGGCAAGGCGTTCGACCATTACGACATGGCGCGCGACGGCATCGCCGACGTGACCTACGTCAACCCGGGCTACCAGCCGGGCCGTTTCCCGATCATCGCCGCCGGACAGCTGCCCTTCACCTTCACCGATGGCAAGAAGGGCACGCTCGCGATCAACGAGTGGTACCGGAAATACGCCAAGACCGAGATGAAGGACACCAAGCTGTGTTTCGTCTTCATCCATGATCCCGGTGCGCTGCATGGCCGCAAGAAGATCGTGGCGCCCGCCGATCTTGCCGGCATGAAGGTGCGCCCCGCGCAGAGCACGATCGGCGAGATGGTCAAGCTGCTCGGCGGCACCAATGTGCAGGCGTCGGCGCCGGAGTCGCGCGATGCGCTGGAGCGCGGCGTGGCCGACGAGATCACCTTTCCCTGGGGCTCGATCTTCCTGTTCGGCATCGACAAGGTGACCAAATATCACATGGACGTGCCGCTCTATACGACCGTGTTCACCTACAACATCAACCCGGCGGCCTATCAGGCGATGTCGCCGGCGCAGCAGAAAGTGATGGACGATCATTGCACGCCGGAGTGGGCCGCCAAGGTCTCCGATCCCTGGAACGATTTCGAGGCCAATGGGCGCACCAAGATGAAGGCGCTCGCCGGCCATGAGGTCTATGCGCTCGGCGCCGACGAGCTTGCGCAGTGGAAGAAGGCTGTCGAGCCGTTGAGGGCGAGCTGGGTCGAAGGCGTGAAGAAGGCAGGCGGCGACGCGGACAAGATCGAAAACGAGCTCAAGGCCGAGCTTGCCAAATACGGCGCGGGCTTCTGAGGCGGCATTCGGCGACGCGGTCGCGCGGGCTTGCCGGTCGGGCGTTATCCTCATTGCTCTTTATCCGCGAGCAATGCGGCTACCACAACGCGTGCTAGAATGACGCGAGAATCGGCGTGAGGAAACGGGGACGATCGCGGTTGTTTTGACGCAAGGCTGCCTGGTTGAACTTCATCGGAGGAGCGCGTGCAGGGGCTATCGATGAGCGAACCGACGGAGGCGGGCGGGCTGGCCGATGCGGCGCGCGCCGGGCGGCCTTCGCAGGCTGCGGTCGGCCCCGGGCGCAGGCGCTGGATCGCCTCGGTGCGCATGCGCATCGTCCTGCTCGCCGTCATCCCGGTGATCGGCTTTTTCGCCAATGGCGCCAGCTTCGACCTCAACGAGCGGCAGGTCGGCAAGGCTTTCGACAATTCCGCGGAGTCGCGCCGGCTGATCGAGGCCGGTCTCGAGCTGAAGGGTGCGCTGGCGACACTGCTCGATACGGTGAGGGAATTTTCCGCGCAGCCGAGCGCTGATCTGATCGAGGCGTTCGACAAGGCCTACGGGATCGCCGAGAACGACATCGCGACGCTGGCCTCGCATTCGGCCGCCGAGGACCGCGGCCTGATCGGCGGGCTTGGCGACCAGCTCGGGGCGCTGCGCACCAAGTTTGCCTCGCTCGCGGACGAGCAGACCCGGTTCGGCCTCACCAATGCCGACGGCATCCGCGGCCGGCTGCAGGCTGCGGGTGCCGCGATCGATCGCGCCTCGACCGGCGCGGCCGGCGGCCTCGACGACAAGAGCCTGATGCTGTCGCTGCTGACGCTGCGCCGGCTCGATTTCGAGTACCGCATTGCGCGCACCGGCTTCATCCCGCAGCTTTTCCGCAGCGAGATCGAGCATGCGGCGGCGCTGCTGCAGCGCGCAGGCCTGCCGGGCGATGATCGCGACGAGCTCGCCGCGGCGCTCGCCGAATATGGCGAGGCGTTCGAGGGATGGATGCGCAATGCCGCGACGGTCGCGCCGCTGTTCAGCGCCATCAAGTCCGATATCCAGCTCATGCTGCCGCAAGCTTCCGAGCTGGTCGGCGCCGCGCGCGAACGGGCCGCAAGGGCTGCGATCGCGCAGCAGGACTCGCAGGCCCTGGCGCGCAGCATGGTGATGGGCATCGGCATTGCGACCGCCGGTATCGGCCTGCTGCTGAGCTGGCTGATCGGCCGCAGCATCTCGACGCCGCTGAAGCGGCTGACCGAGGCGATGGAGCACCTCGCGGGCGGCCGCACCGACATCGAAATCCCCGGCACGGCGCTGAAAAGCGAGATCGGCTCGATGGCGCGCACCGTCGAGGTGTTCAAGCGCAATGCCGAGGAGATGCGCGAGCTGACGGCGCAGCAGCTGGAGGCGCGCAAGAAGCTCAACGCCGAGCGCCGCCAGCTCCTGGTCGAGGCCGCGCATCGTTTCGAGGATTCGGTCGCTCACCTGCTGGACGAGGCCTCGCACGCCACCGGCCGGGTCGAGACCTGCGTCGGCGACATGAAGACGCGGATCGACGACGTGGCGCGCCACGCCGACAGCGTGCGCTCGGCGACCGGGCAGACGCTCAGCAATGCCAGGGCGGTGTCGAGCGCGATCGACGACATGACGCGCTCGGTCGAGCAGATTTCGCAGCGCACGACGCAGAGCGCGAATTTCTGCGCCAACACTTCCACCGCCGCGAACGAGGCCTGCGCCGCGATCGAAAACCTCGCCGAGCAGTGCCTGGAGATTTCCAGCATCGTCAACGTGATCCGCCAGATCGCCGAGCAGACCAACCTGCTGGCGCTCAATGCCACGATCGAGGCGGCGCGCGCCGGCGACAGCGGCCGCGGCTTCGCGGTCGTCGCCGAGGAGGTGAAGAATCTCGCCGGGCAGACCGCCAAGGAGATCGAGGGCATCGAGAGCAAGATCGAAAGCATTCAAAGCGCGACCGCAAGCTCGGTCGAGACGGTCAAGCACATTTCCGGGCTTGCGGTGAAGTCGCGCGAGGCGACGGCGGAGATCGCGGTCGCAGTCGAGCGCCAGAGCGCAACCGCGCGCCAGATCTCGAGCAATGTCGGCGAGGCCGGCAAGACGACCCAGGCGGTCGCCGACATCCTCGACCTGGTGACGGGCGACGTGTCGGCGGCGGAACGTGCAACCGGAGACGTGCTGGCCGATGTCGGGCTCCTGAAGCAGAAATTCGACCTTTTGGTCCGCCAGATCAAGGAGTTCCTCACCTCGATGAAGGAGGCCGAACTCGATCGATTGGCGGGTTGAGCGGGCCGTCCGCTCAACCCGCGTGCAAATCGCCGGACTGGCGCCTGCCGTCCGGCCTCGGGCTCTCCCGAACTGATCGGCCGCACGGGCCTTAAAAACCTGTGCGACCGATCTTTTTTGTCGGCGGGCAGGCGCTAAAATCCGTTTTTCGTTGACGCGGCGGCCGGATTGTTGTTAACATGTTAATTAAATCGGCCGGTTGCGGGCGGCGGCCTGGCAATGCTGGCGGACCACTAGCGACTAGCGAGGCAGTGCGAATGGCGATCCCGACCTCAAACCACAATCCGCCCTTCAACATCGTCCGTCTCAGCCACATCGTGCTCACGGTCACCGATCTTGCGGCGTCCCGGAAGTTCTATGCCGACCTGCTCGGCCTGCAGGTCACCGACGAGAACGACAAGCGCATCTATTTGCGCGCGATGGAGGAGCGCGGCCATCACTGCATCGTGCTCCAGCAGGGCGATGTCGCGGTTGCGGGCGATCTCGGCTTCAAGGTGCAGGACGACGAGCATCTCGAGCGCGCGAAGGCGTTCTTCGACAGAAGCGGGCTCGCCACCCAATGGGTCGAGGAGCCGCATCAGGGCCGCACCTTCAGGACGCGGGATCCCCAGGGCATTCCGCTCGAATTCTATTCGCGGATGGACCGCCTGCCGGCGATCCATCAGCAATACGCCCTGTACAAGGGCATCAAGCCGCTGCGCATCGACCATTTCAACTGCTTTTCGCCCGATGTCGGCGCGGCCGTGCATTTCTACAATTCGATCGGCTTCCGGCTCACAGAGTACACCGACACGCAGGAGACCGGCGACCTCTGGGCGGCCTGGATGCACCGCAAGGGCGGCGTGCACGATATCGCCTTCACCAACGGCATCGGGCCGCGGCTGCATCACGTGGCGTTCTGGGTGCCGACGCCGCTCAACATCATCGACCTGCTCGACGTGATGTCGACCTCGGGCTACCTCGCCAATATCGAGCGCGGCCCCGGCCGCCACGGCATCTCGAACGCGTTCTTCCTCTACATCCGCGATCCCGACGGCCATCGCATCGAGTTCTATTGCTCGGATTACCAGACCGTCGATCCCGACCACGAGCCGATCCGTTGGGACCTCAAGGATCCGCAGCGCCAGACGCTGTGGGGCGCGGCCGCGCCGCGCTCATGGTTCGAGGAGGGCAGCGTGTTTGCCGGCACCGAGCCGAGAAAGCCGAAGCTGCTCGCGACCCCGATCGTCGCGCCATAACCGCGGGCGCCGCCGGCGCGGCCTCGTCCGGCGGGCCGCAGGGAGCGTTCAATTCGATGCCGAGCGCGAACCGGCCTTGAGGCGACCGCTGGTCTTGCTTTCGTTGCCCGACGGCTGCGCGATCAACTCCCCCGACAGCGCCAGTTCGAGATCCTTCAGCATCGCCTGCAGGGTCGCGAGCTTCTTCAGGCCGTAGCGGGAGGAGATCTGCGCATAGATGAATTCGGAATGCGGCGCGACCTTCTCGATCAGCCGCAGGCCGGCGGCCGTGATGGAGACGTTGATCTTGCGCAGGTCCTCGTCGGTGGTGCGCCGCACGATCAGCTTGCGGCTCTCCAGCTCCTTCAGGATGCGCGACATGCTGGGCGCGAGCAGGAAGGTCATCTCGACCAGCTCGGAAAATTCCACCGTCCGCTTCGAGGCCAGCGCCCGCAGCACCCGCCATTGCTGCTCGGTGATTCCGAAGCTGCGCAGCATGGCCCGGAAATGCTGCATCACCGCCTCGCGGGCGCGCAACAGCGCCATCGGCAGCGACATCGAGAAGCCCCGAAGTCGGGCGCCGGCGGAGGAGGTATCGTCGATCATGGCAGGCTTTCGCTGGGTGGGGTCTTTAGCTACCTCTTTTAGCCAATGTTTACCAGCCGTCGGCGGCGCGGCCCGCCATGCAAGCTTAGGGCAGCGTTAAGCCTGTCGGAGCCGCGCCAGCGGCCTTCACCGAATATTTCCCACGTGATGCAACGCTGGCGGCGGGTCCCTTCGAGGAGCGGCAATCGTGGATTTCGAGAGTGCAGGTCCGTCGGTCGTGAAGTCCATCCGGCAGCGCGTGCTGCTGAATGCCTGGCTGCGCCTGTTCGTGAAGTCCGGACTGGTGCCTGCCATCGCCGATTTCGAGCCGGAGCGGGCCGCGGACGAACTGCGCAATCTGGCCTTGCTCAGGGTCGATTCGTCGGTTTCGCCGCCTCAGATCACCTTCATGCGGGAAAGCGCGATCATGGCGGCGGCCTATGGCGAGGCGAGCGAGGGGCGCTCGCTGGATGAATATATGGGGCCGCATCACGGGCCGGTCGTGCTGCCGGTCTATTTCGAATGCATCCGGCGGGCGCGGCCCACCTACACCATCTTCATGTATCGCGACCTCGTCGGGCGCTCGGTGGCCTATGAACGCCTGCTGCTTCCGTTTGCGACCGCGGGCCGGGTCACCGATATCTTCGCCTCGCACAACAACATCAGCGAGGACGGCAAGTTCGAGGCCAACAACCTGATCCGCGCCGCCGAGCCGCTGCCAGAGCCGGCGCTGCGCGCGGTCATCGATCGCGACCTCGTCCATCGGCCGCAGACGAATACGCCGGCCGGCGACATCGTCGAAATCTGACGAAGGCCGGCCGCGACTGCGCGGTATCCGGCCGCCTCAAATCGCGCTTTTTCCGGTCGCAAGGCGGTTTGCGCGGCGCGCGCCATGATCTATCCTGGCATGATCAGCCGAGGTGGAAAGCGTGACGCCGCGTGCCGTGATCGTGATCGCTTGGCTTGCAGCCACCACGCCCGCGCTGGCCGGGGACGAGCTTGCGGCGGCCCCGGCCGCGCTGAGCCTGCTGGCGACCACCGATCCGCTCGATCAAAGCTGCCGCCGCATCGCGGCCGCCGGCATGCGGACGTTCGAAACCGTCCCGCTGTACCGGACTTTTCACGACGATTTCGACCAGCATCCGCTCGCCAGCGGAAGGTGGGTGCCGCACTACGCGGGCGGGGCGTCCTGGCCGGAGGCCAACTACTGGGGCGGCGCCGGCTCCGACTTCAAGCGCAAGGACGCCTGGAACGGCGAGCAGCAGATCTATGTCGATCCGCGCTATGGCGGGCGCTCGACCACGCCGCTCGGGCTCGATCCCTTCAAGGTGCGGGACGGCGTGCTCTCGATCGAGGCGAGGCGCACGCCGGCTGCGCTCAAGGATGTGCTGTTCGACAATGAATTCATCTCGGGCATCCTGACGACGCAGGCTTCGTTTTCGCAGAAATACGGCTATTTCGAAATCCGGGCGAAAATCCCCGTCGGCACCGGCGTCTGGCCGGCGTTCTGGATGCTCGCCAATGACGGCGGCTGGCCGCCGGAGATCGACGTCATGGAAGGGCGCGGGCAGCGGCCGGGCGACCTCGTGATGACCACGCATTGGCGGATTCGGCAAAGCGGCCGGGTAGAATCCTGCGGCTTCGACTTCGTGCAGCCCGATGCGTCCACGGCCTTTCACGATTACGGCGTGCTGTGGGAACGCGACCGCATCGTCTATTTCATCGACCGCAAGCCGGTCTCCGACATCCGTACCCCCATAGGATTCGACGATCCCATGTACATGATCGTCAATCTGGCGATGGGTGCGAAGAACTTTCAGGGCGTCGGATTCGTCGACGGCGAAACGCCCAACACTGTCGCGTTCGAGATCGACCGGATTTCCGCCTATCAGATCGACCAGCGCTGATGGGAGGTGGTCCGATTCTAACATTCGCATCCCATCTGGGAGGCACGTTTGCGAATGTTAGAATCGCAGGACCACCAGCAAGTTATTGATGCTGGTGGAGCTTTGGATTTGACGTTCGCATGAGGAGCCGCGGCAGATGGCAGCGAACGTCAAATCCGCTCCACCAGGTGGTCCGATTCTGACATTCGCATCCCATCTGGGAGGCACGTTTGCGAATGTTAGAATCGCAGGACCACCAGCAAGTTATTGATGCTGGTGGAGCTTTGGATTTGACGTTCGCATGAGGAGCCGCGGCAGATGCTAGCGAACGTCAAATTCGGTGGTCATCCATTCGCATCCCATCTGGGAGGCACGTTTGCGAATGTTAAATCGCAGGACCACCAGCAAGTTATTGATGCTGGTGGAGCTTTGGATTTGACGTTCGCATGAGGAGCCGCGGCAGATGCTAGCGAACGTCAAATCCGCTCCACCAGTGGCGGCACGGGAGAATCGGCATGGCTGAAAAATTCTCGCGCAGGCAATTTGCGAGCCTTGCCGGGCTGTCGGTCGCGGCGCTGGCGGCAGGACCGCTGAGGGCGCAGGACAGTGGGGGGCTGTCGCGCGGGGCGGCCAGCTTTCCCTCCGGCTTCATCTGGGGCACGGCCACCTCGGCCTATCAGATCGAAGGCGCGGTCAAGGAGGACGGCCGCGGTCCGTCGATCTGGGACGTTTTCAGCCACACCCCCGGCAAGATCGCCGACCGCAGCAATGCCGATCGCGCCAACGACCACTACCACCGCTACAAGGAGGACGTCGGCCTGATCCGCGACCTCGGCGCCAGGGCCTATCGCTTCTCGATCGCCTGGCCGCGGGTGTTTCCGGAAGGCAAGGGCAAGCCGAACCCCAAGGGGCTCGACTTCTACAACCGCCTGCTCGACGAGCTGCTGGCAAGCGGCATCGAGCCCTTCGCCACCCTTTATCACTGGGACCTGCCGCAGGCGCTGCAGGACCGCGTCGGCGGCTGGCAGTCGGTCGAGACCTCGAAAGCCTTCGCCGATTATGCCGGCTATGTGGCCGAACGGTTGAGCGATCGCGTCAAATCCTTCTTCACCGTCAACGAGGCGGGCCGCTTCGTGAATTTCGGCTATGGCTGGGGCATCGATGCGCCGGGGCTGAAGCTCGCGCCGGCACTGCTCAACCAGGTCCGTCACAACGTCGCGCTGGGCCATGGGCTTGCCGTGCAGGCGATCCGTGCCAAAGCGCGCCCGGGCACCCGCGTCGGGCTGGCCGAGAACATCGCGGCCTGCCTGCCTGCGATCGACACGCCCGAGAACATTGCCGCGACCGAGATCGCGACGCGCGAGCTCAATGCCGGGCTGCTCAACGTCATCCTGACCGGCCAATATACCGAGCATTTCCTCGCCTATGCCGGCAAGGACGCGCCGAAATACACCGCCGACGAGCTGCGGATCATCGGCTCGCCGATCGATTTCGTCGGCCTCAATATCTACGCGCCGCAATATTACATCGTCGCGTCCGACAAGGTGCCGGGTTTCACCGTGCTGCCGTTTCCCTCCTCCTTTCCCCGCATGAATTCGGATTGGCTGCGCATCGGCCCGGAAACCGCCTATTGGGTGCCGCGGATCGCCGCCAAGATCTGGAACACCGGCACGATCTACATCAGCGAGAACGGCGCCTCCGCCGACGACAAGGTCTCGCCCGACGGCCACATCTACGATCTCGACCGCATCATGTTCCTGCGCAACTATCTCGTGCAGTTGCAGCGCGCGATCACCGACGGCGCGCCGGTGCGCGGCTATTTCCTCTGGAGCCTGATGGACAATTTCGAGTGGATCTACGGTTTCGGCAAGCGGTTCGGCGTCTACCGGGTCGACTTCGACACGCTGGTCCGCACCCCCAAGCTCAGCGTCGCCTTTTACCGCAACGTGATCGCGCGCAACGCGGTCGAGGCGTAGGCTTCGCGTCGGCAGGTTTGCGCCAGCCCAAGGCGTGCCGTCCGGTCGAGGTGAGCAGATTGCGCGATCAGATCGCAAAAAGTGCCAGATTTGGGGTAAACCTCGTCCGGCAAACGATCGCGGCGGCTCCGTTGGGCCGGCCGATAGTTGAGTGAGGCCGATCGATGCCCAAACCCGACAAGACCAGCAAGAAGAACAGCATCAAGGCGCTGCTCCCGGCGCTCATCATCATGGCCGGCTCGGTTCTGTCCGGCGCACCGGCCACGGCCGAGGACCAGGCCGAATCCGCCGACGAGATCCGCATCGGCAATGTGATGCCCTATACCGGGCCCCTGGCGGCGTTTTCGAGCATCGGAAAGGCCGAAGCGGCCTATTTCGACATGGTCAACGAGCATGGCGGCATCAATGGCCGCAAGGTCAGGTTCGTTTCCTATGACGACAGCTCCGATCCGGAGGCGGCACGCGAGAAGACGCGCAAGCTGGTCGAGGCCGACCAGGTGCTGCTGGTGTTCGGTTCGTTCGGCACGCCGGGCAACCTGGCCGTGCGGCCCTACCTGAACGAGCACAAGGTCCCGCAGCTTTTCCTCGCTTCCGGCGACGAGGAATGGAGCAAGCCGAAGGCGTTCCCCTACACCATGGGCTGGCAGCCGGCATTCCGCGCCGAGGGCCGGATCTACGCCAATTACATCCAGGCCTCCTATCCTGAGCGCAAGATCGCGGTGCTCTGGCAGAACGATCAGTTCGGCCGTGATCTGTTCCGCGGATTGCAGGAGGGGCTCGGCGACTGGGCGCGGATGATCGTTTCCGATATCGCCTTCGACCTCTCCGACAAGTCGATCGATACCCAGATCGACCTGCTCAAGGACTCCGGCGCGGAAATCCTGCTGTTCGATGGCGCCCCGGCGGTCGCGGCGCTGGCGATCCGCCGGATGGCGGAGATCGACTGGCACCCGGTATTCCTGCTCGACAACACCTCGGCCTCGATTGCGAACGCGCTGCGCCCGGCCGGGCTGGAGAATTCGATCGGCGTGATCTCGACCAGCTTTCTCAAGAATCCCGGCGATCCCGCCTGGAACGACGATGCCGGCATGAAGCAATGGTCCGACTTCATGGACAAATACTTTCCCGACGGGAACAAGGAGGACGGCAACGCGCTGTTCGGCTATGCCGCCGCCGAGACGCTGCATCAGGTGCTGAAGCAGTGCGGCAACGACCTCTCGCGCGAGAATGTGATGCGGCAGGCCGCCTCGCTGAAGGAGTTCCGCAGCGCGATCCTGCTGCCGGGCATTGCCATCAACACCGGGCCGGAGGATTTCCGCCCCATCCAGCAGATGCGGCTGGTGCAATTCGACGGCAGCACCTGGCAGCCGATCGGCGACACGCTCGAGAGCGCCTTCGTCGACGCCCCGAAGTAGCGCTGCGACGTAACACACCGCAGCGCTGCTCTGGCACTGTCCGGCCTTCACTGCGATGCGAGCGCGCAGCCGCCTTCGCTCAAGGCCCGGAACGCCTGTTCGCCGGGGGTCGACGCAAGCACCTTGTAAAGGTCCCAGGGGCCCTTGGACTCGCTGCGCGACTTCACCTGAAACAGGTAGGCGGGCGGCAGGTTGCGGCCGTCGACGCGGATTTTTCCCTTGCCGAACAGTTTGTCGTCGGTCGGGATTTCCTTCATTTTGGCAACGACCTTGGCGCCGTCCTTGACGTCGCCGTTGAGCGCGACCACAGCCTTCAGATAATGCAGCACGACGGCGTAGACGCCGGCCTGCGGCATGGTGGGAACGGCCGCGTTCTTCATGCGTTGGGCGAACCGCGCGGAGAAAGCCCGCGTGTCGTCATTGAGATCCCAGTAGAAGGTTTCGGTGAGGTTCAATCCTTGCCCGGCCTCGAGCCCGAGCGCGCGCACGTCGGGCAGGAACATCAGGAGCGCCGCGATCTTCTGGCCCGACCGGGTGAGGCCGAATTCGGCTGCCTGCTTGATCGCATTGGTGGCATCGCCCCCGGCATTGGCGAAGCCGATCACCTTGGCGCCCGAGGATTGCGCCTGCAGCAGGTAAGACGAGAAGTCCGACGTGTTGAGCGGATGGCGGACGTGGCCGATCACCTTGCCGCCGGCCTTTTCCACCGCCGCCGTCGTGTCGCGCTCCAGCGCAGCACCGAAGGCGTAGTCGGCCGTGATGAAGAACCAGCTGTCGCCTCCCGCCTTGGTGATCGCGGTCCCCGTGCTGTTGGCAAGCGCGTAGGTGTCGTAGGTCCAGTGGACGGTATTGGGCGTGCAGGCGCTGCCGGTGAGGTCGGAGGTGCCGCCGCTCGCGACCAGCGCCAGCTTGTTCTTGGCTTTCATGAGCTGGTTGACGGCGAGCGCGACGCCCGAACTGCCGAGGCCCGTGATCGCGTCGACCCCGTCCTCGTCAACCCACTTGCGCGCGATGTTGACGCCGACGTCGGGCTTGTTCTGATGATCGGCGGCGACGATCTCGATCTTCCAGCCTTTCGCTGCAAGTCCGGAATCCTCGACCGCCATTTGCGCCGCCAGCGTCGAGCCGGCGCCGGTGGCGTCGGCGTAGAGGCCCGACTGGTCCTCCAGCACGCCGATCTTGATGGCCCTGGTTTGCGCGCCGGCCCCGGTCGCGCCGAAGCCGACCGCGCAGGCGACAAGATACGCCGAGATCCTGTTGATCCTCATCGCCGTCCTCCAGCGCTGGCGCGTGCCGTCGCCGCCTGCTCTTGCGGGGCCGCCCCGGCGAGCCCGTCGAGAATGGCCGTGAGGGCGACGCGGTCCTGCTCGCCAAGTAGGCGCATCGGCCGCCGCGGCGGGCCGACCGGCCGGCCCATGAGGCCGAGGCCGGTATGGGCGACGCGGATATGGGATTTGGCGCAGATGAATTCGCAAATCGGGAACAGCTCGTCCCACAGCGTTTGCGCCGCAGCCGCGTCACGCCTCCTGGTCGCGGTCTCGAAGAACGCCATCGCCTTCCTTGGCGCGAAATTGCTGCAGACCGGCGCCCATCCGCGTGCGCCGGCGCTGAAGGCCTGCAGGCTGGTCGATTCCCAGCCGGCGATCAGGGTGACCTTGTCGTCCGTCAGCGCCCGGATGGCGCTGATCCGGGAGAGGTCGCCGGTGCTTTCCTTGATGCAGTTGACATTGTCGAGCTGTGCCAGCCTCGCCAGGAAATCCGGCTTCATGTCGACGCCGGTCGTCCACGGGTTGTTGTAGACGCAGATCGGAATGTTCACGGCGCGAGCGACCTGCTCGTAATGGGCGAACACTTCGTCCACCGTGAGCGGCCAGTAGGAGACCGGCAGCACCATGATGCCGTCGCAGCCCACGTCCTGCGCGTGGCGGGAGAGGGCGATGCAGCCACTCGTGGTTCGCGCGCCCGTGCCCGCGATGACCGAAAGCCGTCCGGCGGCATGCTTGACCGCAAGCCTGGTCGCAGCCTTCATCTCCTCGTCGGTGAACGAACCGTTGCCGCCGGTGCTGCCGAACACGCAGATGCCGTCGACGCCGTGCTCGGCCTGATAGTCGATCTCCTCGCACAGGCGCTTCTCGTCGATCCGCTCGCCATCCTCGCTTGTCGGCGTCGGAAGAAAGGTGAAAACGCGCGCCCAGAAGTTTTCCTTGTTCATTGTGCTCCTCCCAATGTTGATCTTCATTGCAGCGGCAAACGCCGGTACTGGCCAGGATTGTCCGGATCGCGGAAGTAGTTGTAGGGACCCTCTCGCAGGAACCGCTCGTGGCAGCGCGCCAGGCGCGACTGCGACAGCGTGACGCCGAGCCCATGTCCTTCCGGCACCGCGACCATATTGTTCTTCGGATTGAACGGGCCTTCCTCGATCACGTCGTCGGACTGCCAGTGCAGGATGCATTGGCCGGGCTCGGTGACCGATGGCGTCGCCGCCATCAGGTGCAGATAGGCCGATATGCCGATGCCGGTCTCGCCGCTGAAGCACCACCAGCCGATGTTCATCCGCTCGCACGCCGCGATGAATTTCACCGCGCGCGCAATGCCGCCAAGCACCGCGAGGTTGGTGACGAAGAAATCGGGCACGCCGAGCCGCACCGCCTTCTGCACGTCGACGGTGTGAGTCGAGAACGAGATCCCGCTGTGCTGGCGCAGCTTCGCCATGTTCTCCAGCGTCGCGACCGGGTCTTCGTAATTGCGCACGTTATAGGGCGCGATCTCGGCCAGGATCCGCCGCGCCGTCGGCACCGACCACGACATGTTGCCGTCGAGCCGGAGCAACGCGTCGTCGCCGATCGCGGCGCGAATGGCCTTCACCGAGCGGATTTCGAGCGCTGGATCGCCGAGCTGCAGCTTGCCTTCGAACATCGTCGATCCGTGCTCGCTCTTCATCCGCGCGCAGTAGTCGGCGATTTCGCCTGCGGTTCGCTCGCCGCCGATCTCGCCGCGGCGCTGGCGGAAGGCAAAATATTCGGCGAAGGCGATCTGCTTGCGGAAGGCGCCGCCGAGCAGCATGTAGAGCGGCTGACGGAACGCCTTGCCCTTGATGTCCCAGAGCGCGATCTCGATGCCGCCGAACGCGCGCAGCAGCGTGCTGTCGCCGGTGTTCGGCATCACCTGCAGATCGGGGACGCAGGCGCGCTCGCAGGCCAAAAGGTCGAGCGGATCGCGTCCGGCCAGCGCCGGACCGAGCACCTCGTTGATGACGGGGGCGCATTCGGGGGAGGGTGCTTCGCCCAGCCCCGAGATGCCTTCGTCGGTTGAGACCTCGACGATGACCTTGGTGTCGCCCGGATAGACGCCCACGCCGAACAGGAAGGGGACCTGGAGCGGAATATTCACGGGCGTCGCCTTAACCCCCGTAATTTTCATCCGTTTCCGCTCCCCGGCTCCTCAATCGAGCGGATCAAAGCACAAGTCAGGCTGTCTGACAAGCAGATAGCATGCTATGAGATAGCCGGACCGTTGCCAGAATCGCCGGGGCTTCGTAGTGCTCGGGAGGCGGATTTGAACGAGATGCCGAAATTACTGTCGCCGAACGCCTCCCTGCCGCGCGTGGCCAAGACGTCCCTGGTGGATGAAGTGATCGCCGCGATGCGCGGCATGCTCGGCAAGGAGGCCTGGGCTCCCGGCAGCAAGCTGCCCTCGGAGCAGGAACTGAGCCGGCAACTTGGCGTCGGCCGCTCCACCGTGCGCGAGGCCCTGCGTGTGCTCGGTCATCTCGGGCTTGTGGAGTCGCGCAGCGGCCTTGGGACCTATGTGATCGACCGCGGCATGCCGCAGGGCCGCATCGCGGCGACCCAGAGCGCGGATGCGCTGATCGAGCTCTACGAATTCCGCAAGGCGATCGAGATTCCCGCCGCCCGGCAGGCGGCCGAGCGGCACAGCGCGGCCCAGATGGCGCGCATCAAGTCGGCCTGGACCGATTGCGAGCGCGCGGTGAAGCGGAACAGCGCCGACGAGTTCGCGCAGCTCGACTATCAGTTCCATTTCGCGATCGTGCTTGCCGGCGGCAACCGCTTCGCGATCGAGGCCTATCGCGGCATCGAGGAGTCCTTTGCGCGCAACGTGACCATGATCCTGGGCCAGGGACAGTTGCGCAGCATGCTGCATTTTCACGACGATCTGATCGACGCGATCGACCGGCGCGACGCCGAGGCTGCCGAGCGCGAGGCAAGAGAAAATTTCGTCGAAACCGACGTGCGGCTGAAGCTCTTGCTTCAGGGCGATGCGAACGCGCGGTAGATCCGCCGCGGTTTAGGCCCGCCGCCGACGCGCAGGCATTTGTTGCGCTGCGATAGTCGTCGCATGATGTCCGATTGCAACCCCATGCCGTCGATCGCGATTTATCTGGCGGGACGTTCGATCCCGTATCAAGATAGTTGCCCGCGTTTGCATCGATCGTTTGGAGGCTCATATGGAAAGCACCCCCCTGCCGAACGATCCGTCCGCCTATCTTCAGCACCTGATGGAGGTCGGCGAGCAGTCGATGAAACAGTTCGACGATGCCGTGGCCGCGGCGATGGGTGTCGCCAACGGCGAGCCGACCAACGGGAAGGGGTTTTCGCCGGTCGCCTTCATGGCCGACATGCAGCGCGACTACTTCACCCAGGTCTGGCGCTTCTGGAACGCGGCTTTCGTGAGGGCGCTGACGTTCGGCGCGGACGCCAGGGTTCAGCCTGCGCGCAGCGACAAGCGCTTCAAGGACGAGGCCTGGGCCGAGACGCCCTATTACGACCTGCTCAAGCAGTCCTATCTGCTCGCGTCAAAGCAGCTGTCGGAGTATGTCGAGAACGCCCAGGTCGACGAGCGCTCCAAGCTGCAGCTTCGCTTCTATGCCCGGCAGTTCATCGACGCGATGAGCCCGTCGAATTTTCCCGCCACCAACCCCGACGTCATCCGCACCGCGATCAAGACCCGCGCCGCGAGCCTCGCCACCGGCATGCAGAATTTCATCGACGATGTCCGCAAGGGACGGATCACGCGCGTCGACGAATCCGCCTTCGAGGTCGGCGGCAATCTCGCCAACACGCCGGGCGCGGTGATCTACGAGAACGAGCTGATCCAGCTCATCGAGTACACGCCGCAGACCGCGGAGGTGGAGAAGACGCCGCTTCTGATCGTGCCGCCCTGCATCAACAAGTATTACCTGCTCGATCTCGGCAAGGGAAACTCGTTGGTCGAATATGCCGTCGCCCAGGGCCATCACGTGTTCCTGATCTCCTGGCGCAGCGCGGTGCCGGAGATCGGCCATCTCAGCTGGGACGACTACCTGACGCTCGGGCCGATCAAGGCCATCGACGTCGTGCGCGACATCGCAGGCGTCGATCGCGTTCATGCGCTCGGCTTCTGCGTCGGCGGCACGATCCTGAGCTGCGCGGCCGCGGTGCTCGCGGCGCGCGGGGAGGACAAATTCGTCACCATGACGCTTCTGACCACCATGCTCGATTTTTCCGATCCCGGCGAGATCGGCCTCCTGATCGACGACGCCTCGATCGCGCTGCGCGAAGCGACGATCGGGCGCGGCGGCATCCTGCCCGGCAAGGAGCTCGCCTTCACCTTCGGCACGCTGCGCGCCAACGACCTGATCTGGCGCTATGTGGTCGACAGCTATTTGAAGGGCGCATCGCCCGACGCCTTCGATCTGCTGTATTGGGATTCCGACAGCGTCAGCCTGCCGGGGCCGATGTATTGCTGGTACACCCGCAACGCGTACTTGCGGAACATCCTGCGCGAGCCCGGCAAGACCACGCAATGCGGGGTGCCGGTCGATCTTTCCGCGGTGAAGGTGCCGCTCTACGTGCTGGCCTCGCGCGAGGACCATATCGTGCCCTGGAGGAGCGCGTTCCGCTCCAAGGACCTCATGGGCAAGGAGCCGCGTTTCGTGCTGGCGGCGAGCGGCCATGTCGCCGGCGTCATCAATCCGCCCGCCAAGAAGAAACGCAGCCACTGGCTCAACGACGATCTCAGCAGTGACGCCGAGGGCTGGCTCGCGAAAGCGCAGGAAAGGCCGGGAAGCTGGTGGCCGGACTGGGATGCCTGGATGAAGCGCCATTCTGCCGGCACCATTCCAGCGCCGACGCAGCCCGGCAATGCGAGCTACCGGACCATCGAGCCGGCGCCGGGCCGCTACGTCAAGCAGAAATCGAACTAGTGTCTCGATTCCGAAGTTCGCATCATTCTGCGGGTCCCTCGTTTGCGAACTTCGGAATCGAAGGACACTAGCAACTTATCACACTAGTGTGGCTTTGGTTCAGAAGTCCGCATGACGAACTCGCAGCGACAATGATGCGGACTTCTGAACCGCCACACTAGCGTTCCGGCGAGTCCCCGAGGCGGAAAAATTTCCGTGTGTGGAAGCCCGCCTCAAGAGGCCCCGAATTCTCCCCTGTGTTCTTCTGAGAACACGTGGGCATAGAGGTTGGCGATCCACTGCTTGCCTTCCTGCGTGACCCGCAGATAGCGGAGTGCGTCGCCGATATAGGGGCGGACGGCGTGCCAGAAGAAAGCCGGATACGCTGCCCGCAAATCATCGGGAGTTTGGTACCCGAGCCTCTTGTTCGCGCCGGTTTCCCGAAATTCGGCAAACAACGCCGACGTCTTCCGCAGATAGTCAATGTCGGCCAATTGACCGATCAGATCCGCGGCACGAAGCAAGCCTGGATAATCTGCCGAGCTGGTATGCTGCTCGTCCTCCGGCACCGGGAAGCGCGTGTGCTCGATGTTTGCCTCGATTTCTCGCGTATCGATGTTGGTCAAGCTCCCTTTGCCGAAACGCTCGCGGACAAAGAGTTTCGAACGCGTGACATGATATGGGGTCAAGGATGCGTCCGTGGCTCCCGCCGGTATGGGCACGAGATCACCTTGTTCGCTACAGACATATTGCCCTTCGCGATCGCCCCGGCAGACCCCCCGTACATAGCCGATATCGTGGCATAGAAGCGAAATCATAAAATGGAGCCAGTCGCGCGGGCTGACGCCGCCCTCGCTGGTGTGTTTTCCAAGCAAAATCTCCTGGCCGACCAACGTAACCATGATGGTGTGATTCATGTCGTGGTAGGCCGCATCACTATTGGCAATATTCTCCAAAGCGAGGCGTCCAACAAAACCAATGATGTCCGGATAGGCTGGATCCAGGACTCCATAGATCAGGCGGTACTTGCCTTTTAGCTCCTCGACAAACGCTTGGATCACAATCTGAGTGGGATTGAACATAACTATCTCCGATCCGCGAATGCTATTCGGTTCGAGCCGCCCATCCTGCACCCTAATCGCTGCTATGAGATAGGAGCTTTTGGCCCCCGAACGGTCACGCCGGTGTCCGCATCCGTTGTCGGCTTGCAGGGGTGGAGCGGACAATACCGTGCGTGAAGCGCCAGATTTATGAGGACACCCCTTGGATGGCGCGCATCTCCTCGTCCTTCTGCCGCGCGCCTCGCCCGACGCATCAAAAGCGCGTGTGGCGCGGCCCCGCACACGATGCGTTTTCTTGACAGTGCGAGCGTTGGCGGCTTCTTCTCTCATCCCGCGGCGTGGGCCGTGCGGTGGGCGAACCGTCATGCAAGGCGAAGCTGCAGTCGTCAGGCGACGTGATCTGTTGTCGCTGATCGGGGCGATGGCCGGCAGCGCTGCGATGTATCACGCGATGACGAGCCTCGGATTCGCGTCGGAATCGCCTTACAGCGGCCCGGTCAGGCTCGATGGCGACCCGAAGGGCGCTTCGGTGCTCGTGCTCGGCGCCGGCCTCGCCGGCATGACCGCGGCGCTCGAACTGCGCAAGGCCGGCTACAAGGTCCAGATCCTCGAATTCAACGACCGTGCCGGCGGACGAAACTGGACGCTGCGCGGCGGCGACCGCTACACCGAGCTCGGCGGGTTCAAGCAAACTTGCGAGTTCGAGGAAGGGCTCTACATCAACCCCGGTCCGTGGCGGATTCCCTATCACCACACCGCGCTGCTCGACTATTGCCGCCGCTTCGGCGTCGCGCTCGAGGCCTTCATCCAGCTCAACCATAACGCCTATCTGCATGCCACGCGCGCCTTCGGCGGCGCGCCGCAACGCATCCGCGCGGTGCGCGCGGACTTTCAGGGCTCTGTCGCCGAGCTGCTCGCCAAGGTGACGCAGCAGGGGCGGCTCGATGAGGCTGTCTCCCGCGAAGACAAGCAGATGCTTTTGGAGGCGCTGCGCTCCTGGGGCGCGCTCGATCGTGATTTCCGTTACAGGTCGAACCTGGCGTCGGCGGAGTTCCGCGGCTATGCCAGGGATCCCGGCGGCGGGCTGTCGGCGCCGCCGCTGCCCGGCGAGACGCTCGATCTGTCGGAGATCCTGCAATCGCGGCTCTGGCGCTATTTGCAGAGTTTCGCCAACTACAATTTCCAGACCACGATGTTCCAGCCGGTCGGCGGCATGGACGCGATCGGCAAGGCCTTTGCGCGGGAGGTCTCTGACCTGATCCGCTATAACGCCAAGGTGACGCGGATCCAGCAGGATGACCGCGGCGTCGTCGTAAGCTTCATCGACACCAAGAGCCCTGCCACCGTGCAGCAGGCGAAGGCCGACTGGTGCGTCTGCACCATTCCGCTGTCGATCCTCAGCCAATTGCCGGTCGAGGTGAATGCGGCGATGAAGGCGGCGATCGACGCGGTGCCCTATGCCGGCTCGGTCAAGATCGGCCTGCAGTTCAGGCGGCGGTTCTGGGAGGAGGACGAGGCGATCTATGGCGGCATCTCCTATACCGACCTGCCGATCCGGCAGATCGCCTATCCCAACACCGGCTTTAACCGGCAGGGCCGCGGCGTGCTGCTCGGGGCTTACCTGTTCGGCGGCGCCAATGCCTACGAGTTCACCGCGATGACGCCGGCCGAGCGCGTCGCGCGCGCGGTCGAGTTCGGCGCCGCCATCCATCCACAGTACAGAAACGAATTCGAGACCGGCGTCGCGGTCGCCTGGCATCGCGTGCCCTTCGTGCTCGGTTGCAGCGGCGACTGGAGCGACGAGGCGCGGGCCAAGCACTACCGCAATCTGTGCGAGATCGACGGCCGCATCGTGCTGGCGGGCGAGCATGCGTCCGCACTGCCGGCCTGGCAGGAAGGCGCGATCCTGTCCGCGCTCGACGCGATCACCCGCCTGCACCAGCGCGTGATGAGGGCGTGATGGCGAGTCCTGCCTGGAACCTGCTTTTCGCCACCTCGCTGGTGCTGTCAGGCACGACGGCGGCACAAGACAACGACCGCACTTTCTCGTCCGGCTACAAATTCGTCGAGATGACCGGCGAGGAGCTGTTCGCCAATGTCTGCCAGGGCTGCCACATGCCCGATGCCGCGGGCGCGGCCGGCGCCGGCAGCTATCCGTCGCTGGTCGCGAACCGCAATCTCGGGGTGAGCGGCTATCCGATCTATCTCGTGATCAACGGCCGCCGCGCCATGCCGCCGTTCGGCGACATGATGACGGACGGCCAGATCGCCGCGGTGGTGAATTATCTGCGGACGCATTTCGGCAACAGCTACCAGGACGTGGTGACGTCGAAGGACGTCGCCGACGCCCGCCATTGAAGGGGAGGGGTTTTATGAAATGGACGATGATCGGGCTGGCCGGCGCGCTTGCAGCGGCGAGCCTCGCTGCACCGGCTGCGGCCGAGATTGTCAGGCATCCGATCCCGAACTCGAGCTTTCCGATCGCGCAGGCCGTGCAGGTCCCGCCGGGCGCCACGGTCACCTATGTCAGCGGCCAGGTGCCCCCGCTCGTCAGCAAGGACGCCGATCCTTCGTCGGTGCAGGCGTATGGCGACACCAGGACCCAGACCGTGGGCGTGCTCAACCGGATCAAGGCGATCCTCGAAAGCCTCGGGCTCTCGATGGCCGACGTCGTCAAGATGCAGGTGTTTCTGGTGCACAGCGCGGCGGCGCCGATGGATTTCAAGGCCTTCATGGAAGGCTACACGCAATTCTTTGGCGGTAGCCAGCCCAACCTGCCGGCGCGCTCGGTCGTCGGCGTGGCGTCGCTCGCCAATCCCGGCTTCCTGGTCGAGATCGAGGTGGTCGCCGCCAAGGAGACGAAATAGGCAAGCAAGGAAGCGAAGCAAGCGGGCAGCGAAATCGGCGACGATGCCCTGCAAAATTGACAGGGTCTTGCACCTTGCCAAGCGGTTTCATCCGGTCTGAAATCCCTTCATCAAAAGCCGGCACCATGGAGGGCGCGATGCAACGACGAGAGCGGCGAAGGCTTCCCACGATCTCCCTTGTCTGCGCACTTGCGTCGTTTCCGTTCGCAGCAGGTGGCGCGCTCGCCGAAGATCTGACCCCGCAACAGCAGCTCGCGCACGACATCTACAAGGAGCTGCTCGAGATCGACACCACGACCGCGACCGGCGACACCAACCGCGCCGCGCAGGCGGTCGCCGCGCGCCTGAAGGCGGCTGGCTTCCCCGACGCCGACGTGCAGGCGTTCTCGCCGGCGCCGCGCAAAGGCAACCTGGTGGCGCGGCTGCATGGCAGCGGTGCACGCAAGCCGATCCTGCTCGTCGCCCATCTCGACGTCGTGCCGGCCAACCGCGAGGACTGGTCGGTCGATCCGTTCAAGCTGATCGAGAAGGACGGCTATTTCTACGCGCGCGGCTCCGGCGACGACAAGTACATGGCGGCGGCCTTCGTCTCCAACCTGATCCGCTACAGGCAGGAGGGCTACAAGCCCGATCGCGACATCATCGTGGCGCTGGAGACCGACGAGGAGATCCTTGACCGCGACGGCCTCGGCATCCAGTGGCTGATCAAGAACCACCGCGACCTGATCGACGCCGAATTCGCGCTCAACGAGGGCGGCGGCGTCGGCCTGAAGGACGGCAAGGCGATCCGCAACAGCATCCAGACCAGCGAGAAGGTCTCGGTCTCCTTCCAGCTCGAGGTCAGGAATTCCGGCGGCCACAGCTCGGTGCCGCGCAAGGACAACGCGATCTATCATCTCGCCGACGGGCTGGCGCGGCTCGCGAAGTTCGATTTCCCGCTGCATCTCAACAGCACGACGCGCGCCTTCTTCACCCGCTCCGCGCAGTTCGAGAACGCGCAGACGGGTGCCGACATGCGCGCGGTCGCCGCCGACAAGCCGGATCCCGAAGCCGCCGCGCGGTTGTCGGCGAACGCCGGCTACAACGCGCAGCTCCGCACCACCTGCGTCGCGACCATGCTGCAGGGCGGCCACGCGGTGAACGCGCTGCCGCAGTTGGCGACCGCCCAGGTCAATTGCCGCATCATGCCGGGCGAGCCGGTCGACGAGATCAAGGCGACCATCGAGCGGGTGCTCGCCGACGACCAGATCAAGGTCAGCCAGATCGACAAGGCGGTCCTGAGCGAGCCTTCGGCGCTGAACGAGGAGATCATCGGTCCGATCGAGAAGCTGTCGCGCGAATTCTGGCCCGATGCGGTGGTGGTTCCGGTCATGAGCTCGGGCGCCACCGATGGCAGCTACCTGCGCAACGCCGGCATCCCGACCTACGGTCATTCGGGCCTGGCCAACGACATCAACGACATCCGCGCCCATGGCAAGGACGAGCGGGTTCCCGTGACGTCGTTCTACCAGGGCAACGACTATCTCTATCGGCTGGTGAAGCTCTTGGCCGGCGGGGGAACCAAATAGGATATTCGCGAGCGTTTGACGACCGCGATCGCTGGAAACGCCACCGGCACTGCCTAGATAAAGGCTAGTGGAAACCACTAGCTTTTCTTGATGCCGTGTTTCAGGAGGCGCTTTCATGATCCTGAAAGCCATTTCCGCATGTCTGGTCGGCGCGGCCCTGCTGGCGGCGGCGAGCCCGTCGCGGGCCGAGGACTACCGCGCGGACGAGTATCTCAGCCTCGATCCGTCGCAGGCGCTGCTGTCGCCGAAGCCGCTCGGGCCGCCGAGCGAGTTCGCGCCGGTGCCGGTAGAGGCGAAGGCCGACCACGCGGCCGAAGCCGCGCAGGCACCGGCGCAGCTGGCTGTCGCGCCGAAGGTCGTCGTCCGCAAGACGACGAGGCCCGTGCATGTCGCGCGCGAGAAGCCCGCCCGTCCTGCCCGCGATAAGCCTGTGCGCCTCGCCCGGGAGAAGCCGCGCGCGCCGGCGACAAGCCATGTCGCGCGGCGCCACACCAACCCGCTGGATGCGCAGGCCTTCGACACCCGCATCCAGACCTGGCCTTGCCGGAGCGGCGGCATCTGCAACTGGAAGCCGGCCGAATAGCGTGATGGTCGCGACATCTTGATGGCGCAAGTCTTGATCTTGATGGCGCAAGTCTTGATCGCCGCCATGCCGGGCGGGCAAACTGCTGGTGGCGATTCCGCCACCCCCTTCATTTCATCCCACCTTTGCTTGAGATGATGTCGCCGGCGTGCGTTTCGGCGTCGGAAAGCTTTCAGGAGTATTCATGGACAATCTGCAAACGCAGGGCATCAGCCTGCCGCGGCTCGGGCTCGGCACCTTTCGCATGCAGGGCGACACCTGCCGCGCCGCGGTCGAGAGCGCGCTCGCGCTCGGCTACCGCCATATCGATACCGCCGAGATGTATGCCAATGAGGAGCCGATCGGCGCCGCGATCGCCGCGTCCGGCCTCGCGCGGAGGGAGCTGCATGTCACCACGAAAGTCTGGCACGAGAATCTCGCGCCCGACGCGATCCGCCGTGCCTTCGATGCCAGCCTCGACAAGCTGAAGCTCGATCATGTCGATCTCTATCTCGTGCATTGGCCGTCGAAGGGCATGAACCTGCCCGCGATCTTCGAGACGCTCATGAAGCTAAGGGAGCAGGGGCGCACCCGCGCCATCGGCGTTGCCAATTTCACCACCGCGCTGCTCAAGACCGTGGTCGAGGAGATCAGGGCGCCGATCGCGTGCAACCAGGTCGAGTATCACGTCATGCTCGACCAGACCAAACTGCGCCACTATCTCACCGCCCATGCGATTCCGCTGGTCGCGTATTGTCCGCTGGCGCAGGGCCGCGTCGCCTCCGACGAGACGTTGATTGCGATCGGCAAAAAGCACAATGCGAGCGCGGCGCAGGTCGCATTGAAATGGCTGCTCGACCAGGACGGCGTCGCCGCGATCCCGAAGGCCTCGCGCCGCGAGAGCCAGCAAGCCAATCTCGACGCGCTGAAGGTCAAGCTCGACGACGATGACCGGAAGAAGATCGCCGGCCTCCCGAAGGACCGGCGCTGCGTCAATCCCGCCTTCGTGCCGGCGTGGGACTAAATGGAGCGTGATACGGCCAGCGTGTCATCGCGAGGAGCGACCTAGCACCAAAGAAGACCTGGCACCAAAGAAAATGGCTCCGCGAGGAGCCATTTTCCCGTTGTGTCGGCCTTGGTAGTCGATCTTAGTACCGATGCTCCCTGATCACAACCCGATCGCCACGATGCCGCCAGCCTTCATGCCAGCCGTGGTCGCGGTGGACGCGCATTTCGGCACGCGAGCGATCCCAGTCGTGGTGATGACCGCGCTTGATGACGACGGTCTCGGCGCTCGCCATCGACGGCACCGCAACCGCAATCGCGCCGAGCGCGGCAACGATGTAGCCAAACTTCCTCATGATGTTCTCCTCCTCATGCGGAGATTAAACTTCACATCGCAAGGAACGTTCCGCGGGAACTTCAGGAGAATTCTGAACGGATATTCAGCTACGAGCCCTGAAGGCAAAACGCCCGGGGCAGTGCAGAAACTGACGACGGAGTAGACGCGGCTCCGACAGATCGAGCTCAGTCTGCCGCAGCAAAATGCGCCATCTGGTCTGCGTGCGCCTTCACGAAGCACGGGCGGGCCGTGGCGCGCGCGACATAGTCACGACAGGCGGGATGGTGCGCCAGCCCGTCGAAACGATCGACCAGCCGCAGCACATCGGCCATGAGTATGTCGGCGACGGAGAACGACCCGGCCAGCCATTCGCGTCCTGCCAGGACCGGCTCCATGTGCCCGAGCCGCGCCTTGAGGAAGTCGTCCAGGCGCTTCCATGCCGGCGTATCACCGGTGTCGCCGGAGAACACCAATATGGACCAGGGCAGGCTCGCCATCTCGACTGAGTTGAGCGCCGCGAACAGCCATTCCAACGCCTTGCTGCGACCGCGCGGATCGGCCGGCATCAGCGCGTCGCTGCGCTCGCCCAGATGAAGCAGGATCGCGCCGCTCTCGAAGATCGAGATGTCTCCATCGGTCAACCACGGCACCTGCCCGAAGGGCTGGTGCGCGAAGTGCTCGGCATCCCGTGCGCGAAATGGCACGCCCTTGACGCGATAGGGCAATCCGGCCTCTTCCAATGCCCAACGCACACGCAGGTCGCGCACATAACCCCGCGGCGTCTTAGGAACCCAATCGAAAGTGTGCAGAGTCAGGTCGCCCATTCGGCCTCTCCATTTCCTGGTCCAATGCAAAGGACGGACGAACCGCTCGCGCGCCGACATCACCGACAATTTTTTTCGTCACCGCAGCAAGAGGGCTGAGTGACCGACACTGGTCGCGAACCGAGCGGCAGCTTCCCAGCGCGTCAGATTCGGTGCCCAGGATCTCGGCTGACGCCCGCTCGCGTTTTCTCAACGCCTGCCCGATGACGCCGCCGCCGGCGTGAGCCGTTCAGATGCACGGTAGCAGCGGCTCTATTCGACGATCGCCTGATAGACCAGCGCGTTGATCTTCTGACGATAGTGCCAGCGGATCGGGCCGGGTGCCGCGGAGAGATAGACCACCGCGAGCTCCTCCTTCGGATCGACCCACCAGTCGGTGCCGCTCGCGCCGGGCCAGGAGAACTGCCCCACCGATCCCATCATGCGGACGATGCCGGGCGTGGCGCGCACGGCGAGCCCGAGGCCAAAGCCGTAATCGGCGCGGGTCGGGTCCGCGTTGCCGACGAGATTCTTGATGTTCGGCCCAAGCTGGTCGGAGAGCATGTAGTCGACCGTCTTGCGGCCGAGCAGCCGCGCTTCGCCGGCGCGGCCGCCATTCATCAGCATCAACGCAAAGCGCAAATAGTCCGAGGCGGTGGACGCGGCGCAGCCGCCGCCGCATTCGAATTTCAACGGCTCGGTCAGCTCGGGACTGCGCGCCTGCGGCTTGCCGCTGTCGGGATCGGTCGGCAGCGGCTTGGCGTAGCGCGCGGCCTTGTCGGCGGGAATCGAGAATCCGGTATCGGTCATGCCGAGCGGGGCGAACAGATTGGCTTGCAGATATTTGCCGAGCGACTGCCCGCTGATCTTCTCGATGGTCAGGCCAAGCACGTCGAGGCCAAAGCCGTAGTCCCAGACGGTGGCGGGCTGATAGAGCAGCGGCAGCGAGGCGAGCTTGTCCATGAAGGCAGGCCCGTCATACTCGCGCGCCGCGTCGCCGCTGCCGGCCGGATACATCTTGTGCACCAGCGTGTTGCCGCGTCCGCCATAGACCAGGCCGGAGGTGTGGCGCATCAGGTCCTGGATCGTGACCGGCCGGTTGGCCGGCACCGTGTCCGGCGTCGGCTCGCCATTGGCGTCGCGCGCGGCGACGCGCATCTGGGCGAATTTCGGAAAATATTTGGCGAGCGGATCATCGATCAGGAGCTTGCCCTGCTCGTACAGCATCAGGGCGCCGACCGTCGTCATCGGCTTGGTCATGGACGCGATGTTGAAGATGGTGTCGGTGGTCATGGCCACATTGGCCGCCTTGTCGCGCCAGCCATAGGCCTCGAACATCACGAGCTTGCCGCGGCGGGCGATCGCGATCACCGCGCCGGGAATCCGGCCGGCGTCGATGTCCGCCTTGAGGACGTTGCCGATGCGCGCCAGCCGCTCGCTGGAGAAGCCGGCGTCTTCCGGCTTGGCGCGGGGCAGCGGATCGGCGGCAAGGGCCGCGGTGGCGGCGAGCAGGCCAAGCGTGGCCGCGGCGATGCGGATCGATATCATGAGCGTCTCCCGTCGGGCTTCCTGGTCCCTGTCGATGTCGAGCCTATGGCAACGTGGTGCGCGGGGCCAGCGTCGCGCTTATTCATTTTTGTGCAGGCGGCATTGCAGCGGCGCAGCGCTCGCTTGCGCGGAATGCAGCGGGAGCGCATCATCGCCGGATAAAAATCATGAAGGGGAGGGGCGCCATGTCCGGCTTGTCGCGCCGCAATTTTCTCGCGCTTTCTGGCTCGGCCGCAGCATCGGCGCTGACGACGGGCGCGCAGGCCGCGATGGGTCCGAACGACAAGTTCGACCTTGTGATCAAGGGCGGCGAGGTCATCGATCCCAGCCAGTCGCTGCGGGGAAAACGCGATGTCGGCATCCGCTGGGGCGTGGTCGAGTCGCTCGACCAGAGCATCCCCGCCGAACGTGCGCTGAAGACCATCGACGCCTCGGGCAAGCTCGTGATGCCGGGCCTGGTCGACCTGCACTGCCACGTCTACCCTTACGGCTCGGCGATCGGCATTCCCGCCGATGAGCTGGTGCAATTCCAGGGCACGACCACGGTGGTCTCGGCGGGGGACGCCGGCGTCAACAACCTCGCGGCACTGCGCCGCTACATCGTGGCGCAGTCGCGGGCGCGGATGTACGCTTTCGTCCACATCGCCAACAATGGCCTGTCGGCGTTTCCGGTCGCCGAGCTCTACAACATCGACAACGCGCAGGTGGAAGCCTGCGCGATGGCGCTCGCCGAGAATCCGGATTTCCTTGTCGGCGTCAAGGTGAGGATGTCGGAGAACGTCATCTTCAAGCACGGCATCGAGCCCTTGAAGCGCGGCATCCAGGCCTGCGAGATGTGCGGTTGGCCGGCGCGGATGATGGTGCATATCGGCGGCGTCGAGACCTCGGGGCTGATGTCCGACATCCTCGATATCCTTCGGCCGGGGGACGTGCTCACCCACGCCTATTCCGGCGCGCCCAACATGACCGGCGCCTTCACCAACATCGTGCAGGACGGCAAGCTCTTGCCGGCCGCGCTCGCCGCCAAGCAGCGCGGGGTGATCTTCGACGTCGGCCATGGCGGCGGCAGCTTTGATTTCACCGTCGCCGAGGTCGCGATCCCCGCCGGGTGCACGCCCGACACGATCTCCTCCGACATCCACGTGTTCTCCGGCAACACGCCCGGCGTGCCGTTCCTGCCCAACGTCATGAGCAAGTTCATGGCGATGGGCTTTTCGTTGGAGCAGGTGGTGGCGATGACGACGATCGCACCGGCAAAAATCATCAACCGCGCGCCAAAGATCGGCACGCTGCAGCTGGGGGCGCCCGGCGACGTCGCGATCATGGAGCTTGTGGAAGGCCCCGTGACCTTCGTCGACACCCGCAACAACAAGCGCGCCGGCAAGGCCTATCTGAAGCCGGTGCAGACCGTGATCAACGGCGTGCCGTTCGGCCGGCCCTACCAGGCCCCGTTCGCGGTGCGGTAACGTCCGCAGCCGGCGGTCCTCCGCATGGTTTGTCATGGCCGGGCTTGTCCCGGCCATCCGGGTCTTTCTTGCCAAGGCCGGACACGAACGTCGATGCCCGGCACAGGGCCGGGCATGACGAACTCGGCAAATGCCGCATCCCGCCACGCAAGAGGTGAACTGCATCAGGCCAGCTCTTCGAGCAGCGCCTTGGCGTCCCGCAGGACTGGCGTGTCGAAGCCTTCGGTGAACCAGCCATACCCCCGCGCGAGGAGGTCGCGAGCGTCCGGGCACTTGCCTTGGTCGCGCCACAGGCGGGCGAGGCTGGTCGCAGCGCGCAGCCCAAACGTCTTCGCGTTCTGGCGCTCCGCCACAGCGAGCGCTCGATGATAATTCTGCTCCGCAGCGGCTTGGTCGCCTCGCACATTCATCATATCGCCTCGAAGTCGATGCAGCTCGACCTCACTGGACCGCTCGTGGGTCGTCTCGATGAGCTGCGCAGCCTCGACGAGGCAATTCTGCCCCTCCTGCAGATGCCCGACCTTGGTGTGAGCCTCCGCGAGAAAGCAGAGCGCGCGCGGCGTGTGCACGACGGCTCCGGCACCACGAAGCACCGAGAGCCCCCTCGCGAGCATCGCGAGGCCATCTTG
Organism: Bradyrhizobium sp. NP1; assembly: GCF_030378205.1. Classification (NCBI taxonomy): domain Bacteria; kingdom Pseudomonadati; phylum Pseudomonadota; class Alphaproteobacteria; order Hyphomicrobiales; family Nitrobacteraceae; genus Bradyrhizobium; species Bradyrhizobium sp. NP1. The sequence continues at coordinate 2,277,466 of NZ_CP127385.1, forward strand.
CGCCTGTCCAAGCGCTGTCAATGACCGACCATGCTGAAGGAGTCCGACGCCCAACCAGAGCGGAAAACCGTGCTCGTTCGAGAGAGCCACCAGCTCCTCCGCGTGCCGCCGTGCGTCATGCGGCAAGCCGGCGGCCGCCTCCACCGCACACACCTTGCTCAACACAAAGGCCACCGTAAACGGATGGTCGAGCCCGCGGGCTTCCGACAACGCCTCGTCCACCCGCGCGCGTCCCTGATCGATGTGGCCCAGAAGCGCCGATGTCAACGCCAAGTGACCCAGGCTCGCTGCGTACGGATCGGCCACCGCTATGGCAGCGCAAATCGCGCGAGCGGCCGGATCTCTCAGGCCATCACACAGCTCGAGAAGGGCGCGCGCTGTGACAAACTCCCCGCGAAAGTAGCAACTGGCGCCGTGGACATAGTGACCCAGCAGCAGAGCGACCTGATCTTTTCTAGTCTCGCCAAATTTCTCCATCTGCTCGGCAAGCGACACCGCCAGCTCGTGCTCGGACCGAACCATATGGAAACCCCATTGGGAATAGAGCAGCGGAACGAGACGATCCGGCCGATCGAACCGCTCAGCGAGCGCTCGCGCCCTGACGAGGGTATCGCCCACCACCGGCGCCGAATACCCTCGAGCTGCCATCAGCGCCCGCCCGAGGGCAATTTGCAGGTCGAGTTCGTGCTGCATGGGCCGGGACTCCTCAGGCATGTTCGCCAGCAATTCCAGACCCTTCTGCAGCTGCGCCACCGCTTCCGTCATCGCCGACCGCGCGACGGCCTGCTGCCCGGCCCTGAGCCGGTAGCCGACCGCCTTCTCGTTGAAACCGGCCTCGGCACAATGGTGGGCCATGAGTTGCGGCTGAGCGGCCACGATTTCAGGGAACTGGCTCTGCATCACCGTTGCAATGCGGGCATGGATCTGCTGGCGTCGACCGCGCAGCATTGTGCTATAGGCTGCGTCCTGCACCAGCGCGTGCTTGAAGGTGTACTCTGCATCGGGTGGGGCGCCCCGCTGGAAGACCAATTCGGCGCGTACGAGCTGCGCCAAGGCCCCGTCCACCTGTTGCTGCGGCATGGCCGCGACCGCGCTGATCAGCTCATGCGAGAACGACCGCCCGAGAGCCGCTCCGATCTGCGCCGTCTCGCGCACGGGTGCCAAGCGATCGAGCCGTGCCAGGAGCGAGGCTTGGAGCGAGGTAGGGATGGCAAGCCGAGGCACGGGCTCCCTCGCATCAAAGTGGTCGCCAGCGTCGGTCAGCATGCCGCTCTCGATGACCGTCTTGGTCAATTCCTCGATGAATAGCGGTATGCCGTCGGTCCGATCGATGATCTGTACGGCGATCTCCTGGGGCAACGCCTTGCCGCCGGTCACCCGCATGATCATCTCGGCGCGCTGTCCACGTGGCAGACGACTGAGGCTGATCGATGTCACGTGCGAGCGCCCGATCCAGGCCGGCGCGAACTCTGGCCGGAAAGTGATGATCAGCAAGACCCGGAGGGTGGCAACCCGGTCGACGATGAGGTCCAGCAGGTCGAGCGAAGTGGGGTCGATCCAGTGCACATCTTCGAACATCATCAGCACGGGCCGGCGCGCCGACAGTCCCTCGAGCTGGGCCAGGAGGGCCCGAAGCGTCTTCTCCTTGCGCTTCTGCGGGGTGAGGCTGAGCGGTGGATAGCGATTGCCGATCGGTACGGACAGCAGGTCCGCGATCAGAGGGACGGCCTCGCTGAGGTCAGCGTTTGCCTCCGCGAGCAACGCCTCGAGCTTGTCCAACCGTTGCTGGTCCGTATCGTCACGCCGGAATCCCGCTGCTCGCTCGAGCTGTGAGATGGTCGGGAAAAGCGCGCTGTCCTGGTGATGCGGCGAGCAGAAACGGCGCAAGGTGATGTGCGGATCATCGCTCAGCCGCTCCAGCGCGGTCTCGGCGAGGCGTGATTTGCCGATGCCGGGCTCACCCGATATCAGCACGACCGAGCCATCGCCGAGTTTTATCTGCTGCCAGCGGCGCATCAGCAGCTCGATCTCCTCATCGCGGCCGAGCAGTGGCGTTCTGGCCACGCGCAAGGCCTCGAAGCGGCTATCGACCGCGCTCGCACCGATGACCCGCCAAACCGGCACCAGGTCGCTGAAGCCTGTGATGGACACGCTCCCGAGAGCGAGATACTCGAAGAGGCCACCGATGAGGCGGCGGGTGCCGCCGTCGATGACCACCGTATCCGGCTCGGCCAGCGCCTGAAGCCGCGAGGCCAGATTGGGGGTCTCGCCGACCACCTCATGTTCCTGCGACGCGCCATCCCCGATGAGATCACCGACGATCACCAAACCGGTGGCAATGCCAACTCGCACTCGCAATCGTGCCTCCGGGCCGGCATTAAGTCCGGCCACGGCCGCGACCAATGCCAGCCCGGCGCATACCGCGCGCTCAGCATCGTCTTCATCCGCCCGCGGATAGCCGAAATATGCGAGCACGCCGTCGCCCATGTATCTGGCAACGAACCCGCCAGATTCCTCGATTTGCTCGGCACAGCAGCGGTGGTACGCGCCAATGATTTCCCGCAAGTCCTCAGGGTCGAGCCTTGTCGAGAGCGCTGTCGAGCCAACAAGATCAGCGAACATCACCGTGAGGTGACGTCTCTCGGCCGCGGTCCGAGGAGCAGGCGCGGGTCTCGGTCCGGCCTCATCGAGCTCCATAATCGCGCGCAATATCTTCCTGCGATGGCCGAGCGAGACACCGATTTTTTCGAGGTCTTGGTCGGTCAGATCGCGCAGAACGCTTGGATCAATATCGTTCTCGGCAAAGCGCTGCGCGTATTGTCCTAGGCCAAGTGTGTTGAGCCAGTCCGCAATCTGCTGCATGGCGGCCCCCACTGTCTCTGTGCGGCCTAAGCGAACCTTGGAGACGACGGAGACTATACCACTTTCTTTGGTGGATGGCACCTACGGGCGTTGGAACGTCTGTCGGCCGCTCGATACAGCCGGGTTGGACGTTTAACGCGCTTGATCCAAGCTGCTCTGATTTATGAGGACACGGCCTAGTGTGGTGGTTCGGAAGTTCTCTTCATTTGTGCTGCGAGTTCGTCAAGAGAACTTCCGAACCAAAAACCAAACTAGAACCATAAATTTGCTAGTGTCCCTTTGAACCCGAAGTTCGCAAAAAAAGCCCGCCGCAAAATGATGCGAACTTCGGATTCGGGGCACTGGTCTCATCCAGCCTGTCTCACCCGCGCGCCTTCTCCACATTGGCGATGCGGGCAGGGACGCCGAACTCCTTGCGGCAGACCTCCGCAAGCACGGCGACGCCTTCGCGGATCTGCGCATGCGAGGGGCTCGCAAAGCACAGCCGCAGGCGGCTGCCCGAATAGCCCCGGTTCGTCGACCATTCCGGCCCCGGATTGATGGAGACGCCGGCGGCGAGTGCCGCCTGATAGAGCCTCAAGGTGTCGACATTGTCGGGCAGCTTGACCCAGAGGAAGATGCCGCCCTTGGGCGCCTCGAACTCGGCAGATGTGCCAAACTGCGCGTTCAGTGCTTCCATCAGGGTATCGAGCTTGGCACGGAGCGCCCGCGTCAGCTCCGGCACATGCGTGGTGAAATGCGGTCGGCAATATTCCGCGAGCACCATCTGCTCGAGCGCGCCGGAGCCGGCATCGGTCTTCAGCGCCAGCATCCGCGACAGCATTTCCCAGGGCGCGACGATGAAGCCGACCCGCAAGGCCGGCGCGATCGATTTCGAGAACGAGCCGATATGGATCACGCCGCCGCCCGACGCCAGGGCGTGGATCGCGGGCGGGCGTCGGCCGTCCCAGATCAGGTCGGCGTAGCAATCGTCTTCGAAGATCGGCACGCCATGCTCTTGCGAAAGCTTCAGGAGCTCGGTGCGGCGCGCCTCCGGCATGATGGTCCCGGTCGGGTTCTGCACCGTCGGGATGGTGTAGATGTATTTGGGGCGGATGTTGCGGCGCTTGAGGTCGGAAAGCGCCGACGCGAGCGCGTCGATCCGCATGCCCTCGTGGTCGAGCGGAATGCCGACCGCGTTGACGCCGAGCCGGGCGAGCCGGGTCAGCGCGCCCTGATAGGTTTCCTGCTCCACGATCACGGTGTCGCCGCGCGAAAGCAGGGTCTGGTTGACGAGGTCGAGCGCCTGCAACGAGCCGGAGACGATCAGGATGTCGTCGGCAGTGCAGCGGATCGCGGCATCGCGCTGCAATTTCGCGACAAGGAATTCGCGCAACGGACGGTAGCCCTGCGGGCCGCTCGCCAGCCCGTAGGTCGCAAGCGTCCGGCCCTCGCGTTCGAGCACGGCGGTCGCGGCATCGGTCAGCCCCTCGACCGGCACCTGGTCGGCGTCGTTGTTGCCGCCCACGAAGCTGTATTTGGCAAGCCCGGTCCAGCGCGCCGCGGGTGCCGGCAGGTCCGCCGGGAACAGGGGCGCGAAATCAAAGGGGGCGGTGGCCATCGGCATTTTCTCCCGTCTTGTTCTGGAGCTAGTTGTTTCCGACCAGCCTGACCGGACGCCCCTGGCTCACGAAGGCATAATGGGCGTTGCCGACGCTGCCGACCATCAGCGCCTCGACCGCGGGCTCCGCGATCTCGCCGGCCGCCGCCCAGTCGACCGCGAAGTTGGCGCCGGTGCCGCCCCTGACGTCGCCGATGGCGATGAAGATTTCCACCGTCGCGAACGGCTTCAGCGCAATCGGCGCCTTCAGGTAGCTCTCGACCAGCTTTCCGGACGTGTCGAAATAGGCGATCCGCTTCACGACCAGGGGCTTCGTCTCCGAGGCGTTGTGGATGCTCAGCGTCACCGAGAAGTCGGCGCGCAGCTTGCCCTGGCTCATCGACACGCTGGAATAGACCGGAACGTAAAACCCGCCGGCGACGCTCAGATTGTCCTGCGGTATCGCCGTCAGGGAGGCGGCAAAATTCTGCTCGATGCCTGACTGTGCGGAGGCAGCCGGGGCAAGCACGGCCGTCAGGCCGATAACCACGGCAAGCCGGAGTGCTGCCGTGCCGATGCGGCGCAGGACCATTTGCGATATCACCTGATGCACCTTGTTCGCGAGGGGCTCGATCGGCCCACTCTATCGCCCGTCTTTTCATTGGTCCATTCGCCGGTCAGCCGCAGGCGCACGACGGCTGCGATGCTCCCGAACCGCGACATGCAGGCTCCCTTGTTTTTGCGGTAGGGCAACCCTAAACAATCTTACAGCGCCCGCGCATCCGGGGGGATGCCGCCGGGCGTGGCTCGCGAGCCATGCCGCGGTGCATGGTGGCACCGATGCCGGTGGCGCGGGCGAGACTGGCGCCGATGCCCAACTCCGGCTAATGGTCCCCCCCGCAACCACGAGAGAATTTGCTGATATGGCCGATACGATCCAGGAAGTGTTGCAAGCCTTCGCCAAGGGCGAGCTTGTCGTCGTCACCGACGACGACGATCGTGAGGGCGAGGGCGATCTGATCGTCGCGGCCTCCTTCTGCACACCGGAGAAGATGGCGTTCATCATCCGCCACACCTCGGGCATCGTCTGCGCGCCGATCACGACCGAGGACGCGCGGCGGCTGCGGCTCGACCCGATGGTGGCGCATAACGAGTCCAACCACACCACCGCCTTCACGGTGTCGATCGACTACAAGCCGGACGGCGGCACCGGCATCTCCGCCGAGGAGCGCGCCTCCTGCTGCCGGGCGCTCGCCAACCCCAATGTCGGCGCCAATGATTTCGCCCGGCCCGGCCATGTCTTTCCGCTGGTCGCGCGCGACGGCGGCGTGCTGCTGCGCTCCGGCCATACCGAGGCTGCCGTCGATCTCTGCAAGCTCGCAGGGCTCCCGCCGGTCGGCGTGATCTCCGAGCTGATGAACGACGACGGCACGGTGACGAAGGGCGCGCAGGTCACGCGCTTTGCCGCCGCCCACGGCCTCAAGCATGTCACCATCGCCGACCTGATCGCCTACCGGCAGGCGCGGGAGAAGCTGATCGAGCGGGTCTCGACCTTCACCACCGACAGCCCGATCGGCCCGCTGCAGGGCTATGCCTACCGCTCGCCGTTCGACGAGATCACCCACGCCGCCTTCGTCTATAACGGCATCGGCGATGGCCGCAACGTCCTGACCCGGCTGCACAAGCCGAACATCGTCAAGGACCTGTTCACCGGGCCTGCCCGCATGCAGGAGGTGCTGCAGCACTTCAAGAAGGCCGGGCGCGGCGTGCTGGTGTACTTGCGCGACGGCGCGGCCGGCGTTCCCGTCGAACCGGTGGGCACGCCGAAGACGGCGGAGGCCGACCGCAACCGGCAGTGGCGCGAGGTCGGCGTCGGCGCGCAGATCCTGCGCGATCTCGGCATCACCTCGATCATCAACCTGACCTCGTCGGTGCACGACTACAAGGGATTGTCGGGGTTCGGCATCGAGATCGTCGCCAACGAAAGGCTTGACGGTTGAGCACCGTCATTCCGGGATGGTGCCAGGCACCGGACCGCAGATGCGCGATGGCGCGGCGGTGAATCCCAGGTTTCCGGGTTCGATGCTTTCGCATCGCCCCGGCATGACCCTCACACAGGAACAGCTCGCAATACAATTGCGCTTCGAACGATAGCGATTTAGTTTATCAGGCAATTCCTTAAACGAGACGATGCGAAAGGATTTTCCATGAGCGCGCGCCCTCAGGCCAAGGACAAACCGTCCGCGGCCACGTTCCAGTGGGACGATCCGTTCCTGCTCGACGAGCAGCTCACCGAAGACGAGCGCATGATCCGCGACACCGCGCGCGCCTACGCGCAGGACAAGCTGTTGCCGCGCGTCATCAAGGCCTATCTCGAGGAGAAGACCGACCGCGAGATCTTCAACGAGATGGGCGAACTCGGCCTGATCGGCGTCACGCTGCCGGAGGAATATGGCTGCGCCAATGCCAGCTACGTGGCCTATGGCCTGGTGGCGCGCGAGATCGAGCGGGTGGACTCCGGCTATCGCTCGATGAACTCGGTGCAGTCCTCGCTGGTGATGTATCCGATCTACGCCTATGGCGACGAGAGCCAGCGCAAGAAGTACCTGCCCAAGCTTGCGACCGGCGAATGGGTCGGCTGTTTCGGCCTGACCGAGCCGGATGCCGGTTCCGATCCCGGCGGCATGAAGACCCGCGCCGAGAAGGTGTCGGACGGCTACCGGCTGAACGGAGCCAAGATGTGGATCTCGAATGCCCCGATCGCCGACGTCTTCGTGGTGTGGGCGAAGTCGGCCGAGCACAACAACCAGATCCGCGGTTTCGTGCTGGAGAAGGGCATGAAGGGCCTCTCCGCGCCGAAGATCGGCGGCAAGCTCTCGCTTCGCGCCTCCATCACCGGCGAGATCGTGCTGGACAATGTGGTGGTGCCGGAAAGCGCGCTGTTGCCCAACGTCTCCGGCCTGAAGGGACCGTTCGGCTGCCTCAACCGCGCCCGCTACGGCATCTCCTGGGGCGCGATGGGCGCCGCCGAAGACTGCATGCACCGCGCACGGCAATACACGCTCGACCGCAAGCAGTTCAACCGTCCGCTCGCCGCGACCCAGCTCGTGCAGAAGAAGCTCGCCGACATGGAAACCGAGATCGCGCTGGGGCTGCAGGCCTCGTTGCGCGTCGGCCGCCTGATGGACGAGGGCAAGATGGCGCCCGAGATGATCTCGATCGTCAAGCGCAACAATTGCGGCAAGGCGCTCGACATCGCGCGCACGGCGCGCGACATGCACGGCGGCAACGGCATCCAGATCGAGTATCACGTGATGCGGCACGCCGCGAACCTGGAGACCGTGAACACCTATGAAGGCACCCACGACGTCCATGCCCTGATCCTGGGCCGCGCCATCACCGGCATCCAGGCGTTTTCGTAAAGGCACGGAGAATTCGGACGCTGCCTTTGTTCTCCACTGTCATCGTCCGCGAATGCGGACGATCCAGCATTCCAGAGACGGTCGTTTTCAGCTCGATCGGTTCGGAGTACTGGATCCCCCGCTTTCGCGGGGTATGACGACCGCGTGCAGGATCGCCATGGCCGACAACGACGACATTCCGTTCAACAAGAACTTTCCGCTTAAGCCCGGTGCCGTCGAGGAAGTCCGCCCGGGCGTGCGCCGCATCCTCTGCGACAACCCGAGCCCGTTCACCTTCACCGGCTCGCTCACCTATATCGTCGGCCAGGGCAAGGTCGCGATCATCGATCCCGGGCCGGCGGACGAGGCACATGCCAAGGCCGTGCTCGATGCCGTCAAGGGCGAGACCGTGACGCATATCGTCGTCACCCACACCCATGTCGATCACTCGCCGGGCACCGCGCGTCTGAAGGCCGCAACCGGTGCGCCTGTCTATGCCGAAGGGCCGCACCGCGCCTCGCGGCCGCGCTTCGAGAGCGAGAAGCATAGTCCGGAGTCGGGCGCCGACCGCGACTTCCGGCCCGACATCGTGGTAGCCCACGGCGACGTCATCGAGGGCGACGGCTGGCGGCTCGAGGCGGTCGCGACCCCCGGCCATACCGCCAACCACATGGCCTTCGCCTGGCCGGAGCGGAAGTTCAATTTCGTCGGCGATCACGTGATGGGCTGGTCGACCTCGATCGTGGCGCCACCCGACGGCTCGATGGTCGACTACATGGCCTCGCTCGACCGGCTCGCCGGCCGCGCGGAGGATCTGTATTTCTCAGGTCATGGCCCGGAAATTCCGGAAGGGCCGCGCTTCGTGCAGTTCCTGATCCGCCATCGCCGCGCCCGCGAGGCGTCGATCCTGCATCGGCTGGCCAAGGGCGAGGCCGATATCCCGACCATGGTGCGCGCGATCTATATCGGCATCGACCCGCGGCTCATGAACGCCGCCGGCTATTCGGTGCTGGCGCATCTGGAGGATCTGGTCGCGCGCGGCGTTGTCGCCACGTCAGGCGATCCCGTGATCGGCGGGACCTACCGGCTTGTGGCCTCTTGAGGGCTTGCTGCTCAGGTCGGGCGGTCGGTCAGTCCCTCGCGTGCTGAGACGCGCGTGCCGGCTGCCGCGGGGCCAAGCGTCACATTGCCGGTCAACGCGGACGACACTGCGGGAACCTGCCGATTTTCGGTGATATGCGCCACGGCGTCCCGCGTGCTATCAAAAACCTGTGCGATCGGGCGCGCCGATTTCATCTCGTTGACCAGCGTGGTCATCAGCACGCTGTGCTGTCCTGTCGTCTCGTCGACCACATGGTCGGCTGTGTCCGAGGTCAGGATCAGCTCGTTCTGATCTGCCTCGATCGCCGCAAGGCCGTGCGAGTAGCTCCTGAAGCGGCGCTCATAGGGATTGCGGCGCGAAGCGTCGACCACGGCAACGCGGACCTTCGCGCCGGTGTCCTTCAGCTCTGAAAGCACGTCCTCGAGATTGATGCCCTCGCGTCGAACGTCACGTTCGGTCCAGATCTTTGCATCGACCGGAATCAGGTAGTTGTCGCCGCGGGATTGAACGCCAAAACCGCCGAAGTAGATCATCACGGTCGAACCGGGATGCAGCCTGGCCTGCAGGCGCGCGATCGCGCGGGTCATGTCGTGGCGGGTGGCGTTACGCACCAGCTCGACGTCGAAGCCGTCGTCGCGAAGCGCGCTGGCCAAGGTGTCGGAGTCGCCGGCGATCTGTGCGAGCGGCGCATCGGCGTCGGGGTAGCTCGAATTGCCGATCACGAGCGCAAGGCGGTTGCTGTCGCCATGCTCGGCCTGCTGCTGCACCTGCGTCACCGGGCGGGGGCTGTGCGCACGGAGTTTGCCAAGGTGTTGCGCCGCGCCAAGGCTCGTCGACAGGAGGATTGCGACCGCAATCGTCGCCAGTATCGTTTTCCATCCGCGCATAGGTGGCCTCGTTCTCTGGAGTCGGCGAGCCAGCCGTCTCCTTTTATATAGGGCCCGTCCTGACGGAAAAGAAACCGAAACAATTGAAACGCACTGTTTCCAAAAATTGGCTTAGGTGGGTGGGGAGGCGGATAGGGAACGGGCGAGGCGCGGGCGGCGCTTCACGCCTCCCCGCTGGTGGCCACATGCCACGCGCTGGCCGCTACTTTTTCACCGTCTTGGCCGGCAGTTTTGGCGGCGGCGCCTTCTTCACCGGCTTGAGCGCATCCGCATCGGCCGCGGTGTTGATGTCGTCGATCAGCTTGGCGATGCGGGCGGCGTTGCTGCCGAGGTCGCTGTCGAAATAGCGCGAGGAGGAGCGGATATCGATCCGCGAATCCTCGCCGTCGGGTAGCACGCGGATCGCGACATCCTCGCGGAAACCCATGATCGGGGTGCGCGCCACCGCCTCGATGCGGCCGACGCGGCGCGGCGGGGTCGGCGCCCGCTCGTCGATCACCAGCCATTTGCGCTTGTGGACGAGCTGCAGCGCGATCGCGTAGGCGCGCTCGGCCGGGATTTCGAGCTCGACCGGCTCGATGTCGGGATAGGCGTGCCGCTGCTGCTCGGCGGAATACAGCCCGGCATAGACGGCAGTGTTGGTGCCGTCGCCGGTGCGCAACGGAGCCAGCGCCTCGAACCGCGGCGGGTCGATCGGATCGGTGGTGATGTCGTGGATCGGCGGCAGCCGGCGGTACTGCCAGGCGAGATAGGCGGGATAGCCGAGCACGGCCGCATCGATCAGGAAGGCGAGCATGATGCGCGCCATGCCGCGCGAGCCGTTCTGCCAGATCGCGGCGAAACCGGCCAAGCCGATCAGGATGGACAGCGCGGCCAGGCCAAGCGCGCCGAAGAAGGTCGCGAGCGCCGGCTTCATCTCGAGAATGCCGAAGCGGACGATGAGGATCGAGACCACGACCGCCACCACCGCAAACACCGCGAGGTTGCGCGCCCAGTTGGCAAGGGAGGACACGGGCTCCGACTGATAGGGGGCGGAGATGCGGCGGGCCATTTCTCTAGATCTGCCGGGTTGGAACAGGCCGCTGCCGGTGGCGCCCGGCGGCCTCAACGCCGTTGAGACCATGCCGGTGCGGCAAATTCAAGGGAGTTTGCGGGCGCTTGACCCTCCCCTGGAGGGGGAGGGTCGATCGCGAATGAAATGAGCGATCGGGGTGGGGTGACATCTGCTTCGACGATCTCACCCCACCCCGTCTCACATTTCGCTTCGCTCATGTGAGCCGACCCTCCCCCTCCAGGGGAGGGTGGCCGTAACACGGACGCGGAGCCCGCCCCTTACGCCGCGGCGTTGGGGAAGCGGTAGTCCTTGAACTGGTCGCGCAATGCGGTCTTGAGGATCTTGCCGGTCGCGGTATGCGGGATACCCTCGACGAAGACGACGTCGTCGGGCATCCACCATTTCGCGATCTTGCCGTCCATGAATTTCAGGATGTCCTCGCGGCTCGCCTTCTGCCCCTGCTTGAGCTGCACGATCAGCAGCGGACGTTCGTCCCATTTCGGATGATGGATGCCGATCACGGCGGCTTCCGCGACCGCGGGGTGGCCGACCGCGAGGTTTTCCAGGTCGATCGAGGAAATCCACTCGCCGCCGGACTTGATCACGTCCTTGGAGCGGTCGGTGATCCGCATGTAGCCGTGGCCATCGACGGTGGCGACGTCGCCGGTGTCGAAGAAGCCGTCCTGGTCGAGGATGTTGGCGTCGATCCGGTAATAGGCCTTGGCGACCGCGGGGCCGGACACCTTGAGCCGGCCGAAGGTCTTGCCGTCCCACGGCAGATCGTTGCCGGAATCGTCGGTGATCTTCATCTCGACGCCGAACGGCGGGAATCCCTGCGTCTGCAGGATGTCGAGCCGCTCCTCGCCGGCGAGATCGGCGAACGGCGGCTTGAGCGTCGCCAGCGTGCCGATCGGGCTCATCTCGGTCATGCCCCAGGCGTGGCGCACCTTCACGCCCATGTCGAGGAACGACTTGATCATCGAGCGCGGCATCGCCGAGCCGCCGCATACCACCATGCGCAGATGAGGCAGCTTCAGATTGTTCGCCGCCATGTGCTGCAGCAGCATCAGCCACACCGTGGGCACGCCGGCGGTATGCGTCACCTTCTCGGTGGAGAGCAGCTCATAGACCGAGGCGCCGTCGAGCTTGGCGCCGGGCATCACGAGCTTGGTGCCCATCGAGGGCGCGGAAAACGCGATGCCCCAGCTGTTGGCGTGGAACAGCGGCACCACGGGGAGCATGGTGTCGGCGGCGCTGGCGCCGAGCGCGTCGATGTTGTTGGCCATCAGCGCGTGCAGCACGTTGGAGCGGTGCGAATACAGCACGCCCTTGGGATCGCCCGTGGTGCCCGAGGTGTAGCACATCGCCGCCGCGGTGTTCTCGTCGAAGTCCTTCCACTTGAACTTGCCGTCGGCCTCCGCGATCCATTCCTCGTAGGGCACGGCGTTCTTCAGCCTGGTCTCCGGCATGTGGGCGCGGTCGGTCAGCACCACATAGCGCTCGACGCTTGGAAGCTTGTCGGCGATCTTCTCCAGCACGGGGACGAAGGTGATGTCGGTCATCACGATGCGGTCCTCGGCATGGTTGATGATCCAGGCGATCTGTTCCGGGAACAGGCGCGGGTTCACGGTGTGGCAGATCGCCCCGATGCCCATGATCCCGTACCAGCATTCCAGATGCCGCCAGGTGTTCCAGGCGATGGTGGCGACCCGGTCGCCGAACTTGATGCCGTCGCGTTCCAGCCGCTGCGACACCTTCAGCGCGCGATCGTGAATTGCGCGGTAATTGGTGCGATGGATCGGTCCCTCGACCGATCGCGTTACCACTTCCTGCGTGCCATGATAGGTCGCCGCGTGCTCGATGATCCGGTGACACAGCAAGGGCCAGTCTTGCATCAAACCAAGCATACGGACGTTCCTCCTCCAGTGTGGTCCCTCGCACGGCCGCCCCTTGTCCCGGGCGCTGGCCTGCGCTTTTGCGTCATTGGCATCAACTTTAGCGCGGCGCAAGCAGGCCGCAAATGGCCTAATCGCGCCTTTCGCCGCACCGCGGCTGCGATGGTTACCGTGGCCGCGCTGGTGCTCATGATTGATGCAGCCGCGACCCCCGCCGCTGCCGCGCGCAAGCCGTCCCGCGGCCTGTTCGACAGCCCGTTTGGCGCGCCGCCGCTGCCGAAAGCGCGCGACAGGGCGCGGGCGGCGAAGGTGCCGCTGCCGCGGCCGCGCCCGCCCGAGGCGCCGCACGCGGAGCCCGAGGTGCGTCCGGCAGAAGCTGCGCCGCAAGCGCCGCCGCAACAGCCCGCTGAAGCCGCAGCGCCGGAGCCGCCAAAACCCTCGGCCTGCCGGCAGGCGCTGACCGAGGACGTCGCGATCGCGCCCTCGATCCCCGACATCCATGGCCCCGGCGATTGCGGCGGCGAGGACCTGGTGCGGCTGGAGGCGGTGGTGCTTTCGGGCGGCGCCAGGGTGAAGCTGCGGCCGGCGGCGATCCTTCGTTGCAAGATGGCTGCCGCCATCGCCGACTGGGTGCGTGGCGATGTCGCCCCGCTCGCCGCGAGCCTCGGCAGCGCGGTCAGCGACCTCGACAATTTCGATTCCTTCGAATGCCGCGGCCGCAACCGCATCAATGGTGCCCAGCTCTCCGAGCACGGCCGCGCCAACGCGCTCGACGTGCGCGCCTTCACGCTCGCCAACGGCCAGCAGATTGGCCTCACCGACCGCGGCGTGCCCCGCGAGACGCGCGAGCGCGTGCTGCATTCGGTCTGCACGCGCTTTACGACCGTGCTCGGCCCGGGCTCGGACGGCTATCACGAGGACCACATCCATCTCGACCTGATGGAACGGCGCAACAACTACCGGATCTGCCAGTGGGACGTATGGGATCCGCTGCCTTCAGTCGCGCCGCTGCTGCCGGCGGAGCGGCCGGCGGAGGCGCCGCCGCGGGAGGTCTCCTCGACGCCTGAGGAAAAGCCCGATGCGGACTCCGCATCAAAGCCGGACGCCGGTCCGGCCGCGCAGCCGGATGCACAGCGCACGGAAGATGCGAGCCCGCCCCTAAAGCAAACCGCGCCAACAAAAAAGCGCCGGGGCAACCGGCGCTTTTGATCGTCGCGATGAAGCGAGAATTTACTGCGTCATCGGCCCGCTGAGGCCGCCGCCTGACAGCGCCATCTGCGAGTTGAACGGCGAGTCGCCGCGATGCGGCTCGAGCACCACGACGATGGTGCCGACCTTGACGCGGTTGTAGAGGTCGATGACGTCCTCGTTGGTCAGGCGGATGCAGCCCGAGGAGATCGAGGCGCCGATATATTCCGGCTGGTTGGTGCCGTGGATGCGGAACAGCGTGTCCTTGCCGCCGGAATAGAGATACATCGCGCGCGAGCCCATCGGATTGTCCGGGCCCGGCGCCACAAAGGTCGGCACGCCCAGCCGCGAGATCTCGCCGGGCGTCGGATGCCAGGCCGGCCACTCGGTCATGCTGCCGACCTTGGCGATGCCCGACCAGGCCATGGCCTCTTCGCCGACGGTGATGCCGTAGCGGATCGCCTTGCCGCCCTCGAGCACGTAATAGAGATAGTGGTTGTCGGAATCGACCACGATCGAGCCGGGCGCTTCCTTGCGGTGGTACTCCACGATGGCGCGGCGGAACGGTTCCGCGACCGGCGTGTTGGTGTAGCGCACCTTGGACAGGAGGTCCTTATCACGCGGCTTGAAATTGGTGGTGTTGGTCGCCTCGTAGGTCGTGGCCTGCATGCAGCCCGACAACATCAGGCCGGCGGCCAGAATTCCCATCAATACCTTCAGCGACGGCATGGCATAATTCCAATCGAAAGGCTGACGTCAAAGCGGCAAGGTTACGCCGCAAACGCCATGATTCAGTTAATCCTTATTATCGCCGAACCCGGCCTTAATTCCAGCACTGAGACGCTTTTCCCGCGTTGCAGCGGCCGATCTGTGGCTTTTTTGCCGCAAGTGATGTGACGTCCGGCCGCTTTTTGGGCAGGTCGCGCCGCGCGGCCTCATCCGGGCCGTGCTCTTGCCGCCCGGCTGCCATAATGCGGGCCGAAGGGCCGCGCCGGCCGCCCTCAAGCGTTGTAACGGCCGTTCACGCGGCCGTCATGTCACGCTTGCCAGAATCGCGGTAACGGGGGGAGCATGATCCGGGACAGTGGGGACCGGTTCTCCTTGCGGCGAGCGCCGACCGGCGTTTGCGCGGAGATCATGCTCAGACACGGAGCTGGAGCGCGAACCTGATCCCAGGGGCGCGCCTACGGGGAGTTTTGCATGTTCTCGGTATTCGTTCACTCCGACTCCTCCCTGAAGAAGGCGGCGGTGCAGGACCTCAGCGCGCTGCCGGAAAGCGCGGTCTGGATCGACCTGGTCAAGCCGAGCCAGCAGGAGGACCGCGCGGTGGAGCGGCTGGCCGGCATCGCCATCCCGACCCGGGAGGACATGCAGGAGATCGAGATCTCCAGCCGCCTCTATATCGAGAACGGCGCCCGCTACATGACGGCGACGCTGATGTGCAACTCCGACAGCGACATGCCGCGCACCACGGCGGTGACCTTCATCCTCTCCGGTCACCGGCTGGTCACCGTGCGCTACGACGAGCCGAAGCCGTTCGCGCTGGTCGAGAACAAGCTGGCGCGCGCCTGCTCGGCCTCGATCACGGGCGAGATGGTGCTGATGGAGCTGCTCGACGCCGTGATCGACCGCTGCGCCGACATCCTGGAGCGGGTCGGCGCCGACGTCGACCAGGTCTCTCACGACATCTTCGAGCCGGAGGCCGAGCGGCACGGGCACGCCAAGCAGTATTCCAGGATCCTGATCACGATCGGCCGCAAGGGCGACCTGACCTCCAAGGTGCGCGAGAGCCTGGTCTCGATCGGCCGCCTCGTCACCTTCCTGTCCGCCGTCATGGAAGGCGTGAAGTGGTCGAAGGACATGCGCGAACAGCTCAAGACCCAGCAGCGCGACGTGGCCTCGCTGACCGACCACGCCTCCTACCTCTCCAACAAGATCACCTTCGTGCTCGACGCCATGCTCGGCGTCGTCAACCTCGAGCAGAACAACATCATCAAGCTGTTCTCGGTGATGGCGGTGGTCCTGATGCCGCCGACGCTGATCGCCTCGATCTATGGCATGAACTTCAAGAACATGCCGGAGCTCGACTGGGCGCACGGCTATCCGTTCGCGCTGGTCGCGATGGTGGCCGCCGCCGTCGTGCCCTACTGGGTGTTCAAGCTCAAGAAGTGGCTGTGAGTTATCTATCCCCCCGCGAAGCGGTGGGAGGGCCGGCCTGCATGCAGCGGAGCGAGTGCGAGCCGGGGTGGGGGCGTTCCACGCTGCGCGATCGCGCAGGCAAACGCGAATGGTGAATGCGACCTGAAGCCGATCCACAACGCCGCGTTGTGGCCGCCTCAATTCCTCCGGTAAAATTTGAGCGGTGCGCTGAACGTTTGAGCGAAATCTTTCTGTCATAAGATTCGCCACGCATGATCCGAGCCGGCGGGGCAAGCAGCGCGGGCAACCGGTTCGGTAGGCGACAAACGCGAACTGGTTTGCGCCGACGTCATGCGGAGGAACAACAGGTTGAGGCGCGCAGGAGTGCGCCTCAAGCATGATCCGGAAAAGGTGGTTACCGGTTTTCCGATCATGCGGAACCAGAACGCTGAAAACCCGACGCGGACGCAGTCGGGCTTCGGCCCCGCGAGGACTGCAATGGTTGAGAAACTGATAACGTCGCCCCGCACCATCATCGATCTCGCCCGCTACCGGGATGCGCGCGCCGGCGCCCGCATGCCGCAGCTTTCGCTGCGCCTCTGCCGCCATTGCGGCGCCGCGCTTGCCGAGGGCGAGCGCGAGGACGAATGTTCCGGCGCGCTCAATGTCGTCGCGGGCGCCGCGCCGCCCGAGCCGCGGCGCTTCGTCGCGGAGTGAGGAGGGCGTCTCGTCGCTGCGAGCGAAACGGGCCGCGCGCCGACCGCGTCGTCCGCTGCGTTGTCGGTTATCCCGGCACGTTCGACTGGGCGATGAAGCAGCGCAACGGCGCAACAGGCGCCCTGCGGCGCGCCTGATCGGCCTTAGCTCTTTTGGACGCCGGCGGCCGCCTTGCGGATCACGTCCAGGACGAGGTTGGGCTTGGAGAGCATCGGGACGTGGCTGCTGTCGGCCTCGACGACGGTGGCGCCCATGCGTTTCGCTACGAAGCGTTGCAGCTCGGGATGCACGGTACGGTCCTGCTTGGCCAGGACGTACCAGCTCGGCTTCGACCGCCAGGCGGTGCCGTCGACTTTCTGGTTGAACAGGTCCGCCGCCGGCACTGCCTGGGTTGCCCAGACCAGCTTCTGTTCCTCTTCTGACAGGTCTCCCGCAAAGCAGGCAACGCCATCCGGCTTCAGCCAGATGCGTCCGTCCGCGACCTCGATGTGCGAAAAGACATCCGTGACGGGAAACTTGGCCTGCTGACTCTGCGATGTCTCGTCGGCATCGGGCGCGAGCGCGGCGATGTAGACGAGCCCGGCAACGCGGGGATCGGCCCCGGCGGCGGTGATCAGCGTGCCGCCATAGGAATGGCCGACCAGGATCGCCGGGCTCTTGACGCGCCCCAGCGCGTTCTTCACTGCGGCAACGTCGCCCGCGAGCGTGTCGAGGCCGTACTGCGCGGCGATCACCTCGTGCCCCTCCGCCTGAAGCGTCGGGATCAGCTTGCTGAAGCACGAGCCGTCGGCCCAGAGGCCATGGACGAACAGGATGCTCGGTTTGGTCTGCTTGGACATGGCGCGCTCCTTTTTGCGGCGGTCTTCTTGCCTTCACGCGCGTGTTGTTGCCGCAGCGCGCTCAAGCCGACCGGGCAGGTCCCGCTACATTGCTTTCTGCTATAGAGGTCGCTGATCCCTGTGAGAAAGACTTTGTAGGCTGGAGCCATGCTTGCGAGGGATGGGGCTGTGATAAAGCTCTCTCCCTCACTGATTTGCCCGACGGGCAAATCAGTGCAAAACGTGTCCAGCCCCAACGCGAAAAATATTCCGCTTGAGCCGTCGGGCAAATCATCTTTAGAACCCCGCGCCGTTCCAGCCCGCACGAGGGGCGTATCGCGATCGTCACGGACGTTGGGTTGGAATGCGGTGGACGCAGGCGGCGCCGAAAGACGAACGGCGCTGGCTCGCGGACGGCGAAGTCGTGTGGTCCTGGCGCCCCGACGCTGGCGCTAAGTGCGCGAAGCTTTTTCACGCGCGACGGTGGCAAAAGAGCCCGGTCACCGGGGAGAGCACGAAGGAAACCGTTAAAACCATTCGCGCAGGGAATGCCGCTTGTTGCGGCCAACCTGTGGTGACTAACTCGTGTGCTTTTCTTTACTGCACGCGAGGCTGCGGGTGCGCCAAGACACCCGGCATTCCCTGCGCCCTCTATTCTCTCGAGGGACCTGTTCGATGCAATACCCGGGCGAAAACCTGCCGCGGGAATGCGAAGGCGTGTCTTGTTGTTTGACAGTTGAATCTGGACGTCGCGGCGAGCCGGCGCGCCTCGTCTGGTTATCGCCCGCGAAAGCGGGCGATCCAGTATTCTCTGGCCTTGGTGCTGGAGCCGCGAGGCCGCAGCGTGCTGGATACCCCGCCTTCGCGGGGTATGACAGCTCGCGCGAGCAGGAAGGCGATCGCCTGAATAGCGCCTGCGCAACGCGAGAGGCGGGCCAGCTATCGCCTCGCGACCTGCGCTGTCGCGACGAAGACTTCGGTGATGACGCCGTCGCGACTGAGGGGACGCATGCGCTGCTCGACATCATCGAGCATCGCCTCCACCCTGTCGCCGAGCATGTCGGGCGAACTCGTCGAAAACGTCAGCACGCGCCGCGCAAGATCGCGCACGCCGATCTCGTGGCTGCCTTCGACCTTGATGAAATCAGCGACCCGAAAGGCGCTGCCACTGAAAAACGCCGCGAGGTCCTTGTGCAGACGTTCGCCACGGCGGGGGTCCTCCGCCTTCGGCGCCCAGGCGTTGCGCGCGGCGTTGTAGGTGTCGAGCCACGGATTGCGGCCATCGCTGGCGGAGCTCGACCCGCATATGGCGATGGCGCTGCCGGGGGCGACAAGTCGCTCCAGCACGGCGAGCGTCGGCTCACGCTCCATCCAGTGCAGGGCGCGACCGATAGTCACGAGGTCGAACGCGCCGATCCCGGCGGGAAGCGCTTCCGCCTTGCCCTCGATCAGCGTGAGATCGCGTCCGGCGCGCGCCGCCGCTGCCCTGGCCGCGGCAATCATGCCGGGCTCGGGATCGACGCCGACGATCCGGCCGACATAAGGCGCGAAGCCGAGCGCGAGCAGGCCCGGCCCGGTGCCGAGATCGATCAGCGCATGCCGGCGGGACAGTTCGAGCTGTTGCGCCACCGCGCGGAAGAACTCCGGCGGATAGGGCGGGCGCAATTCCTCATAGAGGGCGACGGTGGAGGCAAAGCGGGCCATGGTGCCAGTTCACTCCAGGCCGTCATCGCCCGGCTTGACCGGGCGATCCAGTATTCCGAGGCGTCAGTGATGGAGCCGACAGGCCGCGGCGTACTGGATGCCCCGCCTGAAGCGGGGCATGACGAGTCATTGGGCGGGGAGAGGAAACACTCTACACATGCTGGCCGCCGTTGATGTGGATCTCGGCGCCGTTCACGTAGGAGCTGGTCTCCGTGCACAGCACGTAGATGATCTTGGCCACCTCGTCGGGCGTGCCGAGCCGATGCATCGGGATCTGCTGCTCGACGATCTTCTCCGTTCCCGGAGAGAGGATCGAGGTGTCGATCTCGCCCGGCGCGATCGAGTTGACGCGCACGCCGACCCGGCCGAAGTCGCTCGCCATCTCGCGCGTCAGCGCGGCGAGCGCCGCTTTCGAGGTCGCGTAGGCCGCACCGGCAAAGGGATGCACGCGCGAGCCCGCGATCGAGGTCACGTTGACGACGCTTCCCTTCACCTTCTTCAGCTCCTCGATCAGCCCGCGCGCCATCATGATCGGCGCAAAGAAGTTGACGTGAAACACATGCGTCCAGGTGTCGAGGTCGGTGTCCATGGTGCCGAGGCGCTTGCCGCCTTCGCCCTTGGGCGAGATCGCGGCGTTGTTGACCAGGGCGTGCAGTTCGCCGCCGTCGAGCCGCTTCCTGATCTCGGCGATCGCGCGCGTGGTGTCGTCGTGGTCGGCGAGGTCGACCTGGATGTGGTCCTCGGGCCCCGCGCCCCACGGGCACTCCTCGGGGAAGGGATGGCGCGAGCAGGTGAGCACGCGCCAGCCGGCCGAGGAGAAGCGGATCACCGTGGCATGGCCGATACCGCGGCTGGCTCCGGTCAGAAGCAGCGTCCGCCGCGGCGCGTTGGATGAACTGGGCATGCGGTCAGAATTCTCCCGGCGTCACGGATAAAGCCGCGTCTTGGTCCAGGCCTGCCCGGCCGCGGAGCGAGCGAATTCGATGCGGTCGTGCAGGCGGAACGGGCGGTCGTGCCAGAACTCGAAGCGCAGCGGCGTGATCCGCCAGCCGCTCCAGCCCGGCGGCCGCGGCACCTCGCTGACGATGTATTTGGCCGCCACCTTGGCGATCGCCTGCTCGAAGGCGAAGCGGCTCTCGAGCGCCTGCGACTGCTTCGAGGCCCAGGCGCCGATCTGCGCCTGCTTCGGGCGGGTGGCGAAATAGGCGTCGGCCTCGGCGTCGGTGACCGGGGTCACCGGCCCGCGGATGCGCACCTGGCGGCGCAGCGACTTCCAGTGAAAAAGCAGGGCGGCCTTGGGATTTGCGGCGAGCTCGCGGCCCTTTTGGCTGGCGGTGTGGCTGTAGAAGACAAAGCCGTCGGCGTCATAGCCCTTCATCAGAACCATGCGCAGGTCGGGCAGGCCATCGGCGTCGACGGTGGCGAGCGCCATGGCGTTGGGATCGTTCGGCTCGGCCTTGCAGGCCTCGGCAAACCATTCGGCGAACAGGGCAAACGGTTCCCCGGCCTCGGTGAAATCACCCGATGTTAACGGTGTCGGGTGTTTGATGGAGGTCGTGTCCGTCATTGCTGGAGTTCCGCGTTGCACTTGCCCGCTGCCCAACACGAGCAGCCGTCCGACGATCGGCTCACCCTATATAGGGCATGGCAGCGGCTTGGCCTATTGGCGATCCGCCCGGCCGGCGCGGCGGCTGCAGTGATTCTAATCGGTGTTGGCGTCTCCGGCTGCAGCTTTTCCCGCGGCGACGGCGGTCCGTTCGCCAGCGCATCGGACAAGGACGTGACCGGGGCGGTCGGACCGGCCAAGCCGCCGCCGAGCCCGACCGAGAGCGACCTCGCCTTTGCCCGTACCGCGGCCTCCGACGTGCTGACCAAGGGGACCAAGGATTCCAGCCAGCCCTGGCAGAATCCGGAGACCGGGGCCCGCGGCTCGGTGACGCCGCTTGCGCAGTCCTATGCCGCCGATGACGGCCGGACCTGCCGGGATTTCCTCGCAAGCTACGTCAATGGCACCACCGAAAGCTGGCTGCAGGGCGCCGCCTGCAGGAGCGAGCAGGGCCGCTGGGAAATCCATACGCTGAAACCCTGGCAAAAGGGTTGAACCGGTCGGCATCTGTCCGTCCGGGGCCGTCCGCCCGTTGCAGAAATGCCACGGAGTCCCCAGATGAGGGCAGTGGAGTGGATTTGACATTCGCCACCCGGGAGGGCGCGAGTTCCTGGGGCGAATGCCAGATCCAAACCCCACTGGAAACATATATTTGCTGGTGGTTCTTTGATTCCAACATTCGCAAGCATGGATGCCGAAACGGGAATGCGAATGTTGGAATCGGACCACCAGGATAGGGCAAAATGCCCTAAGCTCGATTCTCGATTTTTCCCGTGAAGGAGACGTGAGGGATGCGCGACCCCTATGAGGTCTTGGGGGTGCCGCGGAGCGCCACCGCTGCCACGATCAAGAGCGCCTATCGCAAGCTCGCCAAGAAGCATCACCCCGACAGCAACAAGAACGATCCGAAGGCGGCCGCGCGGTTTTCCGAGATCAACTCGGCGAACGAGATCCTCGGCGACGAGGACAAGCGCAAGCAGTTCGACCGCGGCGAGATCGACGCCGAAGGCAAGCCCCGTTTCCAGGGCTTTCCGGGCGGCGATCCGCGTGCCGGCGGGGCCGGCGGCTTCCGCAGCTACAATTTCCGCACCGGCGGTGGGCCGGAAGGCGCGGGCGGCGGCGCCGCCTTCGAGGACATCCTCAACAGCATGTTCGGCGGGGCCGCACGTGGTGCGGGCGCCCGGGGCGGACGCTCCAGTCCGTTTGAATTCGACACGGGCGGTGTCGGGCTCGACCTCGACCTCTCGGTCGCCATGACCGTGTCGCTGGAGGAGGCGGCGCGGGGTGGCGAGAAGCGTATCCGGCTGCCGAACGGCAAGGAGCTCAACGTCAAGATTCCGGCCGGCGTCGTCGCCGGCCAGCAGATCCGGCTGAAGGGGCAGGGCGAGACCGCACCCGGTCACCCGCCCGGCGACCTCCTGATCACCATCAACATCGCCCCGCACCCCTACTTCAAGGTCGAGGGCAGCGATCTGAGGCTGGACCTGCCGATTACGCTCTACGAGGCGGTGCTCGGCGGCAAGGTGCGGGTGCCGACGCTAGGCAACGCCGTGGAGCTCTCGATCCCGAGGAACACCTCGAGCGGTCGGACTTTCCGGCTGAAGGGCAAGGGCCTGCCGCAATCGGGCGGCGGTGCGGGCGATCTCTTCGTCACCACGCGGATCATGCTGCCCGACGGGAACGATGCCGAGCTCGAGGCGTTGATGCAAAAGTGGCGGGACGCACACCCCTACAATCCGCGCAGCGCTCTCGGCTGACCGCAGAAGCGTTAACGAAGGCTGATTTTGCAAAAAAAGGTGCGGCCTCGAAAGGGGGACCAGCGCGGTACCAAACCCCAATCGAGGCCGCTTGCGTCGATCGGCGGATCGAACGCTTCTCATTTTCTCGTGATCAAGCGGTGCGATAATGAGACGCACCCATGACTTGATTCCAGATTTTCAATGTCCGAATTGGGACACCGGCGCACTGGCGCCCGATTCGCGCGCAGCGTGCATCCTTCCCGCCGGCGCGGGGCGGCTGCCAAATCCCGCAAGAACTCAGTTTGGGCCGGCCGTCAGCCGCCGGCTTTTTCCGCCTGGTCGTAGACCAGCCGCGCCACCTGGGCGAGCCGGTCGCGGTCGGTGCTGCCGCTCACCACATAGCCGACGCCGCGGTCGGTCCAGAACAGGGCGCCGTTGTTGTCCTGGTGCGTGTAGCGCATCTGGGTCGTCTCGGTTGCCGCCTTGGCCGAGTAGATGGTGAAGCGCTCGCCGGAGGTGCTCTCATACATCAGGAACGAAGCCGGGCCGGTCGGCCCCGGCAAAAGCCTGCCGCCGACCAGCTTCAGCCCGGCCGAATCGAGCTCCGGCGCATGCACGGTCCAGCCGCAGCGCTTGGTCAGCCAGAGCTGCAGATGGGCGCGCTCGTTGCCGGGCACCTCGACGGGATGGCGGACCTCGACGACATAGAGGCGGTGCGCATCCAGCGCGTCGAGCGTAAAGCTCTGGAAGGTCGAGGGCGAAGCTGCCGCGCCATGGGCGATCCAGCCGGCGCCGCCGCCGGCGACGAAGGCGGCAAACGTGGCGGCGATCGCGCCATAGAGCCATTTGCGCGGCTGCCGTTCCAGCCGCTCGAGCTCCAGCCGCTGCGGCACCGGCTCGTTGGCGACCGCGTCGTAGCGGGCATGCAGCAGCTCCGCCATGGCGCGCCACGACTGCACCCGCTCGGCATCGTCAGGATGGGCCGAAAGCCACGCCTCGACATCGCCGCGGCGTTCGGCCGGCAGCTCGTTGTCGACGTAAGCGTGCAGCTCGTCTTCGGTCACGGGGATCTTGTTGTCGGTCATCGTCGTCGTCTCTTCTCAAGTCCGCATCGCAAATTGCTCATGAATAATCCCTGCCGCCGCATCCCTATTTCACCCGCCGCAACGCCGGCCGTTCGCCTTCGAGCGAGGCTTTCACATGCGCGCGCGCCCGAGCAAGCCGGGACATTACGGTGCCGATCGGCACGCCCTGGATGTCGGCGACCTCGCGGTAGCTCAGGCCCTCCAGCATCACCAGCAGAAGCACCGATCGCTGCTCTTCGACCAGCGTCGAAAGGGCGCGCGAAATGTCGCGGCCCTCGGCCTCGGTGCCGCTGGCGTCGGGATTGTTCTCCAGGAGCGGCATGAATTGCGGCCGCCGCGCCAGCGAGCGCCGTCGGTTCTTGTTGAGGTTGGTCAGGATCGTGTAGAGCCAGCTCCTGATGTCGCCGCCGAGAAACAGCCGCTCCGAGCGCAGCGCCCGCACCAGCGTGTCCTGCACCAGGTCGTCGGCGATGTCGGGGTCGCGGGCGAGCGCGCGGGCGTAGCGGCGCAGGGCCGGAATCATGGCTTCGACACTCTGACGAAACGCGCTCATCTCAAGCTCGATCTGCTCGCTCGATTCTCGGGTTAGCTCGGCGGCGCGCAGCATCGCATGATGTGCGCCTATTCGACATAACACCCGGGCAGAGCGGCTATTCCGGCCCGCGGAGGTTGCCGCCGGCAGCGTTAACCAGGCCCGGATTTGGACTGTACCGGGGTAGAGGGCTGGTGTACCTGAAATCCTCAAATCCAGCTTCGATTGGAAAGCCGATGGCGCAGAATTCATCGTTGATGCAGGGCAAGCGCGGGGTCATCCTCGGCGTGGCCAATAACCGCTCGATCGCCTGGGGCATTGCCAAGGCCTGCCACGCGGCGGGCGCCGAGATCGCGCTGACCTGGCAGGGCGATGCGCTGAAGAAGCGGGTCGAGCCGCTCGCCAAGGAACTGGGCGGTATCCTGCTCGGGCATTGCGACGTCACCGATCCCGCGACCATCGATGCGGTGTTCGACGCGGTGAAAGCGCAATGGGGCAAGATCGACTTCGTCGTTCATGCCATCGCCTTCTCCGACAAGGACCAGCTCGACGGCCGCTACATCGAGACCACCGCCGACAACTTTTCCAGGACCATGCTGATCAGCTGCTATTCGCTGACCGCGATCGCCCAGCGCGCCGAGAAGCTCATGACCGACGGCGGCTCGATCGTGACGCTCACCTATTATGGCGCCGAGAAATGGATGCCGCACTACAACGTGATGGGCGTTGCGAAAGCGGCGCTGGAAGCCAGCGTGCGCTATCTCGCCGCCGATCTCGGCGAGAAGAACATCCGCGTCAACGCCATCTCGGCCGGACCGATCAAGACGCTTGCGGCGTCCGGCATCGGCGACTTCCGCTATATCCTGAAGTGGAACGAGTACAACGCGCCGATGCGGCGCACCGTGACCATCGAGGAGGTCGGCGACAGCGCGCTGTACCTGCTCTCGGACCTGTCGCGCGGCGTCACCGGCGAGGTGCATCACGTCGATTCCGGCTATCACGTCGTCGGCATGAAGCGCCCGGACGCGCCGGACATTTCGCTCGCCAAGGAATAGCTGCGACCCAAGATGCCCGCGCCGACCATCTACTACATCCGGCACGGCCAGACGTCGTGGAACGCGGAAGGCAGGCTGCAGGGCGTGCAGGACGTTCCATTGAACAGGCTTGGCCGCCGGCAGGCGGCGCGTGCGGGAGAAATCCTCGCTGATCTGTTCGCGCGCGATGGCCGCGACAAGACCGAGCTTTCCTTTGTCGCCAGCCCGCTTGGGCGCGCGCGCGCGACCATGGAGCTGGTGCGCGGCGAGCTGAAAATGCCGCCCGCCGACTATGCGCTCGACGCGCGCCTGCGGGAGATCGGTTACGGCATCTGGGAGGGCTCGACGCTTGCGGAGATGCAGGCCGCCGATCCCGCGCTGTTTGCGCGCCGCCAGGCGGAAAAATGGACAGTGGCCCCACAGGGCGGCGAGACCTATGTGCAGGTCCAGGCGCGCGTGACGGACTGGTACAATGAGCTCACGTCGGACACGGTGGCCGTGGCGCATGGCGGCACGGCGCGGGCGCTGATGGTGGCGCTCGGCCTGGAGACGCCGCTTTCTGCCGCCGACCTCCCGATCGAGCAGGGCGCGGTCTATCTGTTCCGCGACGGCGGGGTGAGCAAATATAGTTAAGGCTAATTCTGCGGGTCTTACCGGGTCTTGTCGTCGCCTTCCACGCGCGTTACCACAGTCAGTATTGACTGAGATCTGTCGAGCAAACGCAGCACATGTCCCACAACACCTTCGGCCATCTGTTCCGGGTCACGACCTTTGGCGAGAGCCACGGGGTTGCGATCGGCTGCGTGGTCGACGGCTGTCCGCCCTTGATCCCGCTCACGGCGGAGGACATCCAGCGCGACCTCGATCGCCGGCGCCCAGGGCAGTCGCGCTACACCACCCAGCGCCAGGAGGCGGATGCGGTGAAAATCCTGTCGGGCGTGATGGCGCATCCCGAAAGCGGCGTGCAGGTGACGACGGGCACGCCGATCGCGCTTCTGATCGAGAACACCGACCAGCGCTCGAAGGACTATTCCGAGATCAAGGACAAGTTCCGCCCCGGTCACGCCGACTTCACCTATGAGGCCAAATACGGCCTGCGCGACTATCGCGGCGGCGGGCGGGCCTCGGCGCGCGAAACCGCAAGCCGCGTCGCGGCCGGTGCGATCGCGCGCAGGATCCTGCCCGAAGTCACGGTGCGCGGCGCGCTGGTACAGATGGGGCCGCACAAGATCGATCGGGCGAAATGGGATTGGGACGAGATCGCCAAGAATCCGTTCTTCTGCCCGGACAAGGACAAGGCGGCTTTCTTCGAGACCTATCTCGACGACATCAGGAAGAAGGGCTCCTCGATCGGCGCCGTGATCGAGATCGTGGCGGAGGGCGTGCCGGCCGGCCTTGGCGCGCCGATCTATGCCAAGCTCGATGCCGACCTCGCGGCAGCGATGATGAGCATCAACGCGGTGAAGGGGGTCGAGATCGGCTCCGGGTTCGCCGCGGCCGAGCTGACCGGCGAAGAGAACGCCGACGAGATGCGCATGGGCAACCAGGGCGCGAAATTCCTCTCCAACCATGCCGGTGGCGTTTTGGGCGGCATCTCGACCGGCCAGCCGGTGGTGGCGCGCTTTGCCGTGAAGCCGACGTCGTCGATCCTCACCCCGCGCCGCACCGTCGATCGCAAGGGCGGCGACACCGACATTCTGACCAAGGGCCGCCACGACCCTTGCGTCGGCATCCGCGCCGTCCCCGTCGGCGAGGCGATGATGGCCTGCGTGCTGGCCGATCACTTCCTGCGGCACCGCGGGCAGGTCGGGCGCTGAAGGCCGGATAAAGGCGCAGCCATCCGATCGCCAGCCGGACGGCTTCCTGCATCGCAACGCTCGCGCGCCCGGCTTGACCTTGTCGCCGGGAGGGCCGCAAATGCGGTGGTCATGGATGCATCGAAGCTGCGAGAGCTCACCGAATGGCTGGTCGATGGCGCCCCGTCGGCGCGCAGCCCGGTTGCGCTCCTGACCGAGACCTGCGAGCGACTGGTCGCGGCCGGCGTTCCGCTCTATCGCGCCGCGGCTTTCGTAAGGACCCTGCATCCTGACGTTTACGGCCGCAGCTTCGTCTGGCGGCGGGGAGCCGAGGTTGTCGTCAACACCGCCGATTTCGATATCAGGGAGCAACCCGAGTGGCAGCGCAGCCCGCTGTCGCTTCTCTACGGCAGCGGACAAGAGGTGCGCTACCGGCTTGATGATCCCGAGAGCAGGCGCTTTCCGTTCTTCGACGACATGCGCGCCGAAGGCGTCACCGACTATATCGCGCTGCCACTGTCGTTCACCGACGGCAGCCTGCACGCCTCGAGCTGGACCACGCAGCAGGCGAACGGTTTCACCGACGAGCAACTGGCAGCGCTGCGCGCGATCGTGCGTCCGTTCGCCCGGATCGGCGAGATCTTCGCGTGGCGGCGCACCGCGGCCTCGCTGCTCGACACCTATGTCGGCAACCGTGCCGGCGAGCGGATCCTCGCCGGCCAGATCCGGCGCGGCCATGCCGAGACCATGCAGGCCGCGATCTGGCTGTCGGACCTGCGCGGCTTCACCGCGCTGTCCGACCGGCTGTCGCCCGAGATCGTCGTCGACATCCTCAACCAGTATTTCGACTGCCAGGTGCCCGTCATCCGCAAGTTCGGGGGCGAGATCCTGAAGTTCATGGGCGACGGGCTGCTGGCGGTGTTCCCGATCGCGCGCGACGACAGCAATCTGCGCGAGGTCTGCGGCCGCGTGCTCGAGGCGGCGCGTGAGGCACGCACCAATGTCGATGCGATGCAATATCCGGGCGCGGAAGAGCCGGAGCGCTTTCGGTTCGGCGTCGCGCTGCATATTGGCGGCATCCTGTTTGGCAATATCGGCGGCTCCAGCCGGCTCGACTTCACCTGCATCGGACCGGCGGTGAATCTGGCGGCGCGGCTCGAGAAGATTGCCGGGCGCCTCAAGCGCACGGTCGTGGCCTCCGAAGCCTTTGCCGGCGCCTGCGCCGAACGCTGGGCCGACCTTGGCGAATTCCCGGTCGCAGGATTCTCCCGGGCGGCGCGGGTGTTCGGGCTTTCGGAGGAAATCTCGGCCGACGCCTAGTCAGGACGCTGACTCTTTGGCCCGCAGCCGGTCCGCCTTGCCGGCGAGCGGGGCGCGGATACGATGCCGGCGCCCCTTGTTCGTGCTATGATGTCCTCAGAACAAGAGAACAGGGAGGACGCCATGCATACCCTCGTTCCCAGTGATCGCGTGGAGCACGTCTGCGTCTTTGGGCGCGATGGCACAAAGCTCGGCATCATCGAGCGACTGATGCTCGACAAGGCGAGCGGAACGGTGGCCTACGCCGTGATCAAGACCGGTGGGCTCTTGGGCAGCCACCACCACCATCCGGTCCTGTGGAGGGCGCTCAGATATGATCCCAGGCGCCAGGCTTTCGAAACCGAGCTGACCCTTGACGATCTGCGAGCCGGCCCGTCCGAGTTCGACGAAGATGCCTTCGACTGGGGCGACCGCTCGCGATCCTATCCGCATCCACACTACTGGACGGTGTAGTGGAGGATCTGACGTTCGCTGGCTGTTTGCCGCGATTCCTTGTGCGAACGTCAAGCGCAGCCACGTCGTTGCCCGCTATTCCTCCGGCTCGGTCGTGAAGAGCAGCGGATAGCCCTTGGCGCGGCCGGCGTCGGTTGCGCGCGTCGCCTTGGTCTCGGCGACGTCCTTGGTGAAGACGGCGACCACGCAGACCCCGCGCCGGTGCGCGGTGATCATGACCTTGTAGGCCTGGTCCTCGGTCATGCGGAATTCCGCCTTCAGCACGCTGACGACGAATTCGCGCGGCGTAAAGTCGTCATTGACCAGGATGACCTTGTGCAACCGCGGTCGTTCGACCTTGGTGCGTACGCGGGTCTTGGGCTTGGTGACGGCGTCGATCATTGCGGCGGCACCTTGGTTGGCTCGAGCGCAAGAATATCGCCTGCCGGCAACATGGGGAACCGGCAGTTTTGCGCCGCCTGCTTGCACGGGCCGCGCGCCCTGCTTGGGTTAACCCGAAAGTGAAGGGCAGATGCTCTTCCTGCTTTGCGCCGCCTCATTTGCGTGCCACGATCCTTCTCGTTCATCGGGAGGGCCGCTATGCGCTGGTGTGTCTCGATCGGGGCTGTGCTTCTCGCAGGCTTGCTGGCCAGCGATGTTGCCGGTCACGCCGCGCCAGTTCCCATCAGGCAAGCCGCCGAGAAGGATCAGGCCGCTGCTGTTGACGTCGAGCTGATCCTTGCCGTCGACGTCTCCTATTCCATGGACATGGACGAACTCGCGATCCAGCGCGAGGGCTACGCGCAGGCCATCATGTCGAAGGAATTCCTGCAGGCGCTGAAGGCGGGGCCGACCGGCAAGGTTGCCATCACCTATTTCGAATGGGCCGCTTCCAGCGACCAGAAGATCATCATTCCCTGGCGCGTCATCGACGGTCCGGAAACCGCGGACGCCGTCGCGAACGAGATCATGAAGACGCCGATCCGGCGCGCGTCACGGACCTCGATCTCGGGCGCGATCTATTTCGCGATGCCGCTGTTCGACGAGAACCCGTATCACGGCCTGCGCCGCGTCATCGATATTTCCGGCGACGGCCCCAACAACAATGGCGCGCCGGTGGAGGGCGCACGCGATACGGCGCTCGCGAAAGGCATCGTCATCAATGGCCTGCCGATCATGGTCAAGGAGCCCTCCTATTCGACCATGGATATCGACAACCTCGATTGGTACTACGAGGACTGCGTGATCGGCGGACCCGGCTCGTTCGTGGTGTCGATCAAGGATCGTGACAAGTTCAAGGAAGCAATCCGCACCAAGCTGCTGCTTGAAGTGGCGGGCGCGTCGCCCGATCGTGGCGTCGTCCCGGTCGCAGAGAAGGACAAGGAGCCGCGGGTGTCCTGCCTGATTGGCGAAAAGATCTGGCAGGACCGCTGGGGCCGCTGAGCACCGCGACCATTCGCCTCGTGCGTCCGGAGGCGATTTTAACCACCTGTTAACCAGGCAACGGGCGTATTCGACAGCAGCTTATCTGGATAGCTGCGAATCCTCCGCGCCTGAACGTGCCGGGTTCTGCAGCATTTGGAGCTGAGCCTGCGATGACCACGATACAAAGCAGCAGCCAGATATCTCCGGCGAACGAGCGGGTCTATCACCAAAGCAATTTGCTTGGTGACTGGAAGGGCTCGTCAAAAGAGAACAATCAGCCCGTCGAGTTCAAGGTCGTCAACATCCGGGGGACCAAGGCCCAGGTCGAATATACCCACAATGGCCACACGGAACGCGGGTTCGCCGACGTCAACGGCGCCACGATCACCTTCGGCAATGTCACGATTGCGACCCGCAACGGACAGAAGGCGGCGATGGAGTTCTCCGCAGGGACCGCGAAATGGACCGCCGTTCTCGACAAGCAGGCGTCGACCGCCGATCAGAACAAGCTGGTCGGAAGCTGGGCCGGTTATTCAGCCGCGAACGGTCAAAGCGCGAGCTTCTCGGTCTTGTCGATCGATGGAAGGGATGCGCAAGTCCGATACACGCTGAATGGCGTTACGCACCAAGGCACCGGCACCGTGTACAAGAACACCGTGATGTTCCAGAAGGCGCAGATCACCTCCGACGACGGCAAGAGCGGAAGCGTCGTGTTTCAGGTCGGTCGTCAATCCCTGTCGGTGCCCGTGAAGAAATTGCCGTCGACAAGCCCTTCGAGCTCTTCATCTTCAGTGAACAAGCTGGCCTGACGCGTTCGTCGCGCGTTGCAGATCGATAAGCGTCCATCAGCCTTGCCTGGCCGCAGCTCACGCGCTTGATCAGCCAGCAAGGCTGTGTCGCTGTGGCAACACTCATCGGAAATCACAGGGTCGACAGGTGGCCTGATCCGTGCGGTCACGGTTCTGCCTCCATTTGGCTCGCGCATGGCGAGCGGGGCTGAGGTGGAGGCGAATCGGAATGCCGTCCATCAGTGCTGTCGCGGCTGCAAGCCGCTCTACGATCGTCCGATACCTGGCCTTCGTCCTGGCGGCGGTGTCGCTTGGTGCCTGCGCCCAGTCTTCCGTCGTCAGCAGGAAATCCGAGTTCACCGCCAGCCGGCAGGCTGCCATCGAGCGCCAGCGCGAGGCGCGCCTTGCGCGCAGCGAGCGGGTCTCGATTGTGAGAAGGCACGAACCTCCGGCAAACAGGGATTCCACCGGCTTGAAACTTGGCTCGCGTGGCGTCGCCAGTTTCTACAATGAAGGCACGCAGACCGCGAGCGGCGAAAGGTTCAATCCAGCGGAATTGACCGCGGCCCACCCGACCTTGCCGTTCGGCACGAAGTTGCGCGTCACCAACACGACGACCGGCCGCTCGGTCACGGTGCGCGTCAATGACCGCGGTCCGTTCGTTTCGGGTCGCGTGGTCGATGTGTCCTATTCCGCGGCGCAGGCGCTGGGAATGGTGAAATCGGGCACGGCAAACGTGCGCCTCGACGTCGTGCAATAGCCGCCTGGAAAGGCGTCCACGATCGCCGGCTGATCAACCGTCCCGTGGCGAAAGCGCCGCGGCTTCCTGCGCGATCGCGCGCAAGGCGGAAAGGGCACGGCCGAAATCCTTCTCGCCGACACTCCGCCATATCGTGTCAACGCGTTTCGCCAGGTCGGGGATGGTCACGTGAAAGCCGGCCGCTTCCTGCAGCGCGCCTTTTTCGTTGATGAGGTAGCGTTCGTTGATCGCGAACAGGACCTGCGCGCTGCAGGCCAGCGCCCGATAGACACAACCGGCGACGTGGGTCTGCTCGCCTCTGGCAGCCGCAAGCTCCGCATTGTCGATGCTGAATGAAACTTCCCACCGGAAGCGGCGGATCAGCGCCGCGCGCAGCGCTTTGGGATAGGGCAGGGCAATAGCCTTCAGCCCTGCAACGACGCCATGCGGATCGTGCAGCGGCCGGCACAGCGCAGCTTCGCCTGCCCAGATTGCCGAACAGAAACCATGCGGGTGTCCCGGCTGATAGTCCATGCTGACGGAGCCGGCCCGGCAGCCTTCGATCACGCGCGCGACCGCCTCGACCTCACGATAGAGCAGGTCGACCTTGCAACGGCTGATCGACAGCCATGCACCGCCGACGATCCATGGCCCCCATTCGCCGACCGGGGTGACCACGGCCGCCTCCGGCTCGTCTGCAAGGCCTCGCGCCTCGGCGAGAAGTCGCTCGGTATCGAGCGGATGTCGGCTCGAAAAATAGAGGCCGATATCGTAGTCGGAATTCTTGCCTGCGCTGCCTCGTGCGCGCGACCCGCCGAGCACGATAGCCTCGATGCCGGGCACCTGCGCGAGCGCGGCGACGATTCCGCGCAGAAATTCATCGTGCTGCATGTCGAATACGTGCCGAGTGCTTCGTCCCGGCATGATAGCCGTGCTGCGTGGTCAGTGGAAATGGGCGATCGCGTCTGCCGCAGCCCGAGCGCGCCTCACAGGCTGGGGCTCAGCGCCCCTGACGGACTGTGCGCGAGTCGAGGCATGGAAGGCGCGGTAACGGCGGCAGCCTCCGCGCGATAGCGCGGCAGATGATCCTCCAGCGAATAGGCAGCGCAAAGCGCGAGGCTCGACCACACCGCCGCACTGAAATAGAGCGACATCCAGGCAATCTCGCCCTTCCAATGCGCGATGTCGTGTGTCACGACCCAACGCGTGCTGACGTCGCGCAGACCTTCGAACAGTCCGAGAAGCTTGCTGCCGTCCGCAAGGCCCGCCCGCCACCGGCTCAAATACATCGGCACGTCGATGGTGACGAGAAACGCCAGGTAGCCGGCGACCCCGGCGATCGCGATCAGGATGGCCCAGCGGACCGGGCCCTGGAATTCGGGGAGCAGGCGGCAAAGGGCGATCCCAACCAGGAGGAAGGCGACCGCCCATATCGAATTCTCGATGGCATTGCCGAGATAGTTGGTGGTCAGCACCGCATACCAGGAAAAGCATTCCGCGATCAGGATCAACGGCACGATCACCAGCGCGGCGTTCAGCGTGGTGTCCGCTCCCGCCATCTTGCCAAGCTGGTCGAGGATGATCGCCCATTGTGCGGCGAAGCAGACTTCGGCGACGGTCGCCACAGACCGCCCGACCAGGACGCTCGACAGCCAGGTGTCGAACAGACAGATCCGCTGCACGTCGGCGCGCGGCAGAAACGACCTGAAGGCGCAGCCAAACACATAGGCCGCACACAGCAGCAGCATGAGCTCGATGTCGGTGCCATCAACGCTGCCGGTCGGCAGCCCGTGGAATTGGCCATAAAGCGCGAACCAAAGCGCGATGTTGGCGCCACTTACCAGGGTCAGGAATCCCCACCACCAGGCCAGGGGATTTGACCGCGCCTGCCACACCAAACGCATCGGCCGCTCCGCATGTTACTCAACTGACATGTCGTCGTAGCAATTCTGTCACAAAAAATCGCGGCGTCACGACAAAAATGTGCGTGAGGCTGACGTTTTCGGGCGGCGGCCGATGGGGTGAATGGCGGGCTGGCGATCGCAGTAAACGGCGGGCCCGCGAGCCCGCCGGATGGTCTAGATCCGCGCCTCCAGAATGAGGTTGAACGGCGTTTCGGTGGCGCGCCGGAAGCGGTTCAGCCCCGCCTGGCGGGCGACCTCGCGCAGCCGCGCTTCGCCTGCCTGCGCGCCGAGCGCGAGCCCGACCTCCTGGTCGAGCGATGCCGGCGTGCAGATCATGGTGGAAGCCGCGTAGTAGACGCGGCCGACCGGATTGAGATTGTCCTCCAGGCGGTCATTGGCAAAAGGCTCGACCAGCATGCAGTTCCCGTCCGGCGCCATGGTCTCGCGCACGTGCTTCAGTGCGCCGACCGGATCGCCCATGTCGTGCAGGCAATCGAAGAAGCAGACGAGGTCGTAGCCCTGTGCCGGATAGGTTTTGGCGGTATGCACCTCGAAGCGCGTGCGATCGCCGAGACCCGCTGCTTTCGCCGACTGCTGTGCAATTTCGATCGACGCGCCGTGATAGTCGAAACCGAAGAAGCGGGAATTCGGAAACGCCTGCGCCATCAGCTGTGTCGACACGCCATGTCCGCAGCCGATATCGGCGACCTTGGCGCCACGCTTGAGCTTGTCCACGACGCCCTCGAGCGCCGGCAGCCATTCCTGCACGAGGTGGTGCTTGTATCCAGTGCGGAAGAAACGCGCGGTGCCGCAGAACAGGCATTCGCTGCGCCGGTTCCAGCCGACGCCCCTGCCGCTCTTGAAGGCATCCGAAATCTTCGGCTCGTCGAGAAAGGTCGACGCGATGACGTTGGCAGCGCCGGCCAGGAAAGCCGGACTGTCTTCATCGGCAAGCGCCATTGCCTGTTCGGGCAGCATCGAGAACTTCTGTGACTTCGCATCATATTCGACATAGCCCGACGCGGCTTGCGCGGCGAGCCATTCGCGGACATAGCGTTCGCTGGTGCCTGTGGCGTTGGCAAGTTCGGACGCGTTCATCGGTCCCTTGGCGGCGAGCGTCCTGTAGAGGCCGAGCTTGTCGCCAAGCAGCATCAGTGACGCATTCATCGCGGCGCCGAGGTCGCCGACCATCTTTCCCACAAACGCATTCAGTTTGTCGGTATTGACTTCCATGACGGCCTCCTGAGAGTTTGCGAGTCCTTTACTCAGGTAGGTCATCGCCACCAAGCGCAGGTTCAACGCTCGCGCTCGAAGCGCGCCACGAGTTCCACATGCGGCGTGTGACGGAATTGGTCGATCGGCATCACACAGTCGAGCCGATAGCCGCCGTCGACCAGGAGCCGCGCGTCGCGGGCAAACGTCGAGGCATTGCAGGACACCGCGATCACCATCGGGACCTTGCTCGCGGCGAGCTGCAGGGCTTGCGCCTGTGCGCCCTGCCGCGGCGGGTCGAACACGACAACATCGAAGTCGCGCAGCTCAGGTGCGACCAGCGGCCGGCGGAACAGGTCGCGCGTCTCGGCCTTGACGGGCTTCAGGCCCGTCGTTGCCGCGGCCGCCTTCCGGAGCGCGGCGATCGCGCCGGCATCGCTGTCGAAGGCCGTTATCTTGGCGCGCGACGCGAGCCGCAGGGCGAAAGGCCCGACGCCGCAGAACAAGTCGGCGATGCTCTTGGCGCGCCCTGCAAGGGTCAGCACCTCTGTCGCGAGTGCCTCTTCGCCTGCGGTGGTCGCCTGCAGGAATGAGCCCGGCGGCAGCGTCACTTGCGCCGTGCCCATCGTGATTACGGGCGGCCTGCGCAGCAGCACCAGCTCGCCATGGCGTGTCAGGCGCGCCAGCCGGTGCTTTTCCGCTACCGCCGAGAGCTTCGTAACCATCGAAGCCGGCAGCGCGCCGGAGCCGCGCACGTCGATGTCGAGGCCGCCCTTCGTTGCGGTGACCTGGATATCGAGCGGCTTGCCGGTTCCGATCACGGGCTCGGCGACGGCCCAGGCGGCTTCAAGCGCGCCGGCCATGGCGGGGTCGAGAATCGGGCAGCGGTCGATCGGGATGATGTCGTGGGTTTGCGCGGCGGCGTAGCCGACCTTGAGCACCGCGTGCGTGCCCATCCGCGCGTGCAGGGTGATGCGCCGTCTTCCGGCGCCATGGGCGTCGATCAGCGGCGCCACCTCGCAGTCGAGCTTTGCTTGCGCCAGCGCTTCGACCACGAGATTGCGTTTCCAGGCATGATAGGGCTCAGGCTTCCAGTGCTGGATGGCACAGCCGCCGCAGACGCCGAAATGCGGGCAGAACGGCGCGACGCGCTCGGGGCTTGCGATCTCGATCTGCAACAGGCGGCGGCGGTCGGGATGGCCGGAGACAGTCTCGACCGCGACCGTCTCGCCGCCGAGCGTGTACGGTACGTAGATCGCTTCGCTGCCGGCGAGCGCAACGCCGTCGCCGCGGTGGCCGACATGGTCGATGGTCAAAAGTTCAGCCACGCCGGGCGCCGAGAAAGAATTCGATATTGCCGTCGCCGCCCTTGATCGAGGACGGGAACACCTGGATATCGGTGCAGCCGAGCTCGGTGGCGAAGGCCACGATGTCGTCGCAGACCTCCTGATGCACCATCGCGTTGCGGATGATGCCGCGCTTGGCGTGCTTTCGCTGTGCCTCGAACTGCGGCTTGATCAGCGCCAGCAGGTGCATGGGCGCGGCGGCGAGCGACAGCGCGACCGGCAGCACCGCCTTCAGCGAGATGAAGCTGACGTCGATGACGACGACATCGGGCCGCGCCGGCAGGCGTCGGCCCTCGAAGGCACGGATGTCGGTCTCCTCCATCGAGACGACCTTGGGATGGCCGCGAAGCGACGGATGCAGCTGGTCGCGCCCGACGTCGATGGCAAAGACCATGGCGGCGCCATGGGCGAGCAGCACGTCGGTGAAGCCGCCGGTGGAGGCGCCGACGTCGAGGCAGACATGATCCTCGATCTCGATCGGATAGGTCTCGAGCGCGCCCAACAATTTCACGCCGCCGCGCGAGACGAAGGGATGAGCGGGCTGCGCCTGCAGGCTGGCGTCGGCCGGAATCGTCTCCGACGGCTTTGCCACCAGTCTGTCATTCGCCGTGACCAGTCCGGCTTCGATCGCGGCGCGCGCCCGCGCCCGGCTCTCGAACAGGCCGCGCTCGACCAGAAGCGTATCCGCGCGCTTGCGGGGAGGGCTCATGACTGGGCTCGCAATCCCTTGCGCTCAACCGGGCGTCGGCCGTCCGGTGAGCCGTTGTGCCGCCACGCGCACGCAGGCTTCAAACGCGGTCAGATCGCGCCAGAGATCCGAAGGCATCACCCTCGGCGTCACCAGCGGGCAGCCGCAGGCGTCGAGCGCGTGGATCATCATCAGATTGTCGCTGAGGCCGAAATCTTCAACCGTCAGGCCGACGGAATCGACCAGCCGGCCGTCGCGACCCTCCACCGCGGTGAAGTTCCGCACCCGATCGGCGTAGACTGAGGGATCGTTGGAGTAGCCGAGGCAGAGCTTGCCGCGCCCGGCCATGTAACCGAGTTCGTAGACGGTGCCGGCGTCCGCGCCGGGTCCGCGAAACGGCGTGAGGTTGGCGACGATGGCGGAAGCCTCGTCCATCATGCGCTCGTTCGCCCGGAAGATCTGCAAAGACGCGTCTGGCGCCGCGCGATCGACGACATTGTCGAGCGGATAGAGCCCGGAAAGGCCGTGAAGGGCGCAGATTTCGGCCTTGCGCCGGCCCATCTCCACCGCATCCGGCAGGAACACCTCGGGACCTGCCAGATAGATTTTCATGGAAGCCGAACGGAAGACGGCTCAGGCGAGCTTGACGGTCTCGGTCTTGACGTCCTTGCCGAGCGCCTCGAACACCTTGGCGACGATGCTCTTGGCGTCGAGCCCTGCGCGCGCATACATCGCGGCCGGCGTGTCGTGGTCGAGGAACACGTCGGGCAGGATCATCGAACGCACCCGCACCGCGCCGCTGTCGAGCACGCCGTTATCGGTCAGGGTCTGCAGCACATGCGAACCGAAGCCGCCGACCGAGCCTTCCTCGACGGTGATCAGGATCTCGTGCTCGCGCGCGAGCTTGAGCAGAAGGTCAACGTCGAGCGGCTTCATGAAGCGCGCATCCGCGATCGTGGTGGAGAGCCCGTGGGCGGCGAGCTCGTCGGCCGCCTTCTCGCACTCGGCGAGCCGGGTGCCGAACGAGAACAGCGCGATCTTGCTGCCCTGGCGGATGATGCGGCCCTTGCCGATCTCGAGGGGGATGCCGACCTCCGGCATCTCGATGCCGCGGCCTTCGCCGCGCGGATAGCGCAGCGCGCTCGGGCGGTCGTTGATCGCAACCTGGGTCGCGACCATGTGCACGAGTTCCGCCTCGTCCGAGGCCGCCATGATCACGAAATTGGGCAGGCAGCCGAGATAGGCGTTGTCGAAGGAGCCGGCATGGGTGGCGCCGTCGGCGCCGACCAGACCGGCGCGGTCGATGGCGAAGCGCACCGGCAGGCTCTGGATCGCCACGTCGTGCACGACCTGGTCGTAGCCCCGCTGCAGGAAGGTCGAGTAGATGGCGCAGAACGGCTTGTAGCCTTCAGTGGCAAGGCCGGCGGCGAACGTCACCGCATGCTGCTCGGCGATGCCGACGTCGAAGGTGCGCTTCGGAAACGCCTTGTTGAAGATGTCGATGCCGGTGCCGGACGGCATCGCCGCGGTGATGCCGACGATTTTCTCGTCCTTCTCCGCTTCCTTGACCAGGCTCTGGCCGAACACGTTCTGATAGGCGGGCGCGTTCGGCTTGGCCTTGGCCTGGGCGCCGGTCGCGACGTCGAACTTGACCACCGCGTGGTACTTGTCGGCGGAGGCTTCGGCCGGCGGATAACCCTTGCCTTTCTGGGTGACGACGTGGACCAGGATCGGCCCGGTCTCCATGTCGCGGACGTTCTTCAGAACCGGCAGCAGATGATCGAGGTTATGGCCGTCGATCGGGCCGACATAATAGAAGCCGAGTTCCTCGAACAGCGTGCCGCCGTCCATCATGAAGCCGCGGGAGTATTCCTCGACACGGTTGGCGCGGTTGGCCAGCACCTTGGGCAGACGCTTGTTGATCTGCTTGGCGGCCTCGCGCAGCGTGCGATAGGTCTTGCCCGAGTAAAGCCTGGACAGGTAGGCCGACATCGCGCCGACCGGGGGCGCGATCGACATGTCGTTGTCGTTGAGGATGACGATCAGGCGGGAATTCATCGCGCCGGCATTGTTCATGGCCTCATAGGCCATGCCGGCCGACATCGCGCCGTCGCCGATCACGGCGATCACGTTGTTCTTGCCGCCGGAGAGGTCGCGGGCCACCGCCATGCCAAGGCCGGCCGAGATCGAGGTCGAGGAGTGCGCGGCGCCGAACGGATCGTAGTCGCTCTCGGAGCGCTTGGTGAAACCGGACAGGCCGCCGCCGGTGCGCAGCGTGCGGATGCGGTCCCGCCGCCCGGTCAGGATCTTGTGCGGGTAGGCCTGGTGGCCGACGTCCCAGATCAGCCGGTCGCGCGGAGTGTCGAAGGTGTAATGGATCGCGGTCGTCAGTTCGACCACGCCGAGGCCGGCGCCAAAATGGCCGCCCGTCACCGAGACGGCATCGATCGTTTCCTGACGCAGCTCGTCGGCAACCTGCTGCAGCTGTTCCACCTTGAGGCGGCGCAGATCGTCTGGTGTATGGATGGTGTCGAGAAGCGGCGTTTTGCTAAATACGGTCACAGCGACATTCCAATTTTGCATGTCGGAAACGGGATCCGACGTGTGATGGTTTGCACGGTATCAGCGCAGCGAGCACCCTGGGCTTCCAAAAACCGCTTCGCGAGCCGAAGCCCGATTTGGAAGCCTACGGACGCTCCCGATCGGCCTGTGTGATCTACATCACGTTCAGTAGCTTCACCCGTCTTGGCTATTTCGGTAGGTATTTGAGGCAGTTATCGTCGGCGAACGGCGCCATCAGATCGCCAGCAAAAGACCACAGACCCCCAAGCATTACAACAAAGCAACGGCCAAAGCCAACCCGCTGAGCGCTCAGGGCGCCCCGAAGGCTGCGCGGCCGCGTCGGCGTCAATCGCTGGAGGAGGGGGAAGTTCCAAGTTCGCCCACCAAATAACCAAACCGAAAGCGCGAAATGTGGCTTTTACGGATTATTTGGGCGCAAAAAGGGCGCGTCCACGGGCAGGTTCCCGGCGCGGTTCGCGAAATGGACCTTCCGCCCCAGACAAGCCATGCGTTTGCGAATAGCGCTTATCCGAGCCCTTGACCTGGAGAAGGGTGAATCCCGCCGAATCTATTGAACATCGAGCGGCTCCGTCCCGGAGACTTCGCCGCGCGCATCGGTCGTGATCTTGTCGACCCGCGCTTCGGCCTGGCGCAGCAGTTCCTCGCAGCGCCGCTTCAGCGCCTCGCCGCGTTCGTAGATCGTGACCGATTCCTCAAGCGGCACCTTGCCGTCCTCGAGCCGCTTGACGATCGATTCGAGTTCCTCGATCGCGCGCTCGAAGGAGAGCTTCTTCACGTCCATCTGGGTGCTTTCGGCCATGCTGCGTTCCTGCTCTTCTGGCGGCCTGGAATCAAAGGGCTGTTTGCGGGCGTATTGTGGCGGCCGGCCCGCGGTCCAGTTGTAACATTCGCTCCCCCACTTCCGGGCACGCTTCTGCCGACGTTAGAATCAAAGAACTACCAATAAATCTAAAATTCTAGTGGAGTTTTTGGTCTGTTTCACGAACTTGCGGCCGGCCCGGAGGGAATGTCAAATCCGCTCCGTCAGGAGCCCATCAAGGCTGTGACGTGGGCGGCAACCGACTCCTTCAGGCCCTGAAGGTCGTAGCCACCCTCCAGCACGGACACTACCCGGCCGCCCCCGCTCGTCCCGGCGACATCCATCAGCTTGCGTGTGACCCAGCCGAAATCCTCGGCCTTGAGGTTCAGCGACGCCAGCGGGTCACGATAATGTGCGTCGAAGCCGGCCGAGATGATAACGAGCTCCGGGCTGAATTTCCGCAATTGCGGCAGGATCAGGTTCTCGAAGGCGGAGCGGAACTGGGCGCTGCCGTCTTCCGCGGCGAGCGGCGCGTTGACGACTGTGTCGTGCTCGCCGCGTTCGCCCTTGGCGCCCGTGCCGGGAAACAGCGGCATCTGGTGAGTCGAGCAATACATCACGCTGGCATCGGACCAGAAGATGTCCTGCGTCCCGTTGCCGTGATGGACGTCGAAATCGACGATCGCGGCGCGTGCGATGCCGTATTTGCGCTGCGCGTGGCGCGCGGCGATCGCCACATTGTCGAAGAAGCAGAAGCCCATCGGCCGCGCGATCTCGGCGTGATGGCCGGGCGGGCGGATTGCGACGAAGGCATTGTCGTTTGCGCCGGACATCACCGCATCGGTCGCGGCGATCGCGCCGCCGACGCCGCGCATGACGGCTTCCCAGGTGCCGGGCGACATCGACGTATCACCGTCGATGTAAACGATGCCGCTGTCGGGGGCGATGTGGCGAAGCTCGCCGACGTAATGCTCGTTATGGCAGAGCAGGACGGAATCGAGATTGCCTTCCGGCGCCTCCCGGCGCACCAGCGGATCGAAGCGCGCTTCCGACAGCACTTCGGCAATCGCGCGCAGCCGGTCAGGCCGCTCGGGATGGCCGGGCGGGGTGAGATGATCGAGGCAGGCCTTGTGAGTGAGAAGCAACGTGCTCATGCGTCATGTGATCCTACAGCATGATCCGGCAAGGTGAATACGGCTTTTCCGGGCCGTGCCCATCAATCCGGGGCGCAGGGGATGGTTCAACCTGAACGCGCTTTAGCGGCTTGCCGCCAAAATGGGAAGGCCGCGATCGGCGAGCTCACTCCGTCTTCGCGATACGATCGGTCTTGCCGGGTGCAACCGGGCTGTTTGCCTCGAAATAGGCATAGAGCGCGTCGACGTCGTAGGCGCCGAACAGTTGCGACGTTCCCTGCGTGAAGACCGTGAAGCCGTCTCCGCCGACGGCGAGGTAGTTGTTCACGGTGACGCGATAGGCGGCTTGCGGGTCGATGCGCTTGCCGTGCAGCGCCAGGCGGTTTGCGATTACGCGCTGGCCGAGCGGCTTGCTGCTGTCCCAGGCATAGCTGAATCCCTTGGAGACCTGCAGGATCCGCGGCCGATTGGGATCGAGCCATTGCTGCTCTAGCGCATCCTTGATCTGCGCGCCGGTCAAGGTCAGCGTGACGAGCTGGTTGCGGAACGGCTGACTGGCGAACAGGTCGGCATAGCTCACCGCGCCATCGTCCTTTTTGAGAAGGTCGGTGCGGATGCCGCCCGGATTGGTCAAGGCGATGACGGCGCCGCCCTTGTCGGCCGCGGACGTGGCGGCAAGCTGTGCGTCGGCGATGACGTCGCCGAGCGCGCTTTCACCGGTATCGTTAGGCGCACGCGACAGCGTTTGCGCGATCGATCCGGCGCGGCGATTCGCAATCGGGGCCGCGAGCTTTTCGTAAGCATCGATCAGCGCCGTCTGCTCGGGGTCCTTGTCATAGACGTTGCTGCGGACGATGACATTGTTGGCCTTGGCGCCGACGACATCGCGCGTCTTGCGGTCGAGCTTGAGATCGATCGCGGTCACGAGCGTGCCGAACTTGTCGCCGGATGTGACGAGTCTGCCGTCGATGTCGCAAACATAGGCACGGTGGGTGTGGCCGCTGATGACGACGTCGACCGCGGAGTCGAGATCCTTGACGATATCGACGATGGGCCCGGAAATGCCGGGGCATTCGTTGTAGTCGCCGGCGGGAAAGCCGCCTTCGTGGATCAGCACCACGATCGCCTCGACGCCTTGTGCCTTGAGC
Organism: Bradyrhizobium sp. NP1; assembly: GCF_030378205.1. Classification (NCBI taxonomy): domain Bacteria; kingdom Pseudomonadati; phylum Pseudomonadota; class Alphaproteobacteria; order Hyphomicrobiales; family Nitrobacteraceae; genus Bradyrhizobium; species Bradyrhizobium sp. NP1. The sequence goes on from NZ_CP127385.1 coordinate 2,320,121, forward strand.
TCCGGAATCAGTGCATTCACGGTCTCGGCCTCACCTTTGAATTCGAGGCCGGCGACGCCGGTCGGTGCGACGATAGCGGGGGTGCCCTTCAGCGTGAGGCCGATGAAGGCGACGGGGATGCCGTCGAATTCCCTGATCTCGTAGGGCGGAAAGATCGTCTTGCCGGTCGCCTTGTCGACGGTGGAAGCCGCCAGGTAGTGGAATTTTGCCCCGGCAAAGGGATGCGGCCCCTGGCAATGATCGACCGGGTGGCATCCGCCATTCTGCATCCGCAACAGCTCGTCCTTGCCTTCGTCGAACTCGTGATTGCCGACGGAGGCGACGGCGAGTCCCATCATCGACAGCGACTCGATCGTTGGCTCGTCATGAAACATCGCCGACAGCAGCGGGCTGGCGCCGATCAGGTCCCCGGCTGCGACGAAGATGCTGTTGGGATGGCCCTCGCGCAATTGCTTGACCAGCGTCGCCATCTGCTCGGCACCGCCCGCCGGCACGACGACGGATTTGGAGCGGTCGTCGGGATCGGCAATGCGGATGCCGCCGGGCGGCGGCTTCAGATTGCCGTGGAAGTCGTTGATCGCGAGAATCCGAACATCGACCGTGGTGTCTTCCTGGGTGGTGGCTTGTGGCGCCGCGCCGAGGGCAAAGGCGAGCGCCGCGGCTGCGAGCGTACGTGAACGAAAAAGCTTCATGCCCGCAGGATAGAGGAGCAATGCAGCGATTTCACGAAGTTTTGCGCCCTCGTCGCACGCAGATTGCGCGCGCGAGGCGGGATCGAAGCCGATGGCCCGAATTCAGCAGCCGCGGCAGATGGTCGGAACGCCGTGATCGACCCTGCCATTGTATCGCGCCGCCTGGCGAACCGAGGCGCGCCTGTTGCGCGGCGTGACATAGTGCTTGCGCCGGACCGTCTCGCCCAGCGGTATCCCGGCCGCGTGAGTGACGATGGGCGATGGTACGTTCGGCACCGGCACCGGGGCCAGGTTCGGCTGCGGCAGCGGCGGCACCCTGCCGGCATTTCCGATGCCGGAAGGATCATTCACCGAGCCATTGAGCCCACGGGCATTCGCGGGTCCCGGCGGAATGCCGCTGACGCCGGCATCCTGCGCCCTTGCGGATGTGGGTGGCGCGGCAAGCAGCGCCAGCGCCAGTAACGATGTCGCGGTTATCGCGCGCGTGAAAGGCAAAACGGACCGGGCGGGCATCATGGCGTTCCCCTCTCGATTGATCCGTCAAGATACAACAATTTGCAAAGCGGGCCGAGGTTCCACGACGTCGGGAAGCGGATTTCTTGCGAGCGGCCGCAGCGCCGCATGACGAGCCACCGTGCGCTTGAAGACCCCTTGCTTGCGTAACGCGAGCCGATCGCCGCTGCGTGAAGGATGGCGAAGGAGAATCAGCGTTGCGAGAAGAAGCGCAGCATCGCACCGCGCGCACTCACTTTAGAAGAGCTCTTAGACTCACTCTTAGAAATCATCTTGGGGGACATCCAGCTTTGCGCGGCGCTTCGTCGCAATCGAAGCGCCACTTCGTTGCGAGCTCGCAACACGCCGTTTCGTTTACGCGCTGCTTCGAGAGGTTCTAACGCGCGAGACGGTCAACGTCGCTTTCATCGTGATAAGGACGCGCCCCGTCGTTGAACTGATTGGGGCGTTGGAATGATCAAGAAGAAACTGACCGCACGCTGCATGGCGCAGAGCGGTCTCGTCGTATTGTGCTTCGGCTTCGCCGACGAAGGATTGGCGCAGGCGCAGTTGCCGGCGGTGACGGTGGACGCGCCGCAAGAGCAGGCGAAGCGTCCTGCGCAACCGTCGAAGCGCGCGGCTCGCGTCCGGGCGGGCGCGCGCCGCGTCACGACGGCCGCACGCAGCACGGAGGCGACGCCCGCTTCAGGCGCGAGCCATGGTGTCGAGCGCGCCAACGGTCCGGTGACGGGCTACCTCGCCGGGCAGAGCGCGACGGCGACGAAGACGGACACGCCGATCTTGCAGACGCCGCAGTCGATCTCGGTGGTGACGAAGGATCAGGTCGAGGCGCAGGGCGCGCAGAACGTCACGGAAGCGTTGCGCTACACGCCCGGAGTCACCGTGCAGAGCTTTGGCGCCAACGCCTTCTTCGACGCCTTCAAGCTGAGAGGCTTCGATGCCCCGCGCTACCTCGACGGGCTGCGATTGCCCGCGGACACGACGACGTTTGCCGTGCCGCGGATCGAAACCTACGGCCTGGAACGGCTCGAAGTGCTGAAGGGGCCATCGTCGGGGCTCTATGGCCAGTCGGATCCGGGCGGCCTGCTCAACATGGTCAGCAAGCGGCCGACCGCGACGCCGCAGAACGAAATCGTTGGGACGTTCGGCTCGTTCGATCGCTTCCAGGGCGCCTTCGACCTCGGCGGTCCGGTCGACAAGAACGGCGAATTTCTCTACCGCATCGTCGGCCTCGGCCGCGACAGCAATTCGCAGACCGACTTCGTGCAGGACAACAAGCTCTTCATCGCGCCGAGCTTCACCTGGCGTCCGACGCTCGACACCAGCTTCACGCTGCTGTCGCAGTACCAGAAGGTCGACAACAGGGGATATCAGCAATACGTGCCGGGACAGGTGTCGTTCCTGCCCAATCCGAACGGTCAGATTCCCTATAGCCGCTATCTCGGCGTGCCCGGACTGGACGGCTACAATCTCGAGCAGTTCTCGGTCGGATACGCGTTCGAGCACCGCTTCGACAACAACCTGCAGTTCCGCCAGAACCTGCGCTACATGGAGGTCAGCAACGACCTTGCCTCGACCCGCAGCCAAGGCAGGCTCAGCGACCGGCTGGTCGCGCGCACCTACAACTACGTCAAGGCGAACGCCAGCAACGTCGCGCTGGATAACCAGTTGCAGGCCGATTTCGCGACCGGGCCGCTGACGCACAAGGTGCTTGCCGGTTTCGACTACTTCAATCTATGGGCCAAGACCGACTATCGCACGTCGCCGATCGCGCCGATCGATGCCTATGCTCCGGTCTATGCCACGGCCGTTCCGTCCTTTGCCTCGTTGCCTTCGTTCATCCTGCGCGACGACAAGCAGAGCCAGGCTGGCCTCTATCTGCAGGATCAGGTGAAGCTCGATCGCTGGACGTTGACGATGAGCGGCCGTCAGGACTGGGTCAGCACGGCGTTCACCAGCCGCGCGTTCTATCCGCGGGCGGGCGACTATGCCCGCGACGATGCCGCACAGACCGGGCGGGTCGCTCTGAACTATCTGTTCGATGTCGGCCTGTCGCCTTACGTCAGCCATGCGACGTCGTTCACGCCGAACCTCGGTGCGGACGCCTCGGGTAATTCGTTCAAGCCGACGACCGGGGAGGGGACGGAGATCGGCGTGAAGTTCAAGCCCAACGGCTCGAACCTGATGCTGACCGCCGCGGTGTTCGATATCCGCCAGCAGGACGTTCTGACCGCGAGCCCGCTCAACCCGCTGTTCAACGTGCAGACCGATGCGGTGCGTGTTCGCGGTTTCGAATTCGAAGCCAAGGGCAATCTCACTCGCGAGCTCGAGATCGTCGCCGGTTACAGCCATCTCGATCCGCGTGTCACCACCAGCATCGCCGGTTATGCCGGCAAGACCATGATGAACATTGCGCGCGACCAGGCCTCGCTATGGGGCAAGTATAGCTGGTACGACGGCACGCTGGCCGGATTGGGCGTGGGCGCGGGGGTTCGCTATGTCGGCGAAACCTATGGCGACACTTTCAACACCTTCGTGATCCCGTCCTACACCCTGATCGATGCGTCGATCAGCTACGACCTCGCCTATGCGCGGCACGAATGGAAGGGATGGAAAGCGCAGGTCAACGTCACCAATCTGACCGACCACTTCTATGTGGCTTCCTGCCTGACGGGCCTGGCCTATTGCGGGCTCGGCAACGGACGAACCGTGCTCGGCACGCTGAAATACGCCTGGAACTAGGGATTGGCCATGACCGCCGCGACCCGATCGCTTCGCCGCTGGGGGCTGGTCCATAAATGGAGCAGCCTGATCTGCACTGCCTTCATGCTGCTCTTGTGCCTCACCGGCCTGCCGCTGATCTTCCATGACGAGATCGACGATCTCCTGCACGACCAGGTCAGGCCGGCGGAGGTGCCCGCGGGAACAGCCTACGCGGACCTCGATCGGCTGCTCGCCAACGCGCTTGCAAATACGCCCGGCCAGGTCCCGCACTTTTTAGTGTGGGACCGTGACGATCCCAATGCCATGCTGGTCAGCGTCGGCCCGTCGATTACGTCCGATCCGACCAAGAATCGCCTGGTGCGGATGGACGCGCATACCGGTCTCTATCTCGACGCGCCCGACGTCACCGGCCGATTCACCTACATCATGCTCAAGCTGCACACCGACATGTTCGCAGGGTTGCCCGGAAAGCTGTTCCTCGGCCTGATGGGCATCCTGTTCTGCGTTGCCGTGATTTCCGGCATCGTGGTCTACGCGCCCGCGATGCGGAAACTTCCATTCGGAACCTATCGTGCGGGGCGCGCGCGCGTGGTGCGCTGGCTCGACATTCACAACCTCGCTGGCATCCTGCTTGTGGTGTGGACGCTGGTGGTCGGCTTCACCGGCGTCATCAACACCTGGGCCGACCTGGTGTTGAAGATGTGGCAGTTCGGCCAGCTCGCCGAGATGACAGCGCCCTACCGTGACCGGCTGCCGCCGACGCGGCTCACCTCCGTCGACCAGGCGGTCAGGACGGCGGCGGCGGCGGTGCCGGGAATGCGACCGAGCTTCGTCGCGTTTCCCGGCTCGATCTTCTCCAGCAAGAGTCATTTTGCCGTGTTCCTGCGCGGCGAGACGCCGCTGACGTCGCGGCTGCTCAAGCCCGCGCTGATCGATGCCGAGACCGGCGCGCTCACCGACAGCCGCGACATGCCCTGGTACGTCTCGACGCTGTTTATCTCGCAGCCGCTCCACTTCGGCGACTATGGCGGAATGCCGTTGAAGATCCTGTGGGCGCTGCTCGACATCGTCACGATCATGGTGCTGGCGACCGGCCTCTATCTCTGGATTCGCCGCCGCAAGTCGGGCGTCGGCGTCGAACGCGCGATCATCGGCACATCGGTTGTCGAAGCAAGCGGTGTCTCGCCATGACCGCGATCAGGCCCGCGCATCGGACGCTGCGCGCGATTTTTGCCGCGCCATTCGCGGTCGGCGCGCTCAGTCTCGTCGGTCTGGTTGCGGCCCTCGTCGGCGACGGGGCGTGGGACGCCGTCTCGTGGGTGACGCTCGCTGTGCCCGTGCTGCTGTTCGTCCGCTTCGTCTGGCGTCGGGCGCCGCGCTGAAAACGCGAGCTTAGCTCAGCAGCACCGCGTCCGCGCCGTTGACGGCGTCGGCGCCGTCGGTCACCGTCTTTTCCAGCGACGCCGCATGCACTGCGACGTTCTCGGCGAAGAAGCGCGCAAGCGCGACGTAACGCTGCGGCTCGCCGACCCCGTTGCCCTTGGCGGCGAGCGCTTCGCCGGCCAGCATGCAGCCGCCGAGCGTCGAGCCGAACAGCCGCAGGTAGGGCGTGGCGCCCGCGAGCGCGTCGTTCGGCGCGGTCGGGACGCGCTCGAGCAGCCAGCGGCTGGCGCGCTCCAGCGAGCCAAGCGCGTCGCGCAGCTTGGCGCCTGTCGTGCCGAAGGCGGGATCGTTGGAGGCCTCGACCTGCTTCACGGTCGCGGCCAGCTCTTCCAGCAGCGCCCACACCGAGGCGCCGCCATTGACCGCCAGCTTGCGCGTGACGAGATCGATCGACTGGATGCCGTTGGTGCCTTCATAGATCGGGGTGATGCGCGCGTCGCGGTAGTGCTGTGCGGCGCCGGTCTCCTCGATGAAGCCCATGCCGCCATGAATCTGCACGCCGAGATAGGCGACCTCGTTGCCGATGTCGGTGGAGAAGGCCTTGGCGATCGGGGTCAGCAGCGCGCCGCGCGCGGCGGCGTCGCTGCGCACCTTGGCGTCCGTGGCGCGCACGGCGACGTCGAGCGCGACCGCGGTGGCGTAGCAGATCGAGCGCGCGGCGGCCGTCATCGCGCGCATCTGCATGAGCATGCGCTTGACGTCGGGATGGGCGATGATCGCATCCGAGCCGTCGCCCCTCTTGCCCACCGCGCGACCCTGGCGCCGCTCCTGCGCGTAAGCCAGCGCCTGCTGATAGGCGCGGTCGGCGATGCCGACGCCTTCGAGGCCGACACCGAGCCGCGCCTGGTTCATCATCGTGAACATGCAGCGCATGCCCTGGTTTTCCTCGCCGATCAGATAACCGATCGCGCCGCCATGATCGCCCATCGTCATGGTGCAGGTCGGCGAGGCGTGCATGCCGAGCTTGTGCTCGACGCCGGACGCATAGATGTCGTTGCGCGCGCCGAGCGAGCCGTCGGCGTTGACCATGAACTTGGGAATCAAGAACAGAGAAATGCCCTTGGTGCCATCAGGCGCATCGGGCAGCCGCGCGAGCACGAAATGCACGATGTTGTCGGTCATGTCGTGCTCGCCATAGGTGATGAAGATCTTGGTGCCCTTGATGCGATAGGTGCCGTCGCTGGCTCGCTCGGCACGGGTGCGCAGTGCGCCGACGTCGGAGCCGGCCTGCGGTTCGGTGAGCTGCATGGTGCCGGTCCATTCGCCCGAGACCAGCTTCTCAAGATAGATCTTCTTCAGTTCCTCGCTGCCATGGGCGTCGAGCGCCTCGATTGCCGAGAGCGTGAGCAGCGGGCACAGGCCGAAGGCCACGTTCGACGCGCTCCAGATCTCGGTGCAGGCGGCATTGATCGCAAGCGGCAGGCCCTGGCCGCCGAAAGATTCCGGCCCCGACACCGCGTTCCAGCCGGCCTCGGTCCAGCGCTTGTAGGCGTCCGGCCAGCCCGGTGCGGTCGTCACCTTGCCGGCATCGAGCTTGATGCCGTGCTCGTCGCCGACGCGGTTGAGCGGGGCCAGCACGTCGCTTGCGAACTTGCCGGCTTCTTCCAGCACGGCGGCGGTGATGTCGGCGTCGAAGTCGCCGTAATGTCCGGCGTCCACGGCGGCCTTCAGGCCTGCACCATGGGTGAGCGCAAGCAGCATGTCATTGATCGGCGCACGGTAGGTCATGACGGTCATCTCGCCTCAAGCGGAAACAGACTTTCCGTCTTCCCACGAAACCCGGAATCCCTCAACTCCCGAGGGGGTAGTGGGCTGCCCCGGTCCGGGCTGTTCCTGACAGCCGGTCCGGCGGGGGCACCCATTATGTTCACACTTTATATATACCTATTGGGGGTGGGGATGCCGGGCGGGCCTATTCGGGGGACGAAACCCGGCAAACCCGTTGAAATGACGCCACGCCCCCGCTAGACCGGCGTGGCCGAAGCGAAGGACGGGCCTTTCGGCCCGCGCCGCGCCGATGGGGCGTAGCCAAGCGGTAAGGCAGCGGATTTTGATTCCGCCATTCGGAGGTTCGATCCCTCCCGCCCCAGCCAGCCAGTCAGATGTGCGCGGGCTCGTGTCAGTGGCAGCACATGATGCTGCCCCTGACCTAATAAAGAACGGATTGAATTTACCCGTTTCAAGGATTCTCGGAGCTGGAACGACAGCCGAGATAGACGGCTAGGCGCCCTCCGCGCGCCCAGCCGCGTTGTCGTTCAATGCGGCTTGCGTCTAAGCATTGAGCAGTTTTGCCGCATGCGATCCGGCGGCGCGTCCGGTGACGGCGCCGCGCATCAGCCCGGAGCCGGCCGGATAGCTGTTGTAGAAGAAGCCGCCGGTCATTTCGCCGGTCGCGTAGAGGCCCGGGACCGGCTGGTTTGTGTAGTCGAGCACGCGCGCGTGCCGGTCGATCTTGACGCCGCCGAAGGTGAAGGTGATGCCCGAGATCACCTTGTAGGCGACATAGGGGGCCTTCTCGATTGCGTTCGCCCAGTTCGATTTCGCGACCGGCAGGCCGCGCGTGATGCGACCATCCTTGACGTTTGGATTGAACGGTTTGGAGGTGTCGATCGCCGCGTTGTATTCGCGCACCGTCCTGGCAAGCTCCGCCGCATTGATCCCGCATTTCTCGGCGAGTTCCTCCAGCGTCTGCGCGACGATCGAAGGCTGGGTCTTGTACTGCGGATCGATCAGCTCCACCGCGCTTTGATCGAAGATCTGGAACGCGGTCTGGTCCGGCTGCTTGAGCACCGCCTTGCCCATCCGGACATAGGTCTGCGACGGCCAGTCCCAGCCCTCGTCGAAGAAGCGCTGGCCGTTGCGGTTGACGCTGATGCCATAGCTGAAGCTGGTGCGCGTGGTGAACTCCGCGCGCGAAAGCTCGCCGACGTCGGGCGACGACGGATCGATGCAGGTGGCGTGCGCGCCGCCCCAGTTTCCGGCGGTCTGCGCGCCGATGCGCAGGCATTCCTGCAGCATCTCGCCGGTGTCGAACCTGGCTCCGCGGACCTTGATGACATTCCATTCGGCGCCGAGGTAGCGGGTCCGCATCTCCGGGTTGGCCTGGAAGCCGCCGGCCGCGAGGATCACGGCGCCGAGCAGTTCCTCGACCCGGCCGGAAGCGTCGCGGACGCGCACGCCGGTCACCGCGCCGGACGCGTCGGTGAGCAGCGCGGTCGCGGCCGTCGAATAGCGGATTTCGACCTGCTGCTGTTCGACCGCATTCATCTGCATCGAGACCCAGCCTTCGCCCATCGCCTTCGACTGCAGCACGAGACCGCCGCTATAGACGCGGTTGCCACCGATCGCGGTTGCCATCAGCTGGGCGAACTCCCACTTCATGCCGTGCCGGGTGAGCCAGAGGATGGTGTCCTTGCTCGAGGAGACGAGCCAGTCGGTGAGGTCCGGATCCGGCTGATAGTCGCCGGTCTTCATGATCGCGTCGTAGAACACCTTTTTCGGATACGGCTCGACGGTGATTTGCTTCCACTCGGAGGCTGACACCTCGGGGAGCAGTTCCTTGATCTCCTTGGGGTCGTCGAACGCGAAGCGGATCAGGCCGAAGGTGAAGCGGGTGTTTCCTGCCCGTTCCTGCTTCGAGGCCTTGTCGAGCATGATGACCTTCGCGCCCGATTCCCGCGCGGCGAGCGCGGCGGCCGCGGCGGCATTTCCGGTTCCGACAACGATGACAGTCTTTGACACGGTGATGGCTCCTTAAGACATCAGATGATCTGATCAATGCAGTCGGTGCCCGGTTCGTCGATGGCGCCGGCTGTTTGGTCTGGCTGTTCGCGGACCATAGCGGTCATGCCGCCGGCGCGCTGCAAGCGGAGTCGCGGATCGCATCGTTTGGCAGAAAATCGCAAGCGCTTTTCCCGTCGCGCCGCCGGCCTGCGCGGCGATCGGCGGCGGACGAAGCGGCGGCCTCCGGCCGTGCGATGCATGCGCGATGTCGTCAGGCGCAACGGATCAGCCGCGCGCCGCGCCGCATCCTTGTCCGGTCATTTCCTTCATGGTATCGGAGCGCATGCCTCCAATTAATTCCCTGGCCCCCGTTCAGTCGCGAAAGCTCGCGGATCAGGTCTTGGAGCAGCTTCGCCAGTGGCTCGAGCACAATGAATTGCCGGTCGGAAGCAAGCTGCCGACCGAGCCGCAGCTCATGGAGCTTTTCAAGGTCGGGCGATCGACGATCAGGGAGGCGGTGAAGGCGCTGGTCTATGCCGGCATCCTCGAGGTTCGTCCCGGTGACGGCACCTACATCAAGGCGCATGCCGGCGAGATCGAAAGCTTCGCCGCCACGCTGAAGCGGTCGGACGTGGTCGAGGTCTTCGAGGTCCGCAGAACCTTCGAGACGGCGGTCGCGCGGCTGGCGTCGCTCAACCGCAGCGAGACCGATCTGAAGAAGATCGCGAAGCTGATCAGGGCGTGCAAGGACGATGTCGGGCGCAAGGATTTTGCCGCTTTCCTCGATCATGACTATGACTTTCACGTCGCGGTCGCCGCGGCCGGCAAGAACCGCCTGCTGGCCGAGCTCTACGGATCGTTCCGGCGCGTGCTGAAGGACAGTATCGGAGACGCGCTGGAAAACAGCCAGCTCCGCCTCCAGGCCGTGCTCGACATCCACGACAATCTCTACGCCGCGATCCGCGACCGCGATCCTGACCGCGCGCAGGCGGTCTGGCTTCTCACCAGGAACCCGTTCGAGGCGCAGCCTTCGCCGCGATCCGGTCGGACCGTCCGCCCGTCGAGGTGACGGGCGCTTGCGCGCTGTGCTTTGGCGCAAGATCGACATCGACCGACTCAGCATCACTGCCGCATCGGCAGTAGGGTGTCCGGCTCATCCCTAGAGCTCATCCGCAAAGGGCGCGCGCGCCGTCGAGAAGCCATGCTGACACGAACCCCCGTTGAATCACCGACATCGCAGGACCTGATGGAGCAGCTCGTCGTCGAGTTGCGACGCATCGCGCAGACATTGGAGCGCATCGCGCCGCCGCCGCCAGCGGCGCCCGACTTCTCGGAAGCGACGGCCTTCCTGTGGAAGGCGGGGGCGCGCGGCTTCGCGCCCGTGCAGCGGATCAATGCAGTCGATCTGGACCTGCTCTGCGGCGTCGATTCGCAGAAGGAGGCGTTGCTCAGGAATACGCGGATGTTCGCGACCGGCCGTGCGGCGAACAACGTGCTGCTGTGGGGTGCCCGGGGCACCGGCAAGAGCTCGCTCGTCAAGGGCGTGTTCGCCCGCGTCGAGGCCGAGCATCCGGGCCGAATCGTCCTGATCGAGATCCAGCGCGACGATCTGCCGAGTCTCGTTCCGATGCTGGCCTGCCTGCGGCGCCTCGACACGCGCTTCATCGTGTTCTCGGACGATCTGTCGTTCGAGGCGGATGAAGCAGCGTACAAGTCGCTCAAGGCGGTGCTCGATGGCGGGCTCGAGGGCCGACCGGAGAATGTGATCTTCTACGCGACCTCGAACCGGCGTCACCTGCTGTCGCGCGACATGATCGAGAACGAACGGTCGAGCGCCATCAATCCGTCGGAGGCGGTCGAGGAGAAGGTTTCGTTGTCCGACCGGTTCGGGCTCTGGCTCGGCTTCCATGCCGGCAGCCAGGATGCCTATCTCGATATGGTTCATCGCTACGCCGCGTTCTACCGCTGCACTGTCGATCGCGACCAGCTTTTGGTCGAGGCGCTGCAATGGGCGGCGGCGCGCGGTTCGCGTTCGGGCCGCGTCGCCTTCCAGTTCATCCAGGATTTTATTGGCCGCGACGACGTAGCGGTCGGGCCCGGAAGCGCCGGCCCGGAACAGCACGGATAGTCTGCCAAACGAATTGGCGCCTTCGCGATATCCCAATGAGCTGACGATCGTTCGATCGCTCGACATAACAAAAGGGCGCGGCCGCTGCGACGCGCCGCCGCCCTGGCTCGCATGTATCCGGAGAAACGAGATGTCGAAACCTGCGCCAAGCGCACCGCCGCTCAAAAGATTCCTGCAATTCATCGACGGCGCGTTCGTCGAATCGGACTCCGGCGGCTGGCACCCCTGCATCTACCCGGGAACGGCGCAGGCCTGGGCCGAAATTCCGCGCGGCAATGCCAGGGATGCGGTCGCTGCCGTCGCCGCGGCGAAGCGGGCATTCGCCGATCCGGCGTGGTCGAAGCTCACCGCCACGCAGCGCGGGCGGCTGCTCTATGCGCTCGCCGATCTCACCGCCGCCAACGTCGCCACACTCGCAGAGCTCGAAACGCGCGACAACGGCAAGCGCTATGCTGAAAGCGCAGGTGCGATCGGGCTGGTGCCGTCTTGGCTGCGCTATTTCGCCGGCCTTGCCGACAAGGTCGGCGGCAGCGTGATCCCGGTCGACAAGCCGAATGTGCTGAACTTCACCCGCTCCGAGCCGCTCGGCGTGGTTGCCGCGATCATTCCCTGGAATTCGCCGCTGTGGCTTCTGGCCTGGAAGCTCGGGCCCGCGCTTGCGGCGGGCAACACCATCGTCATCAAGCCGTCGGAATACGCCTCGACCTCGACGCTCGAATTCGCAAGGCTGGTCGAGCAGGCCGGCTTCCCGAAGGGCGTGGTCAACGTCGTGACCGGCGTCGGGCCCGAGGTCGGTCAGGCCCTGGTCGATGATCCTGACGTGGCGATGGTGAGCTTTACCGGCTCGGAAGCCGTCGGGAGAAGAGTGGCGGAGGCCGCAGGCGCCAAGCTCAAGCGGGTCGTGCTGGAGCTCGGCGGCAAGTCGCCGCAGATCGTGTTCGACGACGCGCCGCTCGAGGAAGCCGTTTCCGGCGTCATGCTCGGAATTTTCACCTCGAACGGGCAGAGCTGCGTCGCCGGCTCGCGCCTCCTGCTGCAGTCGTCGGTCTACGACCGCTTCATGGCGGCTTTCCTGGAAAAGGCCGGCGGCAAGTCGTTCGGCGATCCCATGGACCAGGCGACCGAGGTCGCCCCGCTCGCGAACGAGCCGCAATTCAGGAAGGCGCTCGACTACATCCGCATCGCCGAAGGCGAGGGCGCCCACCGCGTGCTCGGCGGCGGCGTGGCGTCGGATCGACCGGGCTATTTCGTCCAGCCAACGGTTTTCACCGACGTCACGGCCTCGATGCGGATCGCGCAGGAGGAGGTGTTCGGTCCAGTGCTGGCGGTCATTCGCTTCGAGACCGAGTCGGAGGCGATCGAGCTTGCCAATTCGACCTCGTACGGGCTTGCGGCGGGCGTCTGGACACAGGACTTGCGGCGCGCCTTGCGCGTCAGTGAGCAGGTGAAGGCCGGCACCGTCTGGGTGAACACCTATCGCGGGTTCGATCCGGGCAGCCCGGCCGGCGGCTACAAGAGCAGCGGCATTGGCCGGGAAAACGGCCACGATGCGTTGAACGACTATCTCCAGACCAAGAGCGTCTGGATCTCGACGGGACAATGAGGGCTGCGATGTCGACACCGCGAATTACATCGGACGAGATCGATTTCATCCTGTGCCTGGCGGATGCCATGATCCCCGGCAACGGCGCCTGGCCGCAACCCTCTGCGACCGATCTCGGGCGTTTCATCCGCGAGCACTGCGGCCGGGATGCCGACATCGCTGCCTTGCGGAACGTCGTGAGCGCCTTTCGCGAGAGCGGACGGCCGCCGGTGCAGTTCCTGGAGCATCATCAACGCGCCGCCGCGAAGGAATTTCGCGTGCTGATCGACTTTGTCTATCTCGGCTATTACAGCCGCCCCGAGGTCGTTCGCGCGATCCAGTCTGAGTGCGAATGCGACTACATCAGCCCGCCGCAGCCTCGCGGCTACCACATGCCGCCCGAGCCTGACGTCAAGCCGAGCCGGCGCGGCCGCTATACGCCGACCACCGACGTGAAGCGCGTCGACATGTCCCGGCTCGCGCACCGCGACTATTCGCAGATCGGCTGAACGCGCCGGGCTCTCATCATCAGATTTCGAAGGAATGCATCATGCTGGGTGGAAACAGGGAAGCGAGCGACGAGGTCGACGTCCTCATCATCGGCGCCGGAATGGCCGGCGGGGCGCTGGCCAAGCGGCTGAGCGATCACGGCATCAGTGTCGTGTGTCTCGAGCAGGGGCGCGAAATGCACCCGATGGAGCTGCCCCACATGGCGGAAACCTGGGAGCTCGACAAGACGCGCGACCACAGCCCGCAACCGAACGTGCGCGCATGGGCCGAAGACTATCCCGTGGCCGGCGAGGAGAAGAGCACCATCCGCATGGTCAGCGGCGTCGGCGGCAGCGCGCTGCGTTATTCGGCGCATTGGCCGCGGCTGAAGCCTGTCGATTTCCGCAAGGGAACCGAGCACGGGCTCGCGCCGGACTGGCCGATCAGCTACGAGGATCTCGAGCCCTTCTTTGCGATCAACGACGACGAGATGGGGATCGCAGGCCTGCCCGGAGATCCCGCCCAGCCGCCGAAGGCTTCAAGGGTGCTGCCGCATATTCCGCTCGGCAAGTTCGGCAAGACCATTGCCGGCGGTTTCGAAAGGCTCGGCTGGCACTGGTGGCCGCTCGACAATGCCATTGTCACGCAGGAGCATGACGACCGGCTGCCCTGCAACCATTGCGGCCAGTGCGTGCTCGGATGTCCGCGAGGCTCGGTTTCGACCAGCATGACGAGCTACTGGCCGCGTGCGGTTCGCAACGGCGCGTCGCTGCGCACCTGGTGCCGGGTCGAGCGCATCGTCGTGAAGGACGGACGCGCCGCGGGAGCCGTCTATATCGACCTGATCACCGGCCAGCGCCATCAACAGAATGCCCGCGTCGTCATCGTCGCCGGCAACGGCATCGGTACGCCGCGCCTGCTTCTGATGTCGAGCGAGGGGGCGAACCGCGAAGGCATCGCCAATTCGAGCGGCATGGTCGGCAAGAACCTGATGTTCCATCCGCAGGCCTTTGTCGAGGGAATCTTCGACGAGCCGATGGAAAGCTTCAAGGGCGCCCGCGGTGCGCCGCTCTACAGTCAGGAATTCTACGAGACCGACGTCGAAAGAGGGTTCGTCAACGGCTTCTCCCTGCTCCTGGTACGGGCGCCGGGTGCCGGCTACGCCGCCACCGGCTATGCCACGTTCCTGCCGATCGCCTGGGGCGGGCGGCACCACGAGGAATTCAAGCGGATGTTCAACCATCACGCCTGGTTCATCGTGATGGGCGAGGATCTCCCGCTCGAGCGCAACACCGTGACGCTCGATCCGGTTCTGAAGGACGGGTCGGGCCTGCCGGCGCCTAAGATCAGCTATCGCATGCATGATCAGGACCGCGACCTCGTCAGGTTCGGCATCGCGCGGGCCGAGGACGTGCTGCGTGCCGCCGGCGCCGCGCAGACCAGCAATTCGGGCGTGCTCGAACAACCGCCGGGCTATCACCTGCTCGGCACCGCGCGGATGGGCAACGATCCGCGATCCTCCGTCGTCAACAAGTTTCACCGCTCCTGGGACATCCCGAACCTCTTCATCTGCGACGGCAGCTCCATGCCGACCAGCGCCGGCGTCAATCCGACGTCGACGATCGGCGCGATGGCGGTGAGGCTTGCCGACCACCTCGTCCGCAACCGCGCCTCGGCTGCGGGAGTGAAGCGAACGACGGCGGACTGTTAGGATGACGAAATGCCTCGGGCGCGGGGCGCCCGAGGCATGCGAAAGGTGAACTGGCGGCATTAAAGCTGGGATGACCCCGGTCCGAACGCGCGGGCGTCCGCGGAGCTAGCGCGACAGCTCGAGATAGCGCTTTGGCGACATGCCGAAATGTTTCCGGAAGGCGGACACGAACGCGCTGGAGCTGTTGTATCTCAGATCCAGCGCCACCGTCTTGACCTGCTGGTCTTCCATCAGCCGCGCCAGCCCTTCCAGCAGCCTGAGCTGAAGCCGCCATTGGCGGAACGGCATCCTGGTCTCTTCCTGGAACAGCCGGGTCAGCGTGCGAGCGCTGGCGCCGACCGATTTCGAGAAATCCGCGAGCGACCGCTTGTCCGTAGGATTGGCGAACAGGGCTTCGGTGACGCGCAACAGTCGGGGATCGCGGGGTAACGGAAGCCGCGGGGCGGGCGCTTTCCGCAGGAAAAGCTGCTCCAGCAGGACTTCCGCCAGCCGTTCGTCGGGGCTGTCTTCCGCGTAGAGATCGGACATTGCGATGACGCGAAAGATGAGTTCGCGCAGCAGGTCGGAAATATCGATCGTGACCGAGCGGTCCGGGACGTCGCCGTGCTCGGGATCGATGAACAGGCTTCTCAGATGCACATTGCTCGAGGACTTGACCTCGTGCTCCTGGCCGGGCGGCAGCCATACGCCGCGATTGGTGGTCACGGTCCAGGTGTTGCGGCGGGTACGCACCGAAAGCACGCCGGCGGAAGCAAACAGCAATTGCCCCTTTCGGTGAGCATGCGCCGGCACGACGGCGCCTTGCGGCAACACCGTGTGGCGACCCACCAGCGGGCGCGGAATATCGTCGACGCCGCGGATCGATTCCCAGGGATCGAAAGCAATAGCCGCCGCCGGCCGTGAGGCCGAGCTGAAACCATGGTTTGCGTTGAGCATATTTCCCCCACCCCTTTGCGTTGCTGCGGACCGGAGGCGCGAGCGCCGCTCTGCCGACCGGTGCACCCGTAAAACGAAGGCTCGTTCTCCGGGATCGTGTGCCCCGGTTTTGATCCGGGGTCCTCGGTTCTCGCCTGCCGTGGACCGCGCGCCGGTTCACCCTAAACATCAGATGATATGATGAAATGACGTGTGGTCGAGTTTGTCAAGCGCGACAAAAAAGCCAGGGCCGGAGCGATCCGGACCCTGGCTCAAGTCTTCGGGAGAAAGGCTTTCGGAGGTGTGTTTCGTCGCGCGTCAGTTCTTGACGAGCGGGCACTTGGACTGGGCGAGCGGCAGGAAGGCCTCGGATGCCGGGATCGTTCCCAGCAGCGTGTAGAAATCCCAGTCGTATTTCGATTCTTCCGGCGTCTTGACGCGATAGGTGTACATGTCGTGGACCATCCGTCCGTCGGCCCGGATCCGGCCGCCGCGAGCGAACAGGTCGTTGATCTCGAGCTGCTTGAGCTGCGCCATCACCGCCGTCGGGTCGTCGGTCTTGGCGGCCTCGATCGCTTTCAGATAGCTCAGCACCGATGAATAGACCCCGGCGTGGTTGGAGGACGGCATCCGGTTCATCTTCTGGAAGAAACGCTTGGCGAAGGCGCGCGACGCGTCGTCCTGGTCCCAATACCAGGCATCGGTCACGACCATGTTCTGCGCGGCCTTCAACCCGAGCGCGCGCGTATCGGTGATCAGGAGCAAAAGCGGAGCGACGGTCTGCTTCGGGCTCACGCCGAACTCCACCGACTGCTTGATCGCGTTGACGGCGTCGGGCCCGGTGTTGGACAGCGCGATGACGTCGGCGCGCGAGCTCTGCGCCTGCAGGATGAAGGACGACAGGTCGGGTGTGTTGAGCGGATGCTTGACCGAGCCGATCACCGTGCCGCCGCCGGCGCGCACGGCGTTGGTCGCGAACTGCTCGAGCGAATGGCCGAAGGCGTAGTCCACGGTCAGGAAGAAGAACGACTTCTTGCCCTGCTGCAGCAGGATCCTTGGCGTTCCAGAGGCGAGCGAATAGGCGTCGAACACGTAGTGGATGGTATAGGGCGTGCATTCCTCGTTGGTGAGGGCGGTCGGCACCGAGCCGGTCGAGACAAAGATCTTCTTTGCATTCGCGGCGATATGGGAGACGGCGAGCGCGACGCCACCGTTCAGCCCGTCGGTGATGAAATTGACGCCCCTGGCGGCGTACCATTCCCGCGCGATGCCGGATCCGATGTCGGGCTTGTTCTGATGGTCGGCGGCGATCACTTCGATGGTCCGGCCAAGCACCTTGCCGCCGAAATCGGCCACCGCGAACTTGGCGGCCTCGACCGATCCTTGGCCGCCGAGATCGGAATAGACGCCGGACATGTCGGTCAGCACGCCGATGCGGACCGGTGAGTTTTCCTCGGCGTGGCCGGGCATGATCGCCATCGTCGCTGCAAGCGCTGCCGCTGTTTGCAGAATCAGAAGTCGAGCCGCGCGTCGGGCTAGATTGGCGATGAGTGCCATGGGTGTCCTCCAGTACGTTTGTTATGACCGGCGAACATTCTGGGTGCCGTGCGCCGCGGCCGTCTAGCCGCGCTCCGGCAAATCGATGGTGATTTTCCGCCAACTGCAGAACGCGCGCTGCGTGCGGCGAATGCCTTGACTCGAATCCGATCAGCGGCGGCTCGCAGCAACCGGCGGGTGCGATGACAGGCGTTGCCGCGCATCTTCTCGATTGGTGTCGAGTTTCTGACAGAGTGCGTTGCTGTTGCTGCCCGGGCCGGCGACAGCGTCGGATCTCCTGCTAACGTCCGCGGCAATTCAGGGGAGGCGTACATGGCAAGGAAGCAGCAGCTCGGCTGGATCGCGGCGGCAACCGTGATCGGCACCACCATCGAGTGGTTCGATTTCTTCATCTACGGAACGGCGGCGGCGCTGGTGTTCAACCGCATTGTGTTTCCGAGCTTCGACCAGACCGCAGCGACGCTCGCCTCGTTCTCGACATTCGCGGTCGGGCTTCTGATGCGGCCGCTGGGAGCTGCGATCGTCGGGCATTTCGGCGATAAGGTCGGTCGCAAATCGATGCTGATGTTCACCCTGCTTCTGATGGGCGTGCCGACCGTGCTGATCGGCCTGGTGCCGACCTACGAGCAGGTCGGCCTGTGGGCCGCGATCATGCTGGTCGTGCTGCGCATCCTGCAGGGCATCGCGCTCGGCGGCGAATGGGGCGGCGCGGTGCTGATGGCGGTCGAGCACGCGCCGGCGGGCGAGAGCGCGCTCTATGGCAGCATGCCGCAGCTCGGCGTCCCCCTCGGCCTGATCTGCTCGACCGGCGTGTTTGCCGCCTTGAGCGGCTTGTCGGAGGCCGACTTCCTTGCCTGGGGCTGGCGCCTGCCGTTCCTGTTCAGCATCGTGCTCGTGGTCCTTGGCCTCGTCGCGCGCAACCAGATTGCCGAATCGCCGGAGTTCGAGCGTGCGAAGGCGATGGGGCGGATGGTGCGGATGCCGGCGATCGCGGTGCTCAAATCCAATCCGGGGCCGTTGCTGTTGACCATGGGCGGCAAGATGGGCGAGGTGACCTTGTTCTATCTGTTCACCGTGTTCCTGCTGTCCTTTGCGACGAGCAAGCTCGGCATGCCGCGCGGCGATGTCCTGCTCAGCGTGATGATGGGGGCGGGGCTCGGCATCATCACGATCCCGGTCTTTGGCAAGTTGAGCGATCTATTCGGTGCGCGGCGCATCTACGCCTTCGGCTCGGTGATGCTCGCGATCTGTGCGCTGCCGCTCTTTATGCTCGTCGAGCTGCGTTCGTTTGCCGCGATCGCGGCGGCGGCGACGCTGGCGCTCGGCATTCTCTATCCCTTCACCTATGGCGCGCAGGCCGCGCTCTACAGCGCCCAGTTTCCGCCCGAGCTTCGCTATTCCGGGATTTCGCTCGGCGTGCAGATGGCTGCGGCGATCGGCGGCAGCCTCGCCCCCTTCGTCGCCACCACGTTGCTGGCGACGCTGCAATCGTCGACGGCGATTGCGCTCTATCTCGCGGCGATGGCGCTGCTCGCCACGTTCTGCACGCTGAAAATGCGCGAGACCAGGCGCGATGACGCGGCGGTCCGGGATCTCGCCGTGGTGGCCGACCAGAGCTCGGCGTCGCGATAGCGAACAGTCAGAGAGGCAAAGGTGCAGAGCGAGACGTTCATTCTCGAGACCAAAGGCTTGACCAGGGAATTCGCGGGTTTCGTCGCCGTCAACGACGTCAACCTGCGGATCAGGCAGGACAGCATCCATGCACTGATCGGACCGAACGGCGCCGGCAAGACGACCTGCTTTAATCTCCTGACCAGGTTTCTGAAGGCGTCGCGCGGACAAATCCTCTACAAGGGACGCGATATCACCGCCGCGCGGCCGGCCGACGTCGCCCGGCTTGGCCTGGTGCGCTCGTTCCAGATCTCCGCAGTGTTTCCGCACCTGACCGCGATCGAGAACGTCCGCGTCGCGCTCCAGCGGAAGCACGGCAGCTCGTTCGATTTCTGGCGTTCGAAGCGCGTGCTTGATCGCTTCAACGCGCGGGCACGGGAGCTTCTGGACGACGTGGGGTTGAGCGCGTTTGCCGCCATCAAGGCGGTCGAGCTGCCCTATGGTCGCAAGCGCGCGCTCGAGATCGCCACGACGCTCGCGCTCGATCCCGACATCATGCTGCTCGACGAGCCGATGGCCGGCATGGGCCACGAGGACATCGACCGGACCGCAGCGCTCATCAAGCGGATGGCGGCGCGCTGCACCATCGTGATGGTCGAGCACAATCTGGGCGTGGTCGCAGACCTCTCAGACCGCATCACCGTGCTGACGCGCGGGCGCGTATTGGCCGAGGGCAGCTATGCCGAAGTCGCCGGCGACGCCCGCGTCAGGGAGGCCTACCTTGGTGCCGGCCATGCTTGAACTGACCAGCCGCGCGCCGGTTTCGAAAGCGCCCGCCGTGCGCGACGGGATCCTGTCGGTGCGCAATCTTCAGGCCTGGTATGGCGAATCGCACGTGCTGCACGGCGTCGATTTCGACGTCGGCGATGGCGAGGTGGTGACGCTGCTCGGTCGCAACGGCGCCGGCAAGACCACGACGTTGAAGGCGATCATGGGCATGATCGGCCAACGTGCGGGCTCGGTTCGCCTGCGCGGCGAGGAGATCGCGCGTGCATCCTCCGACCGCATTGCGCGGCTGGGCATTGCGATCTGTCCCGAGGAGCGCGGCATCTTCGCGAGCCTGAACGTGCGCGAGAACCTGCTCCTGCCGCCGGTCATCGGCCCTGGTGGATTGCCGCTGGAATCGATCTTCGACCTGTTCCCGAACTTGCGGGAGCGCCTCGACAGCGAGGGCACCAAGCTTTCCGGCGGTGAGCAGCAGATGCTGGCGATCGCCCGCATCCTGCGTACCGGGGCACGTCTTTTGCTCCTCGACGAGCCGACCGAGGGGCTTGCGCCGGTCATCGTCGAGCAGATCGGCCGCACCATCGCGCAGCTCAAGGCGCGTGGCTTCACCATCCTCCTGGTCGAGCAGAATTTCCGCTGGGCCTCGACCATCGCCGACCGCTTCTACGTAGTCGAGCACGGCAGGGTGGTCGATCATCTCGTCAATGCGGAACTGCCGTCCAACATCGACCGGCTGCACGCCCATCTCGGCGTCTGATCCATCGCCATCCACACCCCGCGAAAGCCATGTCGCAAGCTCTCTTCGCCCAACTCCTGGTCGGCCTGATCAACGGCTCGTTCTACGCACTGCTCAGCCTCGGCCTCGCCGTGATCTTCGGCATGCTCGGGATCATCAATTTCGTCCATGGCGCGCTCTACATGATGGGCGCGTTCCTGGCCTATTTCCTCCTCGAATATGCCGGCATCGGCTATTGGTGGGCGCTACCGCTCGTGCCGGTGGGCATCGGCCTGTTCGGTGTGCTGCTCGATCGCGCTTTTCTGCAACGGCTGCACGGGCTCGACCAGGTCTACGGCCTGCTGCTGACGTTTGGCCTGGCGCTCGTCATCCAGGGCGTGTTTCAGAACTATTTCGGTTCGTCGGGCTTGCCTTACGCGATACCGCAGCAGCTTCAAGGCGGGATTGATCTCGGCTTTATGGTGCTGCCGGTCTATCGTTTGTGGGTGGTGGCATTCGCGCTGATCGTCTGCGTGCTCACCTGGTATCTGATCGAGCGCACCCGGCTAGGGGCTTACCTGCGCGCCGCCACCGAAAATCCTGCTCTGGTGCGTGCCTTCGGCGTCAACGTGCCCCGGATGATCACGCTCACTTACGGCCTGGGCGTCGGGCTTGCGGCGCTTGCCGGCGTGCTGTCGGCGCCGATCAACCAGGTGCGGCCGCTGATGGGCGCCGACCTGCTTATCGTGGTGTTCGCGGTGGTGGTGATCGGCGGCATGGGCTCGATCGCGGGATCGATCGTCACCGGCTTTGCCCTCGGCCTGATCGAGGGCTTGACCAAGTATTTCTACCCCGAGGCGTCGAACACCGTCGTGTTCGTGCTGATGGTGCTGGTGCTGCTGGCAAAGCCGGCGGGACTAACCGGACGGACCAACTGACCATGACGTCGATCGCCGAAACGACAGCCTTTGAGCCAATCCGTCGCGACGAGGCCACGGCCTTTGCGGTCATGGCCGCGGTGCTCGTGATTGCGCCGTTCACCGGCCTTTATCCCTATTTCGTGATGCAGGCGCTCTGCTTCGCGCTGTTCGCCTGCGCCTTCAATCTCCTGGTCGGCTATGGCGGCCTGCTGTCGTTCGGGCACGCCATGTTTCTGGGCACCGCCGGCTACATCACCGCACATGCGCTCAAGGTGTGGGGCGTCGGCCCCGCGACGGGCGTGCTGCTTGGCGTGGCGGCATCGGCCGCGCTCGCGCTGGCGACCGGGATCGTCGCGATCCGGCGCCAGGGAATCTATTTCGCGATGACCACGCTCGCGCTGTCGCAGCTTCTCTATTTCGTGTACCTGCAGGCGCCGTTTACCCGTGGCGAGGACGGTATCCAGGGCGTGCCGCGGGGGCGCCTGTTCGGCGTGTTCGATCTCGAGCAGCCGCTGGCGCTCTATTTCACGGTCGTGGTCGTCTTCCTGCTGGCCTTCCTGCTGATCGTGCGGATCATCCATTCGCCGTTCGGCGAAGTCCTGAAGTCAATTCGCGAGAACGAGCAGCGCGCCATCTCGCTCGGCTACCGGACCGTTCAGTACAAGCTGCTCGCCTATGTGTTGTCCGGCTGCCTTGCCGGGCTCGCCGGCGCCATCAAGGTCCTGGTTGCGCAAAACGCGTCGCTGACCGACGTATACTGGTCGATGTCGGGCGAGGTGGTGCTGATCACGCTGGTCGGCGGCCTCGGGACGATCTTCGGTCCGGTGGTGGGCGCCTTCATCATCATCGCCATGCAGCAATATCTGGCCCCGTTCGGCCAATGGGTGATGGTGATCCAGGGCGTCGTCTTCGTCGTTTGCGTGCTCACCTTCCGCCGCGGCGTGGTCGGCGAGATCGCGCGGGCTTTGGGATCAGGTTGTAGGCGGCCGTGACTGCTGGCTGATAAGACCATTGTCAAGCTATCACCGTGCACGGCGGCAATTCCCCGATCCCTTGTGCTTGTCGGGCTCAGGCGCCGTCGAAGTCGCCGGAGCCGATCATCAAGGAGCCTCGCGGACAGAGTTTGCCCGAGAGGCACCAAAGCGCATCAATTCAGCTACGGCTTATCGTGTGGCCGGTTGAGGTGAACGCACGACCTCCTTGGCTTTTGTCTCGGACAGTTTCTCGTTCAGGTAGCCGCCGAGGACTTCGACCCGCTGCCGTTTAGCAGCTCCGGATCTTGAACCCTTCCGAAAATGCCAATCAGGATAAAGTCGTGCGATTTTACAAAAACGGCGGCGCCGAATGGCTTTCATTGTGATTGAGGTCAGCTCCGACGTCGGGTAGGCTACTGGCAAGTCTGGTCTGGAAGCATCCCTCGATGAAAAAAGAATTCGAGCGAGAGTTTCCTGGGCGCGACCTGCTTCGTTTTGCGATTGCCGGTACCGGCGCAGCGGGCTTCGTGGCGGCGCTGCTCACCGCGGCAATTGTCGCCGGTATCTCCGCGGTCGCAATCCAAATCGATCGGCGAGGGGCAGGTCATCATCGGAGACTGCTTTCGTCGTCGTGGAAGAGCGCCACCGTGTGAGCAAACCGGTTGTCAGTGCGGCCCCCGTCTGAGCAGGCGCAGCACGGACCCAGATACGGCTCCCGGGGTTGCTGAAAGAGAGGAGCCATGTTCGGCCTGACCGCACTGGAACTCGCGCGGATCCAATTCGGATTCACCATATCAGCCCACATCATCTTCCCGGCGACCACCATCGGCCTTGCGAGCTATCTCGTGACGCTGGAAGGTCTGTGGTTGTGGAAGAAAGACACCACCTATCGCGACCTCTATCATTTCTGGTCGCACATCTTCGCCGTGAACTTCGCCATGGGCGTCGTTTCCGGCATCGTCATGGCCTACCAGTTCGGCACCAATTGGAGCTATTACTCGGCCTTCGCAGGGACCATCACGGGTCCGCTGCTCAGCTACGAGGTCTTGACCGCCTTCTTCCTCGAGGCCGGATTTCTGGGCGTGATGTTGTTCGGATGGAATAAGGTCGGGCCCGGCCTGCACTTCTACGCCACCATCATGGTCGCTATTGGGACACTCATTTCCGCAACCTGGATTCTCGCCTCCAATAGCTGGATGCAGACACCGCAAGGCTTCGAGATCATCAATGGCCGTGTCGTACCCGTCGATTGGCTGAAGGTGATCTTCAATCCATCCTTCCCCTACCGCCTGGCGCACATGACAGTAGCGGCCTATCTCGCCGTTGCGCTGTTCGTCGGAGCATCTGGGGCGTGGCATCTGCTCAAACGGCGCGACACGCCGGCCGTGCGCACGATGTTATCGATGGCCATGTGGATGGTGCTCATTGTTACGCCTGTGCAGATTGCCATCGGTGACCAGCACGGGCTCGTAGACCTTAAATATCAGCCCGCAAAAATCGCCGCGGTCGAGGGCCACTGGGAGAACAAGCCTGGGGAGAGCCTGCCGCTGATCCTGTTTGGCTGGCCCGACATGGCCGGTGAGACCACACGTTATGCCCTTCAGATCCCGCATCTGGGCAGCATCGTCCTGACCCATAGCTGGACCGACCAGATTCGCGGCCTAAAGGATTTCGCCCCTGAGGACCGGCCGAACTCCACGATCGTTTTCTGGACCTTTCGGATCATGGTCGGGCTGGGGTTCCTTATGCTGCTGCTTGGACTTTGGGGCGCATGGGCACGCTGGCACAATCAGTTGTATCAGTCGAAGATCTTTCTGCGTTTCGCGGTGCTGATGGGCCCCGCTGGCTTGATCGCGATCGTGGCCGGATGGCTGACCACGGAGATCGGGCGCCAGCCCTGGGTGGTCTACGGCGTCATGCGGACGAAGGACGCGGTATCTAACCATTCTGCGCTCGAACTTTCGATAACGCTGTTCGTGTTCATCGTCATGTATGTAGCCGTCTTTGGTACAGGCATCAGATACATGCTGGCGCTGGTGGCGAAAGGCCCCGAGCCGCAGGGCGAACATCCACCTGAACCGGAAGGTCAAAGCGGGCGACCGGCGCGTCCTTTGTCTGCCGTTCCCGACCGCATCGATCCGGCGATCGACGTGCCGGGCGGCAGGAGGAGATAGCGATGGGCATTGATCTTCCGGTCATCTGGGCCGTGATTATCGGCTTTGGATTGATGATGTATGTGGTGATGGATGGTTTCGATCTCGGGATCGGCATCCTCTTTCCGTTCATCCGCGACCGGGCAGACCGCGACACCATGGTGAACACGGTTGCGCCGGTCTGGGATGGCAACGAGACCTGGCTGGTGCTGGGCGGAGCCACGCTGATGGGAGTCTTCCCGCTCGCTTATTCCGTGCTGCTGAGCGCGCTCTACATCCCAATCTTCTTCATGCTGGCAGGACTGATTTGGCGCGGCGTCGCTTTCGAATTCCGCTTCAAGGCGGACGAAGCGCACAGGCCGTTCTGGGACAAGGCCTTCGCCTGGGGCTCCTATATCGCGACGTTCTCGCAAGGCGTCGTGCTGGGCGCCTTCATCAACGGCTTCAAGGTGACTGGGGCCTCCTACGAGGGCGGCAGTTTTGACTGGCTCAGTCCATTCAGTCTCTTCACAGGCGCCGGCCTCATCGTGGCCTATGCCCTGCTCGGCTGCACCTGGCTCATCATGAAGACTGAAGGCGAACTCCAGCACCGACTCAAAGCGCTGGCGCCTCCGGTGACGCTCGTCCTTGTCGCGTCGATCGTCATCGTGAGCGTGTGGACCCCGCTCACGCATCCGAGCATCGCGACACGGTGGTTTTCATTCCCCAACATCATCATCTTCTCGCCGGTGCCACTGCTTGTCGTCGCGACGACTTGGGTCATGATGCGCGTGCTTCGGAGCGAGACACACGCATCGCCATTCCTGCTCGCGCTCCTGCTGCTGTTCCTGGGCTATACTGGTTTGGCGATCAGCCTGTGGCCGAACATCATTCCACCGGCCATATCGATCAGGGAAGCCGCCGGGCCGCCGGAAAGCATGGGCTTCACGCTGGTCGGTGCGCTTTTCGTCATCCCCTTCATCCTCGCCTACACCGCAATGTCCTATTACGTGTTCCGCGGAAAGGTCAGAGCCGGTGAGGGGTACCACTGATGACTGCTCATCCATCCGTCGGCGCACAGACATGGCTTCGGAGGGTCGGCTGGCTTGTTCTGATCTGGGCGGCCAGTGTGCTGGCGCTGGGCGCTGTCGCGGGATTTTTCAGAGTGCTGATGAATCTTGCCGGGCTGACCGTGTGAAGTTCAAAATGACTTCGCGCGCATTGCCGTGTCTCGGCATTGCGTCAGCGTTCGGAAACTCTGCATGCAGGAAATTCTACCACACTTGGGACGGCGATTGAAATACCGGTGACTGAGGAGTAGGTTGCTCACGCAAGATGGTGATCGAAGCCAGGCTGTGATGGCGGTATGGCCACGGCCTGATGTGGGAGGGCTGCCCTCATGAAGGAGCGCCTGAAGACGATTATCCACCGGCGCGATTTGCTTCGCTTTGGGATTGCCAGTGCTGGAGCAGCGACCGCGAGCACCTTGGTGCTGGAGCCGGCGGCAGCCAAACCCGTCGATCTCAAAGATAAGCGCAGGGCGCGCTATCACGCCGACTCCGCCGAGGTTCAGGACTTCTACCGCGTCAACAGCTATCCCACCCGATAAGGGGGAAGCCGCTGTGCTAACAAGAATATCCAAGGAACGTCCTGCGAAAAGGCCTGGTGATGCACCTGCACCAGGTGGCGAGTTGGGACGTCGTGCGTTTCTGATACGCTCCGGCGTTGTTGCTGGAGCGCTTGCCGCGCTCGGCACTCTTCCGCTGACCGGCGTGCGGAAGGCACAGGCCGGCCCGCCGCCGCCCCCCGGCGCGACAGTCACAACGCGCAAGAATGTTTGTACTCATTGCTCGGTCGGCTGCTCGGTGATCGCTGAGGTCGCCAACGACGTGTGGATCGGGCAGGAGCCGGACTATGACAGTCCGATCAATCGCGGCTCGCATTGCTGTAAAGGGGCCGCGGTTCGCGACGACGTGCTGAGCGAGCGCCGCCTTCGCTATCCCGTCAAGCTCGTCAATGGCGAGTGGACCCGCATCACCTGGGAGAAGGCGATCGACGAGATCGGCGACAAGATCCTCGACATTCGCCAGAAGGCTGGTCCCGACTCGGTCTACTGGCTCGGGTCAGCCAAATTCACCAATGAAGCCGCGTATCTCAATCGCAAGCTTGCGGCGTTCTGGGGCACCAACAATTCGGATCATCAAGCGCGTATCTGCCACTCCACGACCGTTACCGGCGTAGCCAATACCTGGGGCTATGGCGCGATGACGAACAGCTATAACGACATCCGCAACGCCAAGACGATTCTGGTGATGGGCGGCAACCCGGCTGAGGCGCATCCCGTCTCGTTGCAACACATTCTGGAAGGCAAGGAGCTTAACCGTGCCAACATGATCGTTGTCGATCCGCGGATGACGCGGACCGCGGCCCATGCCACCGAATATGTAAGGGTGCGTCCGGGCACCCACATCGCCACGATCTACGGCATGCTGTGGCACATCTTCGGGAACGGCTGGGAAGACAAGGAATTCCTGAGCCAGCGCGTTTACGGCGTTGACGAGATTCGAAAGCAAGCGGCGAAATGGAATCCGAAGGAGGTCGAGCGCGTCACCGGTCTGCCTGAGGCTCAGGTCAAGCATATTGCCGAGCTGTTCGCCAAGGAGAAGCCGGCGACCCTGATCTGGGCGATGGGCCAGACCCAATTCACCACCGGGACCGCCAACGTCCGCGCCAGCTGCATTCTCCTGCTCGCTACCGGCAATGTCGGCGTCCCCGGCGCCGGGGCCAACATCTTCCGCGGCCACACCAATGTGCAGGGTGCGACCGATCTCGGTCTCGATGTGACGACGCTGCCGCTCTACTACGGCCTGGCGGAAGAAGCATGGCGGCACTGGTGCCGGGTGTGGGAAGTCGACTATGACTGGATGAAGTCGCGTTTCCCCGACAAGAAATTGATGGAAACGCCGGGTATTCCGAGCACGCGCTGGTTCGACGCGACATTGCTGCCTAAAGATCAGGTCAATCAGCCCAATCCGGTGCAGGCCATGTTCGTCATGGGACACGGCGTCAACACGATTACCCGGATGCCGGAGGCGGTGCGCGGCATCGAGAAGCTCGAGCTGCTCGTGGTTTGCGATCCCTATCCCACGGCGTGGTCGGTGCTGTCCGAGCGCAAGAACGGCACCTATCTGCTGCCCGCCTGCACGAGCTTCGAGATGGACGGCTCGCGCACGGCCTCGAACCGCTCGCTGCAATGGGGCGAGAAGATCGTCGAGCCGGTCTTCGAATCGAAGAACGACTACGACACGATGTACATGCTGGCGCGCAAGCTCGGCTTTGCCGACCTGATGTTCAAGAACATCAAGGTCGAGAACGGCAAGGTATCGGCGGAGGACATCCTGCGCGAGATCAATCGCGGCGGCTGGTCGACCGGCTATTGCGGTCAATCGCCCGAACGGCTCAAGGCGCATATGCGCAACCAGGCCAAGTTCGACCTCGTCACGATGCGGGCGCCAAAGGACGATCCTGAAGTCGGCGGTGACTACTACGGCCTGCCTTGGCCGTGCTGGGGAACGCCGGAGTTCAAGCACCCCGGAACGCCCATCCTCTACAACACCAACCTTCCGGTGAAAGAGGGCGGCGCCACATTCCGCGCCCGGTTCGGAGTTGAGCGGGTCGTCAAGCGCAAGGTGATGGAGAACGGCCAGGAGGTAGAGCGGGAAGACCATGACAACCTGCTCGCGGAGGGCTCCTATTCGGTCGGCTCGGAGATCAAGGACGGGTATCCGGAATTCACGCTTGGCGTTTTGAAGAAGCTGGGCTGGGACAAGGACCTGACGCCGCAGGAACTGGAAGTGATCCAGCGCGTCAATACCGCAAATCCTGATGCCGTATCATGGTCGCTTGACCTATCGGGCGGGATCCAGCGCGTGGCGATCGAGCACGGCTGTTCGCCTTACGGCAACGCAAAAGCGCGCATGATCGCCTGGAATCTTCCTGATCCGATCCCGGTGCACCGAGAGCCGATCTATACGCCGCGCCCTGACCTCGTCGCGGACTATCCGACGCTGCCGGATGCCAAGCAGTTCCGGGTGCCCAATATCGGCTTCTCCGTGCAGAAGGCTGCCGTCGACCGCGGCATCTCCAAGCAGTTTCCATTGATCCTGAGCTCGGGTCGACTGGTCGAATATGAAGGAGGCGGCGAGGAGACGCGTTCCAACAAGTGGCTCGCCGAACTGAAGCAGTACATGTTCGTCGAAATAAATGTGGCGGATGCAGCCGAGCGGGGCATCAAGGACGGCGGCTGGGTGTGGGTTACTGGCCCGGAGAATAACTCGCGAACCAGGATGAAGGCGCTCGTTACAGAGCGCGTCGGCAAGGGCGTCGCCTGGATGCCGTTTCATTTTGCCGGCTGGTTCGAGGGCGCCGATCTGCGAGCCAAATATCCGAAGGGGGCCGATCCGATCGTACTGGGCGAGAGCGTCAATACGCTGACAACGTATGGCTACGACCCCGCAACCGGCATGCAGGAGCCGAAGGCCACACTTTGCCAGATCAGGGCCGCCTGAGAGGAAAAATCGATGGCTCGAATGAAATTCCTTTGCGACGCAGACCGCTGTATCGACTGCAACGCATGCGTCACGGCCTGCAAGAATGAGAACGAGGTACCCTGGGGTATCAATCGCCGCCGCGTGGTGACCATCAACGACGGCAAGCCGGGCGAGCGTTCAGTGTCGATGGCGTGCATGCACTGCACCGACCCGCCCTGCGCGGCAGTCTGTCCGGTGAGCTGTATCTATCCGACCGAAGACGGCGTCGTTCTCCACGACAAGGACCTGTGCATCGGTTGTGGCTATTGCTTCTATGCCTGTCCGTTTGGCGCGCCGCAGTATCCGAAGGTGGGCAATTTCGGCTCGCGCGGCAAAATGGATAAGTGCACCTATTGCGCCGGCGGCGGCGGACCCGAAGCCCCCGGCAGTGCCGCGGAATATGCGAAGTACGGGTCAAATCGTTTCGGCGAGGGCAAGCTGCCATTGTGTGCCGAGATGTGCTCGACGAAATCTCTGCTGGCCGGGGATGGCGACATCATCGCGCAAATCTATGGAGAGCGTGTTCGCAAACGCGGTTACGGCTCGGGTGCCTGGGGCTGGGAAACGGCCTATCACGAGGACATCAAGAGCTGAACGGACGGGCTGATCGAGAGGATCAGAACAGGTGATTGTCATGACGTTTCTCGCACGCATTCGCCTCGTGACAATCTTCCTGATATTGATCGGCGTTGCCGCGGTACCCGTGTGCGCCCAAAAGCTTGGTCCGGACGGTGCCCCAAATCCGGATGCGAGCGTCACCAGCCAGCGCGCGCTGCTTGAGCAGGCTCCGCGGATCGAGGGGCGCATCGACATTCCCGACGTCAAAGCCAGCGTGCTGATGCAGCCCGCAGGCCGGACGTGGGACTATTTCCATGAAGTTCTTCTGCATTGGGGTGGAGCGATCGTGATCGTCGGAACGATCGCGCTCCTCGCGCTCGCGTATCTGATCATCGGGCGCATCCGCATTGCGGCAGGGCGTTCAGGCCAGAAGATCGTCCGCTTCAAGACCTTCGAGCGTTTCTCTCATTGGCTGACCGCGGTCTCCTTCGTCATCCTCGGCCTGACCGGCTTGAACATCACCTTCGGCAAGATCCTGCTGCTGCCGCTCCTCGGCCCGGAGACCTTCTCCGATATCTCCCAGATTGCCAAATACCTGCACAATTTCACCAGCTTCGCTTTCGTGGCGGGACTGATACTGATTGCGGTGATCTTTTTCAGGGACAACCTGCTGGCGAGAGTCGATGTCGAATGGCTCAAGCAGGGTGGCGGCTTCATCAAATCCAAACACGCGCCGGCAGGACGGTTCAATCTCGGTGAGAAGATGGTCTATTGGCTGTCCTTGGCAGCCGGTATCGCGGTCTCCGCCTCGGGATTTCTGCTGCTGTTTCCTTTCTATGGCACCGACATTGCGGACATGCAGCTCGCGCAGGTCGTCCACGCCATTATCGCCATTTTGTTCATCGCGCTGATCCTGGCTCACATCTATATCGGCACGCTCGGGATGGAAGGCGCGTTCGAAGCCATGGGCTCGGGCGAAGTCGATCTCAACTGGGCGAGAGAACATCACGATCGCTGGCTTGCCGAGCAGCTCGAACGGGAAGGCGGGCGACCTTCCGCGACGCCGGCGGAATGAAAGCCGGGACATCCGAGCGGCACGACTTACTGCTGCGAGTTTTTCTTCAGGGATAAACACCATGGATGAAGTGACGCGACGTGCCATGCTGGCCGCAACGGCGGCCGGCGGCGTTTTGACCTTGACATCCGCGGCCAATGCGCAATCGGCTGAGCCGACGCCGCAACCGCAGCGACCCGGACATGGCGGCACTGATCCGGGACCGCGCAATCTGGCGCGTGATCGGCAAAATCCGGATCTGCTCGTTCCGCCGTCGACCGACCACGGCACGCTTCCCAACCTGCGCTTTTCATTCTCCGACGCTCATATGCGGCAGGAAACCGGCGGCTGGGCCCGTCAGGTCACGGTTCGGGAACTCGGCGTATCCAGGGAAATGGCGGGCGTGAATATGCGCCTGAACGCCGGTAGCGTTCGCGAGATGCATTGGCACAAGGCCGCCGAATGGGCCTACATGCTGTACGGAACGGCCCGCATCACGGCGATCGATGCTCAGGGGCGCAATTTTGTCGACGACGTCGGCGTCGGTGATCTCTGGTATTTTCCGCCAGGTGTCCCGCATTCAATTCAGGGCCTCAACCCGGACGGCTGTGAATTTCTGCTCGTGTTCGACGACGGCGATTTCGACGAAGAGAATACGTTTCTGCTGAGTGATTGGTTCAAGCACACGCCGAACGAGGTACTCTCGAAGAACTTCGGGGTTTCAGGCTCCGCTTTCGCCCATGTTCCGGATCCCAGCGAGCTCTATATATTCAACGCCAAGGTGCCGGGCTCGGTTCAATCCGACAAGATCGCCGGGGCCACTGCGGTATCCCCGGGTTTCAGCCACAAGATGCTGGCGCAGCAGCCGATCAAGACGAAGACCGGCACGGTGCGCATTACGGACACCAGCGTCTTTCCGGTGTCGAAGACGATTTCGGCGGCGCTGGTCGAGGTTGAGCCTGGTGGGATGCGGGAGATGCATTGGCACCCCAACAGCGACGAATGGCAATATTACATTGACGGGCAGGCACGGATGGGCGTTTTTGCTGCATCGGGCCAGGCCCGCACCTTCGATTTTCAGGCCGGCGATGTCGGCTTCGTTCCCTTTGCGATGGGGCACTATGTGGAAAACACCGGTACGACGACGCTGCGTTTCCTGGAGGTTTTCAAGAGCAGCTATTATGCCGACGTCTCGCTCAATCAATGGCTGGCGCTGACGCCGCCAGAATTGGTGAAGGCTCACCTCAAACTGGACGATCAGGCCATGGCTGCCCTGCACAAGGAGAAGTTTCCGGTCGTGCCGGGATGATCGCCGTCGCGATGGAAAAATCGCCGGCGATCTATTCGTCGCTGCCGTCCGGCGCGCGTTGCGCCTTCGCGTCGCGCTCACGCAGATAATCATCGGTCGTGCGAACGGTCGGACTCGGTGCGCCGTAGGACTCGAAGCCCTGTTCTGCGACAAAGGCGACGCGGCAGTCTTCGCACATCTTGATGACGTCCAGCCTCTTGGCCGAAGCCGTGTACATCCAGTGCCTGCCTTCGAGCCTGGCCACCACGCGCTCGATGCTGCTTTTGACGCCGAATGGCTTGCCGCAGCGGATGCAGCAGAACGGCTCTTCCTCCTTGAGGATGCGAACCGGTGCTCTTGAGGCACCAAAATCGATCCGCGGCACCAACGTGATGACTTTCTCGGGGCAGGTTGACCGGCACAGGCCACACTGCACGCAGGCATCCTCGACAAATCGCAGCACTGGCCGCTCGGGATCGTCGCGCAAGGCGCCCGTCGGACATGCCGACACACAGGACAGGCACAGCGTGCAGCCGCCCACATCAATCTCGACTGCTCCGAACGGCGCGCCTTCGGGCAGCGCGATCACATCGACGGGGGCCGGGGCGCAACGGTGCAGTTCACTGAGAGCAAAACGCAACACGTCGCGTTTCTTGCCGACCGGGCGGAAGCTCGCCGGGTGCGGCACCGGCAACAGGTGCGGAATCGCGTGAAGTGCGTCAAGCAGGCTGTCTGGATCATCTGTCTCGATCGTCGCGATACGGCCCGCCCCGAAACCAAGCCCGACGAGGATGGGATCCGCCACCGCGATCGTGCGCGCCAGGCCCGAGACATCGTGACGCGGTTTTGCCCGCAACAGGAAGCGCACGGCTGATGCGCCATAGGCGAAAGCGGCGGTGACAGTTTCCAGTCCGACCTGCGTAATCTCGTTCACCGCAAACGGCAGCACATTTGCCGGCAGCCCATCGCCGAACCGAGCCAGCGCGTCGATCAGCGGCGTGCCGTGCGTCTCGTCGTGAACCAGCACGACGGCTGCTTCGCCGCCGGCCTCGCGGAAGGTGATCAGCATCGCGCGGAGCCGGCGCATGAGCGCGTCCTCTGGCGGCAACGCGTAGGAGGCCGCGCCGGTAGGGCACGCGGCCGCGCATTGGCCGCAGCCTGCGCAGATGTTCGCGTCGATCGCGACATGGTCTCCTGCCGAGCTGATGGCGCTCGCCGGACAGAGGTCCAGACACCGGGTGCAACCCGTTCGCTGCGAACGCGAGTGAGCGCATAGCCTGGCTTCGAAATTGATGTAGCGCGGCTTCTCGAAGGTGCCGACGAGATCGCGGGCCTTGAGGACCGCCTGTAACATCGCCGCGGGATTGGCCGGGTCCGCCCGCAAATAGCCGTCACGCAGATCAGCAGCAGAAAACAGCGCGGCTCCGCCGGTTAGATCCAGGACGATGTCGCAAGTCGAGCGGGCGTTGTTGCGCGAAGGTCCGAAGGTTAACACCTTACGCGAGGAGGGGGCAGCTTCGGCGAAATCGTCGACCGTGATCTCGAACGCGCCGAGATAGCCTTTGGCGCCGGTTACCTTGCCTTTTGCCACCGGAAATTCAGCGCTGCGCGGCGGCGCAATCAAGGCGGGCGGCTCGATCAGCACGGTAACGTCGAGATGATCCTTGAGCAGGTTGCCGGCCTCCACGGCGGTCTCGTCCCGGCCGCAGATGAGAATGACGCCGCTGCTTTGGAGTTCGACCGATGGCGTCGGTGGAACTGGCTCGGCGGCGAGCGCGAGCAGCGCCGCCATCTTCGGGCCGGCCTGTTTCGCCTCGCTGGACCAGCCGGCGGTCTCGCGGATATTCGCAAACTGCATTTCGTTCTCGCGGCCGATCTCGGCAGCGACATCGGTGAACAGCGTTGCTTGCCGAGTGCATCCGACCGTGAGAGGACCATTCTCGGACGCGATCGCCCTGAAGCGGTCAAGTTCCGCGCCACAAAGCTGAGTCGCGGGCGTGGTGTCGCAGCGGCAGCCACGGCGGACGGCCTCCGCGTCGAGTGGCATCGTGCCTTCGCACGAGCAGATCAAAACGCGCCGCGCGGGATCAGGTGTTGCGGTCACGATCGCATGCAGCCTCTGGTATAGCCGGCGCCGCTGGCCCGGAACTCCCGGGAAGTATATACTGTCTGGGCTCAAAAACCGATGCCGAGATACCAGGACAGGTGGGTGGCAGGTGGGCATACCGCGCGACTTTTGGCTCTCCTGCGGTCATCATCTGCTCGACCGCGACGCGGCCGGTCGCTTGGTGGTCACGGATGAGTTCCTGAAGGTGTATCTGGCCCGCCCGGAACTGGTGCCGCCACCGGAGGCGTGCGCTGCCGAGCGGGCCCTGCACAGCGAACTGCTGCGTGAACCAAGACAGCCAATCGCGGCCTCGCGGATTACCGCGATAGCCGATGCGGACGCGTGCGAGAACTGGCAGATGCTGATCGCCTGGCGGGATCATCTGCTAAGGCACGACAGTCTGGAAGCTGCCTATCTTGCGATTGCCCGACACAACATTCACTTTCCCCGGCTACTCGTCGGTCAATTGGTTCAGGTGATCCTGCGCAACATCCTGGATGGGTGCGATGATGTCTTCGTGCTGCGCGCAGCCGAGATGTTCTTTCGGCCGCAAAAGATCGCATTCCAGGAGATGTCGGTCATCGCAGTCGATGAAGACACCGAAGCGGAGTTTTCGAAGCACTCGGCGTCACCGCTGCTGGCGCTGTTGGGATTGCCGGCGGCTGCGGATATTGATCTCCTGAGCGAGGCAACGGCGCAAAGCTATTGGGAGCGGAGCGACCGTTTCGACATGGCGCTCGATCTTTCGCCGGGCGGATATGGCCTGGCCGCGCTCAGTGATGTCATCGCCCGCTGGCTTGCGCATCTGCTGGCGATCGACGCGGCGGTCGCCCCCGTTGCAGATTTGGAGAATTTGCCGTGGAATTGGTACGTCGGACTGAGCTCGGAAGCTACCCATATCGGCGACGCCATCTGGCGCGGAGGTGACCTTGCCGATGCGCAGCGCGCGCAATTGGTCAGCCTGCTGCGACTATCGTTTCGTGATCCGATGGATATGATCGAGAAGGTCAGAGGCGAGCCGGTGCACCTGCTGCTCGCGGTGACTGCCGATGGGGCACTGCGGCTGAAGCCGCAAAACCTTCTGACCGGATTGCCGGTTCGCGATGTGGAGGCGGTGAATTGATATCGACCGCACTGGCACGAATTTCTGTCGGCGTCGTGGTCGAGCGGCGAAAGGCGAAAAGTGCTTGGGCCGATGTCCTGTGGCGCCCGGTTTCGGTATTTGCGGGAACTCCGGCGGCGACGCCTTGGACGCTGCTAGGTGCCGAAGGGGAGGTAACGCTATTCTATGCGGGTGAAGCAGTGATCGAGTTGCATCGCACCGAGACCACCAATTATCGTAACAACCTCGTTTCAGGTACGCCGTGTCTGTGGGTCAACATGCGTCCGACCACGTCTGAACCGCCGTACGAATTGCTGGCCGTCACGGCAGATCCGGCCGAGGGCGAAGCCTTTACCGATGCCGGCAGCAATCTGGTCGAAGCAGTGCCGATGCCACCAGAAATCGCCGATATCGTCCAGCGGTTCGTCGCCGCGCATCATGTGGAGCGCCCCTTCGTCAAACGGCAGCGCGATCAACAGGCGGCTCCGCTTCGCGATGCAGCGGAAAAGGGCAAGCGATGAGTGAGCAGAAAAACCCTTTGCTGCGCTGGGCGCGGTTGAAACAGGCGGCCAAGGCCGCGGAGGAGATCGATGCTTCGGCCAGCACCGAGGTAACGGCCGCGCCAGAGGCGCCATTTGATCCTGCGAGCCTGCCCTCGACCGAGTCTATCGTGGCGGATACCGACATCATTGCATTTTTGCGTGCCGGCGTGCCGGCCGAATTGGCGCGGGCGGCCTTGCGCAAGGCATGGACGAGCGATCCTGCTATTCGGGATTTCATCGGGATCGCGGAGAACCAGTGGGACTTTAACGACCCAAACGCGATTCCCGGCTTCGGCCCATTGCTGCCAACGGAAAGTGGCGTGGACATTCTTGCTCAACTCGCCAGCGGACTTGAGCGGCAGCCACGCACGCTTGAAGATATTGCGGCCGCGGAGCCGACAATCCCTGCGGACGCGAACGCTCACGCATCCGATCCGCCGCTCATTAATCCGCCACTCGTTAGCCCGGGCGCCGCGGCCGGCGAAACGCTGGCTCCCGCAGAAGGGGAGAATATGTCGACGGTCAGTGGGACCCGAAAAGCCCGGCGTCACGGCAGCGCGTTGCCGCGCTGAATGGTCCGGTTCGGCCGCCGGCTTTTGCTTTTTTCGGATCAGGAACCATGGTGGACATAGCTTCTCAGGGCTTGCCCGGGCGCAGCATCGACGAGATCGACGGCGCGCGCGCACGCGAATATGCGCTGTTGGCAACCTTGCTCTCGCACAGTCCGGACGCGCAACTATTGTCGACTCTGGCCGGCGTCCGCAGCGATACCAGTCCGATCGGACTGGCCCATGCCGCCCTGGCTGAAGCAGCCCGGCGATCCGTCAGGGAAGGTGTCGCGCGCGAGTATTTTGCGCTGTTCGCCGGGCTGAGGGACGGTGCGCTATTGCCGTATGCCTCGCATTATCTGGCCGATACATTGTACGGCCGCCCTCTGGCGCGAATTCGGGAGACACTGCAACGTCTTGGCGTCGAGAAGGCGCCAGAGCGAATTGAGCCGGAGGACCATGCAGGATTTCTCTGCGAAGTCATGGCAGGTCTGGTCGGGGGCGATATTTCCGCACCCGACGGCACGGACCGGGCCTTCTTCGAGGAACATCTTGCCTCGTGGATCGGACGTTTTTTCGTTGATCTCGAAACGACCAAGTCCGCTCATTTCTATAGATCTGTCGGCACACTCGGCCGAACCTTCATCGAAATCGAGGCGCATGCTTTTGCGCTGTCCGCCTGAACACGTACTTTTGTGCGCCGAGGGAAGCTCTGGGGTCGCCAGGTGTGCTAGGAAGCGAAAATCGGAGAATACTGAATGCGCGCATTCATTTTTGCCTGCCTGGTGTTGACCGGTGTCGCGGTTGGCTCCGCCGCCATCCTTTTGGGAGTTGTTCAAGAGCCGGTCTCAACGGCGTTCGCCGAACCAAGCGCAAGGGTCTAAATAGCACAGGAAGGTTTAGGCCGAATTAGGCCAGAACACTTTACCCATATTGGAAACGGAGGTTTCGCATGACCCGTTCCCTGCTAATTGCATTCATGATTTTGGCTTTTGTTGTTGTCGGCGGCGAACTGTTGAGCCCCCGGCCGAGCGCCCTGGAACAGTCGACCGCAGCAATGCCCTCGTTGCAAGAACTGCACACGATGGCGAGCGTCCAAAAGCTCCCGCTTCAGGACATCGAGGATCAGTCGCTGATTTATCCCACCGCAGCGAATGAGGAAGCGCGGCCAAAGCCATGATCTTTGGGCGTCGCCAGTAGCAGCACGACGCACACCACTGCGATCGATCAAATGACCGGTCCCGTCAGACAGCGGGATGATAAGCACGGCGTGATCGTGGCGCGCCAGCCGGCAACGGCTCCTGCAGGCCGGCTGCGAAGCAACCGACGCTGACGACGTAGAGCCCGACGGGGCGGGGCGAGCTCCGGGTGATGACCTCCGCTTCGTTGAGCTGCTGGTTGGTCAACGCGTGATAGTGGTTCACCGGCGATTCCAGGATTTGCGGGCAGCGAGACCAGGCTGACGAACGCCGTGATTGTGCCCTTCAGGAGCAGCAGATATGGCAGCCCGACGTTCATGAAGGCTCCGGCAGGAGAATCCGATGACGGCGGCGAGCACCAGAACGTCGATCGTGGAAATTCCGACAATCACGTGAAGGGCGACGGGAATATTTTGCAAACCAGAGTGCCCGGACGATTGCCTTGTATCGCAATGCGATGTACTGGCATTAGCTGAGCGCGATCTCAGTGCGAATTCCTCTCACCGATATTTCTGCTGGACCATCCCAATGCCGCGTGCCTCTGAAGCAAAGAATCCTTCGCGTAAGCAACGTAACAACGCCGCAGGGGTAATCACGCGCGCGCCGATAGACGGAAGTGAGAGTGGATTGTTCGTCGCCTCCGTTGAGAAGGCCTTTCGGGTGCTGGACGTGTTTAAGGCGACGAAATCCGAGTTGGGGCTCTCGGAAGTGGCGGCGAAGAGCGGCATTGGCAAGAGCGCGGCGCAAAGGTTTCTCTACACCCTCCAGACCCTTGGATATCTGACCCAGAATCCTGCTTCCAAAACGTTCCGGCTTTCTTCAAAGCTCTTTGAACTCTCCGCCTCCTACGTGCCGGAAAATCTGTTGCGCGAGAAGGCCGAACCCGTGCTGGAAGAGGCCAACCGTCGCTGCGAGGAAACATTAAACCTCACAATTCTCGACGGAACCGACGTGACCTACATCCTGCGCTTTCCCAGCAAACACGTGGTCAGCGTCAATTTGACGGTGGGAACGAGGCTGCCTGCATTCTGTACCGCGCCTGGACGCATCTTGTTGGCTCATGCTGAAGCCGGGACAGTCGAGGCGGCTCTCGATAAGTCGCAGCTTGTGCGACGAACAGAACATACGGAGATCGATCCCGCGAAGCTGCGCGAGATACTGAAACAGGTGCGTCGACAGGGCTATTCGTTTTGCAACCAAGAGGCCTTTTTGGGTGACATCTCGATCGCCGCGCCAGTCGTCAATTCGTCGGGCGATGTCGTAGCCGCAGTGAATGTCGCGGTCCCCTATCCTCGCTGGTCCATTGCCAAAGCGCAGCGGCAGCTCGTTCCGGTCATCAAGGACGTGGCCGAAGGCGTATCGGCGGCCCTGCGTTCCTAGCGAGCCGTTTCTCCAAAAAAGCCGGCCGGATGCGGCCGGCGCCTCGCGCATTCGCTGAGCGCAGTCGGCATTTCAAGGCCTGATTGCGAAGTCCCGCTATTTTTCCGTCGCTCTCCGTACGGCCTTCCCGGTGCGTATCCGGAATCCGCCTGCCGATGCCGCCTTGACAGGGCGTGTATCAAATAGTGATATTACTGTATCGTATTTCAATCGGTGCCGTCAGAGCGTCGAATTTCTAACGATGGAGACGAGGGAATGTCGCGAGATGGCTGTGGAATGTTCTGGCGTGGTGCCGGCGTCGCGTTTTGCGGTGCGATCCTGTTGAGCGCTATCGATTCCGCGGCTGCGCAGGATCGGACGGGAATAACGGACACGTCGATCAAGATCGGTATTTTCCAACCTCTTACGGGGCCGGCGACGATTTTTGGCTATCCCGTAAGCAACGGCGTCACCGCAGTGTTCGACGAGGCAAACGCCAAGGGCGGCATCAACGGACGCAAGATCGAGATTGTTCTTGAGGATGACGGCTGCGACAACGCGAAAACGGTGGCTGCGGTAAAGAAGCTTATCTATCGCGACCGCGTATTCGCGCTGCACGGAGGAACATGCAGCGCGGGCGTGCTCGCTTCCAAGCCCGAAATGATCTCCTCGAAGGTGCCGTATCTGGCAATGGGAGCGACGGTCGATGCCGTAGCCACCCCCCTCAGTCCGAATATCTTCAGTACGATCATGCCTGCGAGCCAGGAAGGCGTCATGATTGCTCAAATGCTGCGCGACGCCCCCGGCCAGAGGGTTGCGATCGTCAAGCACGCCGACGAGTGGGCCGATACGCGTACGACCCCCATGTTGGAAGCGCTGAAGGGAAGCGGCAAAGACATCGTCGCGACGGTTCAACTCGATCGACGAGCGGTAGATGCAACGGCTCAGGTGCTGCAACTCAAGGAAGCCAAGCCCGACGTGACGGCGGTGATCCTGTTCCCTGCTGAACTCGCTGTGTTTCTGCGAGACGCTCAGAAATACGGCCTAAAGGGACCATTCGCGATTCCGACATCGGGGCAGGACATCATGGATCTGGCGCGCAGGGCCGGTAGCGAGGAAGCTTTGGCCGACATCTATACCATCTCGCAGATGAGAGGCGTGCCCGGTTCGGAGCAGATGAAGCCCTTGGAGGAGCTGATCCACAAATACTACAAGGACGAGAAGATCCAGCAGTTCAGCTTCCTGGGAATTTCAGGTGCGGTTCTGATGGTCGATGCTCTGAAACGCGCGGGCAGGGATATTGATCGTCAAAAATTCCTGGCTGCGCTTGAGCAAACCAAGGGGTTGGATGCCGAAGGAGCCGACTGCAAGATCGAATTTTCGCCGACCGATCACCAGGCCTGCAAGACGGGCACCTGGCTGACCTATAGAAATGGAAAGATCGTCGTGCTGGGACCGCATTGGCATAAGTTCGACTAACCAAGTATCCGAGGGAAACGCCGTGAACGTCGTCAACCTGTTGATCGCGGGACTAGCAAACGGCAGCCTTTATGCCCTCGTCGCACTCGGCCTGGTCTTGATCTATAAAAGCCAGGACATGGTGAACTGGGCGCACGGGGAAACGCTGATGCTCGGCGCATTCACCGGCTATTTTGTGTATGTCCAGCTCAAGCTGCCGTACGTCGTCGCCTTTCTTCTTTCGGTCATAGCCGGCGTTCTCCTCGGATACATCGTCGAGCGACTGCTTGTTCGTCGGTTAGCTCACGTTCCCCATATCAGGCTTGCCATGCTGACCGTCGGGTTGGCCATATTTCTAAGGGGGGTGGCGCGGCTTCCTTTCGGATCTGACATCTACGCCTTTCCCCCTGCGTTCGGGTCGCAGCCGCTCAGCTTCGACGGGTTGGTCATCGCACCACAGGCGCTCATCAACATCGTTGCCGCTCTGCTGCTGGCGGGATCGTTCTTCGTCGTATTTCGTTTTACATCACTTGGCCGGCAGATGAGGGCGACACAACAAAGTCCGACCGGCGCGTCGATGGTCGGCGTGAATATAAACTGGATCTACTCACTCACATGGATCATAGCGTCGGCTGTCGGTTCGACCGCGGGCTTTCTCGCAGCGCCGCTGACGCTGCTCTATCCGGATATGGGGGCCGCCTATCTACTGAAGGGCTTCGCTGCCGCTGTGGTTGGAGGGTTCGGAAGTGCCCCAGGAGCGATTGTCGGGGGCTTCACGATCGGAATCGTGGAAATGCTGTGCGGCGGCCTGATCAGCACGAAGATCATCGACATCTCGGCCTATCTGCTGATCATTCTGATCATTTGCGTCCGGCCGGAGGGATTGTTCTCGACCGGCATTCGCAAGCGGGTCTGAGAATGAAGAACATCATCTTCTTCCTTTTTGCTGGCTGCGCCGCCGCACTCTTGATCGCACTTCCTGAGATCGGTGATCCCTATATTCTATACATCGCCAATCTAGTCCTGGCCTACGTCGTTGTAGCCATAGGCTTCAACATCCTGCTGGGGTTCGCAGGACAGTTCGCATTCGCGAGCGCGGCATTCATGGGAATCGGCGCCTATACCCTTGCGCTGCTCATGTCGCGACTGGGAGTTAGCTTTGCCGTAGCCCTTCCTGCATCCGGCGTCGTGGCCGCCGTGATAGGCGGTCTGGTGGCATTGCCGTCGCTGAGAATGAAGACCGTCTACCTCGCGATGGTCACGATGGCGTTTGCCGAGATCGTCCAGTGGGTGCTGGTACAGTGGAAGGACGTCACCCTCGGTACAGAAGGCGTCAATGTTCCGTTCCCGAGTCTGGCCGGGTTCGAGATTTCAACTGATGAGGGCGTGTACTATCTCCTGCTGGGCATCGCTGCGGTGTGTTACTATCTCGCTCGCCGCCTCCTTCATTCGTGGATCGGGCGCGCCTTTGTGGCGATTCGTGAAAATGAAATCGCGGCGAAATGCAGCGGCATCAACGTGCCGGCAACCAAGGCGATTGCGTTCTGTCTTAGTGCTTTCTTTTCGGGCATCGGCGGAGCGATGTTTGCGCTGTCGCTGCGCTATATCGTCCCAGACGGTTTCGGCGTTTTTCAGCTCACGATTCATTTCTCGATGGTCGTGATTGGCGGTCTTGGAAGTCTCGTCGGTTCCCTGCTCGGCGCGCTTCTTCTCACGAGCCTCCCCGAGCTGCTGCGTGGTGCGCAGGCTTATCAGGAAATCATCTATGGCGGTCTTCTGATATTCTTCGTGAGCTTCCTTCCCAACGGATTGGCGGGCTTCCTGCGAGCGCGCGGAATTCTGCCACCAGAAGTTCTTGTGCACGGTTGGAGATCGTTCGCGGTGGGCCGTGAGGCCGGAGCGTCCGGCAAATCAAGCGATGGAGCCATGCCGTCGGGACTTCAGCAATCGGCATTTCACGAGGAAGCGGAGCAGGTTGCGGCCAAAGCTTGCGCCTCGAGGGCTGATACATGAGCACCGCACTGCTTCGCGCAGAATCGATTTCGGTGCGCTTCGGCGGGCTGTTGGCAGTCGACAATGCGTCGCTTCAGGTCGGCAGTGGAGAGATTTGCGGTCTTATCGGACCCAATGGTGCGGGCAAGACAACGTTCTTCAACGCAGTCTCTGGCCTTGTTCCAATAACATCAGGTGAGATCGAACTCGATGGTACTCGGATCAATACGCTGGCCGCACATGTGCGGGCGAAGCTGGGATTGAGACGAACGTTCCAATCGGTTCAGCTCGCGCAGGAATTGACCGTCCTGGAAAATGTCGCGATCGGTCTCCATACGCAAATCAGGGAAAACATCTTCACCACGCTTTTTGAGCCCCGCGAGCGAAAACTCGCAGATTACGCGGCGCAGGAGAAGATT
Organism: Bradyrhizobium sp. NP1; assembly: GCF_030378205.1. Classification (NCBI taxonomy): domain Bacteria; kingdom Pseudomonadati; phylum Pseudomonadota; class Alphaproteobacteria; order Hyphomicrobiales; family Nitrobacteraceae; genus Bradyrhizobium; species Bradyrhizobium sp. NP1. The sequence goes on from NZ_CP127385.1 coordinate 2,362,951, forward strand.
TATGAAGTCCTTGAAGAATTGCACGTCGGAGATCTTGCACTCAGACCCGTGAAGACGCTCAGTTTTGCGCAGCAGAGATACGTCGAAATCGCCAGAGCGCTTGCTCCCGCACCGAAGGTGCTGATGCTGGACGAGCCAGCCGCCGGCCTTACGCCAGCGGAGATCGTGAACCTCGACAGGCTTTTGGTAAGGCTGGCGCGAAAGAACGGCATTGCGATTCTACTCGTCGAGCACGTGATGGATCTGGTCCTGAACGTGTGCGATCGGGTCTTCGTCTTCGAGAGTGGCCGACTGATCGCGAGCGGGTGTCCCGCCGAAATCGCGGGCCATCCTCGAGTCCGGGCTGCGTACCTCGGAGATGAATATGCTGAGGGTTGAGGGTGTGGCGGCGCGCTATGGCACCGTTGAGGTCCTTCGTGGCGTGTCGCTGGAGGTCGTGCCAAGAAGCGTCGTCGCGCTTCTCGGCGGAAACGGTGCCGGCAAAACGACGACGATGCGCGCCATTATGGGATTGTTGCCGATCACGGGCGGTTCCATCGAGTTTCGGGGGGCGAGGCTGGATGGCAGTTCTCCTCATAAAGTCGTTCGCCGGGGATTGGCTCTGGTCTCGCAGGATCGGGACCTTTTTCCCGAGATGACAGTAGCGGAAAACCTCGAGTTGGGCGCGCTGTCCCTGTCCAGCAGCTTCGACAAGGAAGCGCTGCTTCACGACCAGTTGGAGTCGTTTCCTCGGCTCCGCGAACGGTTGTCGCAGCCAGCAGGAACTCTTTCCGGTGGAGAGCGGGCAATGTTGGCCGTTGCGCGCGCCCTCATGTCCAAACCGGAGCTGTTGCTGCTCGATGAGCCGACCTGCGGACTCGCTCCAATTGTTGTATCGGAGCTGGGTCGGGCGATCGTCAGGCTCAGTCAAGCTGGTCAGACGATCCTGCTCGTTGAGCAGAACATCAGGCTGGCCCTGCGAGTGTCCCAGCACGTTTACGCCATCAGGAATGGCAGGATCGACCTATCTGCCAAAACATCCGAAGTCTCGGAGGACGAATTGGCGAAATCCTACCTTCTGTGATCAGTTGCGGTCGTTCGTATGGGGAGGAAGTGGAGCGCTGCTTATGATGATCCCGGAGCGCCGCAGTGAATTCTCCTGGCAACCGGCGCAACGTCTGGGCGACGAGAGGCTTTCAGAAGCATTTCTCTGGATCCTGTCCATTCTGGGGGCGGTCGTGAATGTCGCCGTTATCGCAGCCGTTCTCTTGCTGAAGTAGTTCGTTTCCAGATGCCCTGCGCGTGCGCCGCCGGAGGCGTTGCTAGAAGCGAGAAACTCGAAATGGCGAGATGTCGATCGCTGGCTTTGATCCGGTGACCAGCGCCGCAATAAGTTCAGCAGTCATTGGAGCGCCGGTCAGGCCGAGGTGACCGTTCCCGAAGGCGTAGAACACATTGTTGAATCGTGAAGCTCGGTCGATAACTGGCAGCGAGTCTGGCATGCAGGGGCGATGGCCCATCCAAATACTCTCGTCGATCCCGACTTTAAGATCTGGCAGCAGTTCCGGTACGTTCGCGATGAGCGCGCGTGCCCTGGCGTAGTTGGGGGCGCTGTCAAGACTGTCAAATTCCACCGTTCCGGCAATTCTCAACCCGATATCCATGGGCGTGACAAAATATTTGCGATCTGCAGCGACAACCGGCCGGCTTAGCTCGACGTTCGGCTTGTGAACGGTGATATGATAGCCGCGCTGCGTTTGGAGGGGCAGATCATCACCAATCTGCCGGGTGAGCCTCGTCGACCAAGCGCCTGCTGCAATCACGAAGGCATCCCCCGTCACGGGGCCGGAATTCGTCAGCAGCGCGCGTGGCCTTTCCGGGCCGATATCGAACGCAACCACTTTTGCATTGATGACCTCGCCGCCCCTTCTCACAAACACTTCCGTGAGCCTGTCGACAAGTCCCGCGGGATTGGTGATCATGCCTTCGTTCGGAAGATAGACGCCGAACGAGTATCGCTTGCCGATGGATGGCTCAAGCTGACGTATATCGTCGGCATTGACATCCTCGACGGTTACGCCGCGCGCCCTTCGCAGCGCCCAAACTGCCTGATCTTTCCGAAAACTGTGCTCGTCCGCATAAAGCTGCAGCTGGCCGCGCCGGCGGATGAGGTCGGTACCTCCGATCTCGGCCAGGAGTCCCGTGTACAGCTCGATCGAAGTGCCGAGCAGGGCGCTCAAACCCAGCGAGATTTCCTGAACGCGAGCAGGCGACGCTTCCCTGACGAAGCGCCACAGCCACGGCGCCGCCTGCAGAATGTAACTCGCGCGAATATGGAGGGGAGCCTTGGGATCAAGCAGCATTCCGGGCACCTGGGCAAGCACGCCGGGCATGGCCAGCGGCGCGACCGATCCGGGGCTAAGGCTTCCCGCGTTGCCGAAAGAACAGCGCTTCTCGGCGATCCCCTCGTCGACCACCACGACCTGCAGGCCGCGCTTCAATAGCGCCAGCGCCGCCGTGATGCCGGCGATTCCACCTCCTACCACCACGAGCCGGGAAAATGGTCGATGTTCGGCTCTTTGCGGATTGATTGTGTGCACTGGGAGGTGCATTCCGGACCCCTGCGTGAAATCGCAATACAATGTTTATGTATCGTATTGCAATCAATGGGAGTGTCAATGAACTTGCCTCAGTGGCCGCCCTGCGCGGCGGGCAATTGACGCATTTGCGATAACCGAGTATCGTACTCCGATTAAAGCGTATCGAAAGTCGGAGCGGGCGATGGCGAGAACGATCAAGGTGGCTGCAGCGCAGACTGGCTCGGTCGAATCGGATGACATGATGTCAACCGTTCCGCGCGCGCTCGGCATGATCGATGAGGCGGCGCGCCAAGGCGTCAAGATCATGACGTTCTGCGAACTCTTCCTGTCTCCGTTCTTTCCGAACCAGTTGATCGAAGATAACGATCGATTCTTTACTGAGCCCACGGGCCCGGTCTTGAGTCCGATCCTGGAGCGGGCAAGATCGCTTGGGGTCGCGCTCGTCCTGCCATTCGGAGAGCGGGCCAATACCGGCAACTACAATTCGGCGCTGATTGTCGATTCGTCAGGAAAGGTTCAGGGCGTCTATCGCAAGACGCACATACCGGCGTACTTTCCAAATCAGCAGGCCGGGGGCACTGGCAGTTACGAGAAGTTCTACTTCACGCCAGGCGGTTCATTGCCGGTATTTGAGGTGGACGGCGTTCGGATCGGAGTCCAGATCTGCAATGACCGTCTGTATCCGGAAGGCTCGAGAGTCCTGGCCTTGTCGGGTGCAGAGATCATATTCATGCCGATTGCGTATTCTGTCTATGCCAACCCCGAGCATCGTAATTCCATTTGGGAGCTGGCGCTCAGGTCGCGCGCATTTGAGAATGGTGTCTACGTCGTTGCCGCAAACAAGGTCGGCGTCGAGGGAGTGCGCCGACATCTTGGTCGCAGCATGATCGTCGATCCGCAGGGCATGAAGATGGCGGAGGCCAGCAACGAACAGGAGGAGTTGCTGGTGCGCGAGTTGGACCTCGATGTGGTGTCGGCCTATCGCAAGAAGTTTCCGTGGTGGCGCGACCGTCGTCCCGAGCTTTACGGGGCGATCAGTCAGGCGTGACCCCCAAGGGCAGGATGGCCACGCCACCGTGACGAGCTTGTGCGACGGCCGTCAAAACCTCGCGAGGGAGGCGGGTTGGAATGAAGATCAGTCTGGGCGTTTATCCGAACGAGACCCCCGCCCAAATTATCGATAGCGCAAAGCTTGCCGAGAAGGTCGGCTTCGACACGCTTTGGATGCTCGATTCGCATCTGCTGTTCAGGGAAGTTTACACCATGCTCGGTGCCCTGTCGGTGTCGACGACTAAATTGCGTTTCGGTACGGCGGTGACCAATCCGTTGACGAGGCATCCCACGGTCACTGCGTCCGCGTTCTCCACGCTGCATGCGTTGAGCGGCGGACGTGCAACGCTTGGCATCAGTGTCGGAGACAGTGCGCTGAAGGCCATGAATCTAGAGATAGCGAAGATGGCCGAGCTGGCCGATACGGTGGTGAAGATCCGCGCGTTGCTCGGGGGGCAGTCGGCTTCGTTTTCGGGAGAGGATCAGGCGAAACTGATCTTCGGCAACGTGGATATTCCGATCTATGTCGCAGCCACAGGCCCCAAGATGCTGAAGATGGCCGGAGCGATGGCGGACGGCGTTATCCTCATGAACGGTGTTGCGCCCGAGCTGATCGAGGCGGCGATTGCGCTGGTGCGCGAAGGAGAGCGCGAAGCCGGTCGGCCGAACGGAGAGACAAAGATGGTGGTGTGGGCGGCCTGTCACCCGTCCTTCGACGCCGTCAAGTATAACGTCGCAAGGGCAATCCTTCGCAACATTCCGGGCCCCATGGATGAGCTCACAAGGACGACGGCCGCCAAGGTAAGGGAAGCATACAACTACGAACAGCACGGGCGGTCGGAAGCGGAGTTCGGCAAGATCGTTCCCGACGCAATCGTCACGCGCTACGCGTTTGCGGGTGACCCTTCGATGATCAAAGGCCAGATTGATGCCTTGGCGCCTCTCGGCGTCGACGAGGTGGTACTCGCGATTCCGGTCGCGCCGGAAATCAAGTCACGGAACGACGTCATGCAGGAACTCACGCCAATCATCTCAAATTGAGGTGTCGCTGGATTTAACTTCTGGCGAGACGTCGGCAGCGTCGGAGCACATCAATGAAAGAATGCGATGTTATCTTCACTGGTGGTCAGGTGGTGTTGGGCGACGGCTCCGTCGAAAATGTCGATATCGGTGTTAAGGAAGGCAAGGTCTCGCAAATAGCTCAGGTCGGCGAGATCGGAAGTGGAGCAGAGCGCGTCGACATTCGCGGGCTGACTGTCCTGCCGGGTATCGTAGACGCACATATCCACCTGGGGCACGGCAACGACATTACTCGCCCCAGGGCCCCAAGCGATGCCGATACGGAAACGGCGTCAGCGGCTGCTGGCGGGGTAACGTCCTTCATCTCGTACGTCATAGCGTCCGAGCCGTACGAAGACGGCATCTTTGAAACGATTCGAAACATCTGCGAGCAACGTGCGAGGGTGGACTTCGGCTTCCACCTGGTCATTTCGACGCCAGAGCAGCTTGCCTCCGTCCCCATGTACGCAGAACGGTTTGGTGTCTCCTCGTTCAAGCTGTTCATGTATAATCGTGGAGGCGAGGGGGCTCGGCTCGGTTTGCCGGACATAGATGATGGGTTCCTGTATCGGCTCGCGGAGGCGGTTCACGCTTCCGGGGCAGTGTTGTGCCCTCATTGCGAAAACATCGAAGCTGCCTGGGTGTTCCGAGATCGGCTGATGACTTCCGATCCCGAGGGAAAGGGAGGCCTGGCCGCATGGAGTGGCTCACGGCCGCCCTTCCTGGAAGCCGAGGCAGTCCATCGGGTTTCGACGCTCGCGCGACATGCCGACGCTCCGGTTCATATGGTCCATTGCTCGTCCGCGGAAGGTCTCGCCGCATCCGTCGCCCAGCGCGCCCTCGGCGCCGATCTGACCGTCGAAACGTGCACACAATATCTCACTCACGATGTCGATTGGCCCGGTGGGATCAAGGCGAAGGTCAATCCTCCGGTCAGGACCAGGAGCGACGTGGAAGCGCTCTGGAACGGAATCAGGCTGGGCCAGATCGACACCGTTGCGACGGATCATGTGCACCGACCGGGGACGGCAAAGCAGGGCGGCGTATGGAAAGCGTCGCCCGGCTTTCCGGGGCTCGAGACGTTACTCCCCGTCATGCTCAGTGAAGGTCATCATAAGCGGGGAATATCCCTCGGCCGTATTGCTTCGCTCCTTAGCGCGAATCCCGCCCGAATCATGGGCTGCCGGTCAAAAGGCAAGATCGCGGTGGGAAAAGACGCAGACCTGTCGATCGTCGACTTGAATGCGGAGTGGACCGCCGACGAGCGAAGCATGAGGTCAGATGCGGGATTTTCCATATACGACGGTTGGAAGTTCAAGGGGCGCGTCGTTCACACCGTCGTACGTGGCGGATTCGCCTTCCGCGACGGCAAGCTATGCGAAAGCGCTGTCGGTACCGGCAAATATCTTTATCGAAAGCGTGGCCGTGGCTAGCGTCGAGCAGAGACCAAGCGCGAACATCGAACCCCGAACGCACAACATTGCCGAGTCAGGAAATTAGGATGTCCAGGAAAGTGACAGTGGCCGCCGCACAAACTGCTGGCGTCTTGAGTGAGGACCTTACGGTTGGAATTGGCGAGGCCTGCAAGATGGTTGATGATGCCGCGGGCAGGGGCGTCGAAATCATCTCGTTCTGCGAGCTGTTCCTCACGCCCTTCTTTCCGAATCGTCTGGAGAAGAATTTTGAGAAATGGTTCATCAACTTGTCAGATGAACGGATTCAACCGCTCCTCGCCAAAGCGAAGCAACGGAATATGGCGCTGATCTTCCCATTCGGAGAAAGCGATGGGTCTCACTTCTACAACTCGGCCGCAGTCTTTGATCAGCAAGGCAAGCTTAAGGGCGTCTACAGGAAGACGCATATTCCAGCCATTTTTCCCTCCGAGTTAAAAGGCGGGACCGGCTCGTACGAGAAGTTCTACTTCACGCCCGGAAGTGAACTTCCAGTGTTCGAACTAAACGGCGTCAGGATCGGAATTCAAATCTGCTACGATCGCAAGTTCCCGGAAGGCTCTCGCGCTCTCGCGGTGAAGGGAGCCGAAATACTGTTCATGCCTATCTGCGCGGCCACTTATGGTGAGACAAAATTGCGGGACAAGGCATGGGATGTGCCGCTGCGAGCAAGAGCCTACGAGAACGGCACGTTTGTGGTGGCGGTAAATCGGGCCGGTGACGAAAATGGCCGCAGGCACATCGGACGCAGCATGATCGTCAGCCCTATCGGGGCAGAGATCATCGCGGAGGGAGGCGAGGACAAGTCGGAGTTGATCGTTGCCACGCTGGATTTGGGCGAGGTTCGCACAGCGCAAACGAGCCTTCCCTGGTGGCGTGATCGCCGTCCCGGAATTTACGGCGATCTGGTAGCGGTCTAACGTCCTAGTGCCTGGTCGGATCCTGCCGCGATAATGACAACGACGTCTTGCCGTGCGACGACCTCGCGGCCTCTCGCCTGATGGGGCGCCTTTCCGTGCTGTCTATCGAGGGCGTGCCTCAGGATGGTTTTGATTCTGGCGATGTCGGTGGGTGGCAGACCAAGTCACCGCCTGGATCCGCCGGCCGGTGGTTTATCGATCCGATCGGGCCCAGTCGAAAATGGTGGTGTAGACAGATAACGCCGCGCAGGAAGCTAAGGCGCTGGCGATCCACTCCGTTCTGCAACAAACAGGGGGATGCGACGATCAGTGCGTTCCTGGTATTCGGCGTAGGGCGGAAACGCCGCGACAGCAAGCTTCCAGAGGCGGGACCGTTCACGCTCGTCCTTGACCTCACGCACGCGCATCGGCTGCACGACGGTCTCATCCCGAATTTCCACATTCGGATCGACGCGGAGATTATGGACCCATGCGGGATCGGTTGGTGCACCGCCCTGCGACCCCACCAGGATATAATCATTGCCGTCCTTCACGCGCATCAGCGGGGTCTTTCGGATGGCGCCGGTCTTGTTGCCGTGGTGCGTCACGATGACAACGGGCAGCCCGGTGTCGCGCAAGGTGGTGCCTTTCGTTCCACCGCTGCTTTCGTAAAGCTCGACCTGCTCGCGCACCCAGTCACTGGGACTTGGAACATACTTCGCCATTGCTAGGCCTCCACGGGTGAATGGTCAGGGGCCGGTCCAAAATTGAACGCGTCCGAACACGATTGAGCGTCTCCTGAAGCGCGACAGCCGTCAACGATTTCGATGAGCCTCAGCGAGGAACCCGGCTTGCGGCATTTCGGACCCCCGATCGTGAGGTGCCGGCCGCGGGCCGCGACAATTGGAAGCGGCGAGGCGCCTGATCGGCCACCCATCCCATTGTCCGACCACACCATCTCCCTGCGCGCGGATCGCTAGGGTTCGGATACCGCTGGCCGATGACGCGGCCGAGCATGGGGCAAGGCGCCTTGTTAGCCGGTCTTTCATATTTGTAACCATATCGTGAAATCGGGGTGGTGAATTCGCGAAGGATTCGCCGGCGAGGGGGACGGAAGCCAGTGCAGAAGGCCATTCACAGCATCAACAGCCGCATCCTGTTTATTCCGGTTATCGCGCTGGCCGCCCTGATCGTTGCCGGGGTCGTGTCGATCCGGAACATCGCGAACGTCACGCTGCAGGAGCACCAGGCGCGCGCCCGTGCGGTGACCGAGGCGGCGGCAAAGATCGTCGAGGCGTTCGAAGCCCGAGCTGCCCGTGGCGAGATGACCGAAGAGGTTGCCCAGGCGGCCGCAAAAGACGTGCTTCGCGCCATTCGCTATGACGGCAACGAGTATGTCATCGCGCGTCGACGGGACGGCATCATCGTGGTCAACGGCCTGTTCAAGGATCGGGAAGGCACCCCGTCGCTGGACAACAAGGATAGCAACGGCACATATTTCGGCCGCGATATGATCAGGACGGCTGAGACCGGAGGCGGCTTCACCTACTATCTTTGGCCGAAGGCGCCTAACACGCCACCCTTGCGCAAGGCGACGTTCTCCAAAATGACCCAGGGCTGGCAATGGGTGGTCGGTTCGGGCGTCTATCTCGACGAGGTCGAAGCCGCGACCTGGTCCAGCGCCGTGGATACCGGTTGGCTGATCGGCGCGGTCGCGTTCCTGACCTTTGCGATCGCCTTCTGGCTTGGCCGGCGCATCACTCGGCCGATACTGCGACTCACCGACGCCACGCATCGCCTCGCCGAGGGGGACGGCGCGGTTGTCATTCCGGAAGTCGAGAGGCGCGACGAAATTGGAACCATGGCTCAGGCCGTCGCTGTGCTCAAGCAAAGATCGGCCGAGGCGACGCGGCTGGCCAGCGAGCAGGACCGTCTGAAGGCCGACGCCGCAAGAGACCGCGAAGCTGCGATGCGGGCGCTGGCCGACACGTTCGAAGCTTCGGTCAAGAGCGTAGCCGACCGGATGGCTGCCTCGACGACGGAGATGCAGGGTTCCGCCGATGCCCTGGGCGCGGCCGCGAGGACATCGGACGGTGAGACGGCGGCGGCCGCCGCCGCTGCGGAGCGCACCAGTTCGAATGTCGGCGCGGTGGCCACCGCGACGGAAGAGCTATCGTCCTCGATCCAGGAGATCTCGTCCCAGATCACGCGCTCGTCGCAGGTTGCCTCGAACGCCGTCGCCGAGGCCAACAGGGCCGGCTCAACGATGGCCAATCTGGAGAATTCGGCCAGGCGCGTCGGCGATATCGTCGCTCTCATCAGCGGCATCGCCGAGCAGACAAACCTGCTGGCACTGAACGCGACCATCGAGGCTGCGCGAGCTGGCGAGGCCGGAAAGGGCTTTGCGGTGGTGGCCTCGGAAGTGAAATCGCTCGCGACCCAGACGGCAAAGGCTACCGAGGAGATCCAGGTCACCGTCGGGGAGATCCAGTCGATGACCGAAAATGCGGTAAGCGCAATCCAGACGATTGGCGGAACGGTCGCGCAGATGAACGAAATCACGACCGCCGTGGCCGCCGCGGTGGAACAGCAGGGCGCCGCGACAGGTGAGATCGCGAACAGCATCCAACAGGCTGCATCCGGTGCGCAACAGGTTTCGCAAAGCGTCTCGACGGCGCGCGGCGCGGCGTCGCAAACCGGCGCAATTGCTGGCCGCGTGCTCGACACCGCCGGAAAATTGTCCGGTGAGGCCGAGCGTCTGAAGTCCGAGGTCGCGAACTTCCTGGCCGAGGTTCGCGCCGCCTGATCGACGCAGGCTGACCGGAGCGGACAGGCCGGCCGTGGTCATGGCGGGCGCGTCACTCCCGGGTCATTTGCAGGCAGCTCCTTGTATTGGTGCCCGCGGAATAATGCGCCATCCGCGGGATTCCAGGGCGACGCCCCATCAGCTACCGGGGAGCGCTTCGCCTGCGGCGGAGGAAAGGTCCGGGGTCGAGATCGCTTTCGGCTTGCGCAAACGCACGTAGATCTGCGCCACGATAAGGACCGCGCATAGGAGCAGGAAAAACGCGCTGATCGGACGTTCGAGGAAAACAAGGACATCGCCACGGGAGATCAGCATGGAGCGACGGAAGTTCTCCTCAAGCCGGGGACCCAGCACAAATCCCAGGAGGATGCACGCCGGGTGGAAGTCGAGCAGCAGCAGGAGATAGCCGACAAGCCCGATCGCGACGGTTTCTCCGACCTGGAACATGTCGTTATTTGTCGAATAGACGCCGATAGCGACGAAAAACAATGCGCTCGGGTAGAGATACTTGTACGGAATCATCAGCAGCTTCACCCACAGGCCGATCAAGGGCACGTTGAGCAAGACCAGCATGATGTTGCCGATCCAGAAGCTCGCGATCAGACCCCAGAAGATGTCGGGATGTTCCTTGATCAGTTGCGGGCCGGGCACGATGCCTTGAATCATCAAGGCCCCGAGAATCAGAGCCATTACGGCGTCACCGGGAATCCCGAGACTCATTGTCGGGATGAAGTCGCCTTGCACCGACGAGTGGGTTGACGCCTCGGGGCAGGCGACACCTTCAATCATGCCGGTGCCGAATTTCTCCGGCGTCCTCGAAATCTTTTTCTCGGCCGCATAGGAGATGAACGAGGCGATCGTCGGCCCCGTTCCCGGAATGAGCGAACACAGGCTGCCAATGATGGTGCCGCGCAACATCGCGGGGATCGAGCGGCGCAACTCGTCCCTGGTCGGGCGAAGGTCGCTGATCTTCACGTTGGAATAGCGCGTATTGATATCGGAGTACTGGTTCACGCTTTTCATGAATTCGGCAATGCCAAACAGCCCGAGCGCAAGCCCAACCAGTTCGATACCATCAAACAGGCCCTGGAAACCGAATGTGAAGCGCGGCGTTCCGGTTTCGATGTCGGTGCCGACAATGCCAAGGAGCAGGCCCACGAGGGTCATGGCGACGCCCTTGAGCGGCGCCCCGCGCGCCAGGGTCGATCCCGCCAGCAGGCCAAGCAGCATGAGCGAGCAGATTTCCGTGGGGCCGAACTCCAGCGCGACCCTCACCAGGAGCGGTGCCAGGAAAATCATCTCCGTGATGCCCCATGACGCGCCCACGAACGAAGAAATCACCGTGATGCCAAGGGCTGCGCCGCCGCGCCCCTGCTTGGTGAGCGGGAATCCGTCGAGGCATGTCACCGCGTGGGGCGGATGGCATGGAAGGTTGAGCAGGATCGAGCAGATGGCGCCTCCGTACTGCGCGCCGTAGAACACGCCCGACAGCATCAGGATGGCGCCAACGGGCTTTATGCCAAACGTCAGTGGCAGCAGGACCGAGATCGTGGCGAGCGGCCCCATTCCCGGCAAAACGCCGACCATATTGCCGACGAGCACGCCGATGAAACACCACATGATGTTGTGGGGTTCAAGAGCGACGCCGAAACCATACCAGAGATCGGAAAGAGCGGTCGCCAGCATCTAGAAACCCCAGCGGAACAGTGGAAAAGGCACTTTCAGCACGTACGAGAAAAGGAATGAGCCCACGACCGTAATGCCTGCGGCCAGCAATACTGAACCTTTCAATGTCGCGGTTCGATCGCCGAGCGCCGATACGAAGACGCACATGAAGGTGGCCGCTACCATGCCGAAATATTTGCCGAAGAGGATGAACATGAGGGGGCCCGCAAGAATGCAGGCCCAGCCGCGCCACTCCATGCTTTCCGGAAGAATACGTTCGCCTTCTTCGACCGGCGTCATCAGTCCCGAAATGAAAATCAGGATTCCGATGAAGGTCATCAGAATCCCGAGCATGAACGGGAACATGCCTGGGCCCATATGCATGAACGTTCCCAGGTTGTAGGTCATCGAATTCAGGGTGACGAAGGCACCGAGCAGCACGATGGCCAGCCCGGCATAGAAATCCTTTTTCTGGAGCAGGTTCTGCACGCCAACATCTCCGAGGTTCATTTTCTCATTATCACCAGGCGCCGGCCGGCCGGCTGGCCAACATCAGGCGAGTAGATCAAGAAGTCGTTAGCTGCCCCTACCGGGAAAGGCGCCGAACGCGGCGTTCTGGAAGCCGGATTCGGCGAGATTGACGCAAAGATCTGGGTTCGTTTCAATTGGCCGCCGCAACCGCCTGACCGATGGCTCTAATTGCATCGGGGGCGGAATTGCCCATGAAGGTCAGTCCCAACTCGTCCACCCCAGCGCTCTTGTATCGCCCAGCGAGCAACAGGCACTCTTCTGCCGTCCCGTAGATCGAGAATGCGGTGGTGTAGCGTTCATCCAGGACATCAGCTGGATCTTGACCGCGGTTGATACGATCCGCAGCCTCGGCAAATTCGTTCTCCTCGATTGTCGTCCCCAGCAGCAGCGCTTCCTTCGCCGATGGAACCTTTTGCCCGAGCGTCCAAAAACGCGGGACCATTTCTCCGACAATGCGTTTTGCGTCTCTCAGCGCCACCAACGATGACGAATTGACGATGCATGGCATGTACTGAACGACACGGCCGCCTGTGGCCTGGGAGCGCGCGGAGCGCATCAATTCCGCGGAGCGTCCGGCGTAGCCTGCTGAACACATGTTGGACACCAGCAGCCCATCTGCGGCTGCGCCGGCTAGTTTGATTGTCATATCGCCGCGACCGGCCAAAAAGATTGGAATATCCCGTAACGGCTTGCAGTCCAGCCTGACCTTCTTCGCCGAAAAGCGTTGGCCGACGTAATTGACTTCTTCGCCATTGAGCAGCCCGCGCAAAATGACGAGCGCGTCTCGAAGCGCCGGAACGGGCTTTTCGGCATCGATGCTTAGCTTGGCCGATGCCGAGATGATGCCTGCCCCGATACTGATACTGGCCCGGCCGTTCGCCAGTTCGTCGAAAGCACCGATTTCCATCGCCATCATCGTTGGATGGCGATTGAACGGGTTGAACACGCCGGCATGAATGTGGATGCGCCTGGTTGCGACCGCGCAAGCAGCGGCCGCCGGCCAGATACCTCGCGCAAAAGCATTTTCCGCAAACCAGACGCCGGAAAGGCCTGCCTTGTCGGCTTCGGTCGCCAGTTCGACGCACTGCCGTGGCGACATCGAGCCGTCCAGCCGTATGCTGATCCTGGGAATGTCGCTCATCGCGATATCACGCTTGTCTCGTGGTTTTGGTTCGACGACGTCGCTTGCCGGATTAGTCTCCAGACACGCGATGGCGACAAAGGCAGATCTCGCGGTTCGATCGACATCGAGCGGAGCGCGGCCGCGACGGCATTGGCAATCACACCTCCGACCGGAATCAAGCCGCCTTCGCCGGCGCCCTTCGCCCCGAGCGGATTATTTGGACAGGGCCGAAGGCCGACTGAAATGCCGCGGATATTGGGGAAGTCGGTCGCAGTCGGCAAAAGATAGTCTGCGAGCGAGCCGGTCAGCAACTGCCCGTTCTCGTCGTATTGCAAGTGCTCCAGGAAGGTGCTGCCCAATCCCTGGACGATGGCGCCGAGAATCTGTCCGTGAAGCGTCGCTGGATTGATGACACGGCCGACGTCGTCCACCGTTACATAGTCGACGATCTCCACATGACCGGTACCGGGATCGACGGAGACATGTGCCGCGTGGGTCCCGTAGCTGTAAGTCAGCTTGCGATTTTCGAATTGCTGTTCGACCTGCAATCCGGCAAACGCGGAAATGTCGATCGATCCCTTTTCATGCCGGACATGGCCGTCAGATACCGTGACATCGCCAGGTTCGCAGCCGAAATGCTTCGCGCCCTTCTCGCGCAGCAGGGCGACAAGCGCGTCAGCCGTCAGCAGAATGGCAGAACCTCCCATCACGGTGGAGCGTGAATGAAACGATCCAAAACCCTGTGTCACCAGCGTGGTTGATCCGTGCAGGAGCCTAATTCGTTCGATGGGCAGAGAAAGTGCGTCGGCAGCGATCTGGCTCAACACCGTTTGGAGGCCCTGTCCGAGCGCCGTAGAGCCGACCGCGACCGTGACGGTTCCGTCCGCTTCGACCGTCATCCGGGCATTCTCGAAAGTCCCGCCGGCGCCGCCCTCGACGAAGTTGCCGACAGCAATGCCATGATAACGGCCATCGATCAGCCGGCCCTGAACCTTCTTCTTCTTCTCCCAGCCGAATTCGTCAAGGCAGCGTTGCATGATGATGCCATAGGCGCCGCCGTCAAGCTCCGTCTGCCAGGTTCGATCGAGACCTGCCATGGTTGCCAGCGGGCGCGGCAGCTGATCTTCCGGAATCAAATTCCTCAAGCGTAGTTCGGCCGGATCGATGCCGAGATCGTGGGCGGCCATATCCAGCAGCCGCTCGCAGAAGAAGCTCGATTCGTAGCGGCCTGGCCCGCGATAGGTGCCGGTTGGCGTCTTGCTGGTCAGGTAGGAATGGGCGTCGATCCGGATGTTGGGAACAAGATAGGGACCGGAAACGAACTGGACGACGTTGCGCGGCGCGGTGAAGCCGTTGGTTCTTACATAGGCGCCGAGATCGACGTCGATACGTCCCCGGATTCCGATTACGGTACCGTCGGCGCGACAGGCGATTTCCAGATCCGCGTACATCTCGCGGGCATGGTTCGTCGCCATCAGATGTTCGCGACGGTCCTCGACCCAGCGGACCCTTCCGCCGACGTGGCGCGCCGCGAAAGGAATGAGGAAGTCCTCAGGATAGAATTCGCCTCGCGCACCAAAGCCGCCGCCGACATCAACCTCCATCAGGTCGACCTGCGACGGCTCCAGTTTCAGCATTTCGGCGAGGACGCGCCGATTGAAAAACGGAACCTTGGTCGCGCCGCTGACGACAATCCGCTGATGCTCTGGACCCCATTCGGCCAGCAGGCCGCGCGTCTCCATCGGCGAAGCGGTATGGCGCTGAACGCTGAACTTCTCTCTTCGCCGGTAATCGGCCGTCGCGAAGGCCGTATCCGCATCGCCCATCCGGGCGAAGAAGGAGGTCGCAAGGTTGGTCGTGGTTTTCTCGAACAGAAGTGTGCGGTTCGCCGCCGACTCCTCATGGGTAGCCAGCGCGGGCAATTCGTCGATTTCAAGTTCGATGAGCTCGGCGGCATCTTCCGCGATGCACTGTTCCGAGGCGACGATGACGGCGATGGGTTCACCGACATAGCGGACCTTCTCGAAGGCGATCACGGGCTGCCGATACGGCTCGCCTTCTGGCTTGCCATGTTGTCGAACAGGAATGACGGGAATCTCGCCGATCTCGGCTGCGGTGATGACGGCTGCAACTCCAGCCAACGACCGCGCCGCCGCGGTCGCGATCTTCCTGATCCGCCCATGCGCAATCGGACTTCGAAGAACGGTAGCATAGAGCAGGTTTTCAGGCTTGAGGTCGCCGACATAGGTGCCGGCACCCGCAAGCAGGCGCAAATCCTCGATACGATCGATCGGACTGCCGATATAGGCGTTGGGTCTCGTCATGTCGGCGACCCGATGCGGGAATAGCTCGCACGCGCCTCCATCACGGCTTCGACAATCTGGACGTAGCCGGTGCAGCGGCAGATATTTCCGGAAAGGACCTCACGGATTCGTTCCTCATCCGCGCCCGGCTCTTCCTCCAGCAGCGCGTGCATGGTCGTCAGGATCCCCGGTGTGCAGAAGCCGCACTGGACGGCGTGATGCTTCCTGAAGGCAGCCTGCAGCGCCGACAACTCGCCTTTGCGGGCCAGGCCTTCGACGGTTACAACCTCGCTGCCCGCCGCTTGAACCGCGAGCATCAGGCAGGAGCGCACGGCGAGCCCGTCGATGATGACGGTGCACGCCCCGCAAACGCCGTGCTCGCATGCGACGTGCGTTCCGGTGAGGCGGGCGACGTCTCGCAAGGCGTCCGCGAGCGTCATCCGGGACGACGCATTCAGGCTGGTCTTCACGCCGTTGATGGTGAGTGTGACTGTTTCCGATGTCATGGGCCTGGCGGTTCGGCTGCGTCGATCAACGCACGCTTGATGAGGGTTTCGAGCAGTGCCTTTCGATAGTCGGTATCGGCGTGAATGTCGCTCCGCACTTCGATGCCGCGAACACCAAGCGCGGCTGCTTCCTCGAACATGCGCAAGCTCACGCTGTTGCCCAGGAGAAAGCTCTCGGCTTCGGTTAGCCGCACAGGCGTGTCGGCGACGCCAAAAGCTCCAACATGGGGTGAACGGATATGCCCTTCCTCGTCCCTGTCGAAGAAGACGATCGCGCCCGCCATCGCAAAGTCGCCCCTGCGGCGCGCGAATTCCTGGAAGCCGAAGCTGCGCGTCTTCGGCCAGGGCGGAAGACGCAGCGAAACGATGATTTCGTTCGGCTCGAGCGCGGTTGTCAGAGGCGACAGGAAGAAGTCGCGCGCCGGCAACGACCTTCGGCCTGCAGGTCCGACGACATCGATCGTTGCGTCGCAAGCAACCGCCAAGGCCGGCAGTTCGGATGCCGGATCGCCGTGCGCCAGGCTGCCGCCCACCGTGCCCCGATTCCGTATCGCGTAGTGGGCGATATGCTTGACGGCCGTCGAGAGCAGCGGGTGAGCGATGGGCAAACGGGTATCCCGCTCGATATCGCGCCAACGCACCCTGGCGCCGAGCTCGACGCCGTGCGCGCTGACGGCGATCCCGTCGAGTCCGGGAACGAGCTTGAGATCCACGAGGATGCTGCATGATGCCAGGCGGAAGGCCAGCATCGGCATCAGGCTTTGTCCCCCGCTCAACAGCTTGGCATCCGCACCGTGCTCTTGCAGAAGCGCGATGGCTTCGTCGAGCGACTGCGGTGCCAAATAACGGAGAGGGGGAAGCTTCACGTCAGGTCCACTCCCGGCTTTGCAGCACAGACCATCATCCGCAGCGTACCGATAATCAGAACGGTGTTTCGATCGACAATGACATCGCGAATTTCGGGTGTCAATTTCCGTTCCTTGTTGACAGAAAGCATGCGGCGGACCAACCTACTGAAACGCTGTTCTTATATCTGGAACAGACCTCGTTGAAAGGTTGGGACCATGCTGGCGAACATTCCCCGGCTGAGGGCGCTGATGAAAAAGGACGGCCTCGACGCCGTCATCGCCACCTGCGCGGAGAACGTGACCTATCTCAGCGGCTTCTGGGCGATGTCGCAGTGGGTTCGGCGCGGTCCCCAGGCGTACGTGCTGTTTCCCGGCGACGGCAACGAACCCTGCATCGTCGTGAACTCCGGCCTTCTCGATCTGGTCCCGGACCAGGAGCCGTGGATCACCGACATCCGCAGATACGGCTATTTCCAGATTGATACCGATGCATCCGCTCAACTCGACGACGCTGATCAACTTCAGCGCCGGCTGTTCGGCAGCAGGGCCTACAAGGATTCGGTCGACGCGCTGGTGAGCGCGATGAAGGAACAGGGCATCGAACGCGGAACGGTCGGCATCGATGAAATGGGTATCACGCCCCAGTGCATGGACCAACTGAGGGCCGCGCTCCCTGACGTGAAGTTCGTGCGCTGCTTTTCGCTGTTCGAGCGCGTCCGCGCCATCAAGACCGCTCCGGAAATCGAGATCCTGAAACATGCGGCGCGCGTGACCGAGGGAGCGATCGATGCGGCGCTATCGATCGCAAAGGAAGGTGTGACCGAACGGGAAATGCTGCGGAAGTTCAATGCCTATCTGGCCGAGAACGACGCGGCGCCGGTCGTCGGCTGCATCGGGTTCGGCAACCGCAGTGCGATGATCAATGTGCAGCCGTCGGACCGGAAGCTGAAGAAGGGCGATCTCATCCGCTTCGACGTGGGGGGGCGCTACCGCCACTACCGTTCCGACATGTCCCGGGGCGCAGCGCTGGGGGATCCCGGGGAGAAGGTCCGTAAATACTACGCGGCGGTCGAAAAAGGAGTGCTCCGCGGATACGACATCATCAAGCCGGGCCTCAAGGTCTCCGACCTCTTCAAGGAGATCGTCGCCACGGTTCAGCGGGAAGGCATTCCGCATTTCGCGCGCAGTCACGTCGGGCATGGCATCGGCGTGGACGGATACGATCCGCCGAATATCGCTGAGAGCTCGATCGATGTCCTGGAAGAAGACATGGTGATCTGCGTCGAAACGCCGTATTACGAACTAGGCTTCGCCGGGCTGCAGGTGGAAGACATGGTCAGGGTGACCAAGCACGGCGCCGAGTCGCTCATGTCCCTTCCTACAGCTTTAAGAATTCTTTAGGACGCCATCGCCGATCAGCGGCCGTCCTGACAAGCGAGGAGCGCGCGAGCCATGAAGTTCTCGATTTGCCTTTCCACGGGATATGAGGGCCTCGTCTATCCCGTGAACTTCTGCACGCCGCAAGATCTGATCCGGCAGGGCCAGCTGGCCGAGAAGCTCGGATTCGACTCGGTGTGGGGCAATGATCACATTACGCCGCCAAATTATGTGCGCGATCACTTCAAGGACTCGCCGAACTTTTATGACGTCCTGATTACGCTTGCGATGATTGCCCAGGCGACGACGAAGCTTCGTGTCGGCACGGCGCTTTTGGTGATGCCAAACCGGGAGCCTGTCTACCTCACCAAGCAGGTCGCGACGATCGACCAGATGTCTGGTGGCCGCTTCATGCTTGCGGTCGGTCTCGGCGCATATCGCGAGGAATTCGAGTCCTGGGTGGGCAATCGCTATCCGAGTCCCCACCGCGGCGACATGATGGACGAGGGCCTTCAGATCCTCCACAAGCTGACGACCGAAAAAGTATCGTCGTTCGACGGAAGATATTATTCCTACCGGAACATCGAGATGTTTCCGAAGCCGCTGCAGAGCCCGTTCCCGCTCTACATCGGCGGTCACAACATCAAGGCGGTCGAACGGGCGGCCGAAATCGGACAGGGGTGGCTTCCGGGCTGGAGGCCGTTCCACGAGGTGGCCGAACGGATCCAGATGCTGCACAAGCATGCGGAAGCGGCCGGACGCGATCCGAAGGAAATCGAGATTGCGCCTCAATTCTCGCTGCTGGTCGGCAAGACCCAGGAAGCCGCCGAACAAACCTACATGAAGAGCGGCCTCGTGGCGCATCGGGTCTCGCTGGCGCATACCGGCCGAGATCCGGCGTATCAAGTGAGCGCAAACCTGGTGGGCTCGCCGCAGTCGATCGTCGAGAAAATCTATCAGCTCAAGGCCATGGGCGTTGATCACTGCGCCGCCATGGCGGTTGCGGTCAACACGCAGGCCGAGCTGATCGAGCAGATGCAATGGTTTGCCGAAGAGGTCATGCCGCATATCAAATGAGTGCAGAACCTGCGCATAGTTGTCGTTAGCGGGCGCCCCTCGTGCTTCGATTCGATATCGTACTCCGTGAGGTCGACACGCCGGCGCTGGTGGTCGATTTGGCAGCGCTCAAGCGCAATATCGCAAGGATGGCAGCGATCGCCGGGCGATCGGGTGTGAAGCTGCGGCCGCATGCCAAGACTCACAAGTCCATCGAGATCGCGCGCCTCCAGATCGAAGCAGGGGCAATCGGCATCGCCTGCGCGACGGTCACTGAAGCGGAAATGCTCGTCACAGCCGGCCTGCCCGACGTGCTGCTGACCGCGCCGGTGGCCGATCCCGCCAAGTTCGCCCGTCTGGCAGCTCTCAACAGAAGAAGTCCGCTCAAGATTACGGTCGATCATGTCGAGCAGGTTCGGGCTGCTGCCGACGTGGTCGCGCTCGACCATCCGCCTCTCGCTGTTGTCGTCGATACCGATGTCGGACAGGGGCGTACCGGCGTTACAGATATCGCTGAGGGAGTGGCCTTGGCCCGCGCGATCGCCTCCTATCCCCAACTTCGATTCGCCGGCATTCAGGGCTTTGCAGGCAATGCGCAGCACATTCCTGAACCGCTTGCTCGACGAGCGGCGGCCGGGAAGGCTGCGGACATGCTCAGGGAGTTTGCCGCCGCCCTGGCGGAGGTGAATCTTCACGCAGCGATCATCACCGGAAGCGGGACGGGAACGCACGACCAGGATAAAGCTGGTCCCTACAGCGAGCTTCAGGTCGGATCCTATATCTTCATGGATTCCGATTATTCGCGCATCGTCGACGAGGCGGGCTCGGGTCCGCCGTTCGAGCCAAGCCTGTTCGTCATGGCCACCGTCGTCTCGGTAAACCGGCCGAACGAGGTCACGGTGGACGCTGGGACCAAAGCGCTTGCGACGAACGGGCCACCACCGTGCAGCATGCACGGTGTCGCCCACGGCGCGATCTACCGCTTCGCCGGCGACGAGCACGGGATCCTCACGCTTCCGAAGGACGCTGCGCCGGCTTCGCTCGGCCAGCGGGTGTTGCTCGGCGCCAGCCACTGCGACCCGACCGTCAATCTTCATGCCTGCTATCACGTCATCGACGGGCAGAAGGTACAGAGATGGCCGATTGGGGCGCGTTATGGTGCGAGCAAGGCGTCGAGCCCCACAGAGCTGTAGAAGCCGCGATATTTGGCGCGGCTCTTCACGACCAAAGAGTGCCTGCCCCGGCTGCCAATTGCCGGGGCGAGAGCACCTTTTGCTTTTTCTACAGCTTCGGGATCTTGGCGGCTTTGATCGCCGCTTCCCATTTCGGGCGTTCAGCCTTGAGGAACGCCGCGAGTTCTTCCGGCGAGCCGCCTACGGGATCCGACCCAAGCGCCTTTATTTTTTCGGCGACGTCGGGAAGGTGCACGATCCGGTCGCATTCGCGCCCGACCAATTGAACGATGTTGTCAGGCGTCTTCGCCGGCATGACGAGCGCGTTCCACGGGCTGAGCTCGTAACCCTTGAGAACCGTGTTGATCGGGGGAATATTGGGAAGTGCGTCGACCGGGTCCTTGGTCGACACGCCGAGCGCGATCAGCTGGCCGGACTTGATGAACGGCAGAATCGGACCGATGTTGTCGATCGTGAAACCGACTCGGCCGGCGACCAGGTCGGTGACCGACTGCGAGGTGCCCTTGTACGGCACCGAGGTCGTATCGAGTCCCGCCATTGCGGCAAACAACGCGCCGGACAGATGGCTGGTCGTACCAATTCCGGCAGTCGCGTACTGAATCGCTCCTGGATTGGCTTTGATCTTGTCGATCAACTGCTGAATGGTGGTCACGCCCAGCGAAGGGTGAACGACCAGCACGTTCGGGACGCGCGCCGGCAGACAAACCGGCGCGAAGGCGGTGTCCGGATCGTATTCCAGGCGCTTGAAGATGAACTGATTGATGACGAACGAGGCAGGTGCATTGATGAGCATCCTGTAGCCGTCCGGGTCGCTCGAGGCGACATATTCCGCGCCGATATTAGTGCCGGCTCCCGGCTTGTCGACGACGACGACCGGCTGCTTCAACGAACTCTGCATCTTGTCGGCGATCAGCCTTGCGATGGTGTCGGTGTTGCCGCCGGCAGTGAAGGGGACCACGATCTGAATCGGCCGATCGGGGTAGTCGCCTGCGTGAAGCGGCAACATCGTGCCAAATGAAATCGATGCGAGCGCGATCACCGTCATCGTGCACTTCACTCGTCTGTTTCCCGAGCCTGACGAGCACTTCCGAAATACGAGCATGTGTGGCCTTTCTCAAACCCGCGCCGTGGTGCGCTAGAATTGCATGCTCGACAGAGCAAATGACGGGCCAACCGGTGCGGTTGTCGACCCTGTGCCGTATATCGGCACAGCGTTCTAATTAATGCTTGCATGGTGATGCGGGGGTGTCAATGCAAGCGAGGTGCCGCCGTCGTGTCAGATGGCCGCAGCAAAGATGCCAGCTGATTCCTTGCGAAAATTTGCGGCATTGCGGCGCGCATTTGGACGCCGGCCGTGTCATCCAGCCGGTTCGATGTGGCTCGAAGGCGCAGCCAAATCCGGATGGCGCCTTTTCCCTATCGCGCCTTGCGGCTTGACCTCGCGGGGGGCTCACGTCGGCTTATCGGTGCCCCCAGCTTCAGCGAAGCATTCTGGGCGGCCTGATAGACGTGATCGGCGACCTTGGATCGATCGTCGGATTTCATCAGGGCAGCCGGAACGGCGCCGCTGATAACGGCAATCGCAGTTCCGCTGAAGTCGCGAACGACGCTTCCGGCCGAAAAGAAGCCATAGCGATTTTCTTCTTCGCTGATCGCGATGCCGGTTCGACGGATGGTTTCGATCTCCTTGAGCAGCTGGGGCGCCGAGATCTTCGTTCTCGGTGTCAGGCGCGGCAAAGGATGGGCTGTCAGGATGTTCCTGATCCTGGCATCGTCCATCTCGGCCAGCAGCGCTTTTCCCATCGCGGTCGAGTGCAGGTAGGTCTGCGAACCCGGACGATGGGTTACCGCGACAGGGCCCTCGCTCTGCACTGTCGCAAGATAGACCACCATGTTTTCCCGCAGCACGCCGAGAAATCCGGTGATGTGCAGGCTCGCGAGATGATAGAGCTCGGGCATCGCGGCCGAATAGAGATTGTTTTGCTCGACAAACGCGCTGCCGACGCGAAACGCGCGATGACCGATCTTGTAGCGGCCGTTTTTCTCGGTTTGCTCGAGAAAGCCCGCCTTGGTCAGCGTATTGACAAGTCGTTGTACGTTGCTCGGCGCAACGTCGATGCGCCGGGCGATATCGCGGACACCGAGGGGCTCGGCGGAATCGGCCAGCAGATTGAGCAGCTCGATCGCCCGCGTAACGGATTGATTTTCGCCACGGCCTGACGCAATTGGAGCCACAGGCATCTCCCGGGGTTAGGACGGCAAGGCGGCAGGGCCCGACTTGACAGCCCAAAGCGAAATGGCTCTCTTCAAGGCAGTCGATTGGAACGATGTGCCGATATTTGGCACGTCGTGATGTCCCTGTCAAACGGCGGGGCGGCTGTGGGAGTTTGCATGGCGAAAGTAGCGGGACTTCGATGTTTGCGCTGCAACGCCTCCTTTGGTGTGCAGGACTACGCCAGCGCTTGCCCCAAATGCAGCAATGAGGCGGCGCCGAGCAATCTGGTCGTCGCGTATGAGGATGGTGACGCAGCATTTCGTCCCAGGCCCAGGCCGTCAGGCACCGACCGAGGGTTTTGGCGCTACGGAGACATTTTGCCGGTTTCGAGCCAGGAGGCCGTCAGTCTCGGGGAGGGGGGTACGCCGCTGCGTCGGCTCTCGTCCTTGGGCAAAGATCTCGGCCTGCAGGGATTGTTCGGCAAGGACGAAACGCGCAACCCGACGTGGTCGTTCAAGGACCGGCTGGCTTGCATCGCGGTTTCCACGGCGAAGAAGATGGGCGCGCCGGCGGTGGTATCCAGTTCGACGGGAAACGCAGGCGCCTCTGTGGCTGCGTACGCGGCGAAGGCCAGCCTTCCATGCGTTGTCTTTACCGCCGCGGGAGCGGCCGGCCCGCTGCTCACGCAGATGCGAGTCTACGGAGCGACGGTCGTTTCGCTTGCGCGGAAAGATCGGCGCTGGCCACTGATGCGCCACGCAGTGGAGCAATTCGGCTGGTTTCCGACCTCGCCGTTCTTCAGTCCGGTGGTGGGCAGCAATCCCTACGGGATCGAAGGCTACAAGACCCTGGCGTACGAAGTCGCGGAAGCCATGGACTGGCGAGTGCCGGATTGTTGCGTGCTGCCGGTTTGCTATGGCGACGCGCTGATCGGGATGTGGCGCGGTTTCGAGGAGATGCTTGCGCTTGGCTGGACCAGCCGAATGCCGCGAATGATGGCGGCGGAGGTTTATGGTTCGCTTGGTACGGCGTTGCTGACCGGCGGCGACGCGCTGCCGGACATGCCGATGACCCACGACACGCTTGCCAAGTCGACGACCGCAACGCGCAGCACGTTTCAGGCTCTATACGTCTTGCGAAAATCAGGTGGCGCCGCAACGACGGTCAGCAACGAGGCGATTCTGGAATACCAGGCAAAGCTGGCGCGGCTGGAAGGCCTTTATGTCGAGCCAGCGTCGGCCGGTGCGATCGCTGCCGTCGCGCAGTTGAGGGCGACGGGTCAAATTCGTGACGGTGAAGCCGTGGTCGCGTTGCTGACCGCTTCGGGTCTGAAGGATCCGCAGGCGACAGCGGTTGCGCTTGGCGAACCGCCGACGGTGGAAGATGATCTCGAAGCTGTGTTCGCGCACCTGCGCGAGGCCGTGCCGGCTGCCTTCGAGGCCTAGGCGGAACGCCGGCCGCCTGTCGCGCGCCACCTTCGCTTGCCGCTCGACAGGCCGCTCAGTCCCGACCTCATCCATTCTCCCTATGACTGGGCCAATCCCACAACCGCAGTTCAAGCTCGGGTGCGACTTCAATCGCCACGGCGGCAAGATACGCTGATCCCATGTCCAGTTCGCGCAGACACCACCGCGCAGCATCGGCGGGGTCAAACCGCGTCTCAAGCAGGCGCGGCATTTCACCCGGTAGGAAGGCGACGTCAAATGACTCCAGCGGCAGGCTGAGCCCATCGCCCCGGGCTTTCAGATAGGCCTCTTTCAGGGTCCAGCACCGATAGAACGACTGGGGCCTCATGCGTTCCGGAATTGTCTGCAAGCGCGAATACTCGGCTTTCGAGAAACATCGTGCGGCGATCTCGTTCAGGTCCCTGATGTCGGAAATCTGTTCGACGTCGACGCCGACCCGGCGATCGCGTGCAAGCGCGAGCAGGACATAGTCGCCCGCGTGAGAAATATTGAAATGGAGCGGCGGCGTCTCAGATGGTGAGGCGACGACCGGCTTTCCCGCATGGTCTACCGCCAGTTGAATGGTGCTCGCCGGCTTTTGCAGACAATGGCCGAGTACAGATCGCGCCATGATGCGGCCGAGCATGAACCGCGCGCGGTCTTGTTCCCATCGAAATCGATCGGCGCGTTCCCTCTCTTCAGAAGATAGGGAACCCGACAGCTTCGACAGATCAGCGCTCGACGAGTTGAGCGTGGTGCGCCAGACGTCAACCGCGCGATCGAGAAGCCCGTAGGTACCGTCAGGGCTGCACCAGATGGAACTGCGGCGGCTCATCGCACTTTCCGGGTTCAGGGTGGTCCGAACAGAGCAATCACAATGACTTGTAAAGGTTATTTCAGGCGAGTCGGTAATGTTGAAGTTCAAAACCAGTACCGCCGATCTGCGTTACCTGTTAAGTTCCTGCCACGAGTCGGCCGCCTTCGGATTTCCGAGCCGATAATCGCAAGCTGATTTCCAAGTAACCCGTGACTTTCCAAAGCTTGCGAAGAGATCTTGCGGATAAGCCTTGATCGTCGCTACTGAAACAGGAGCATCCGAACGGTAGCTTGAGCGGAGGTACTATTTGCTTAACGTCTTGACGCCAGGTGAGCTGAGAGCAGCCTCCGCCCAGCAGCGCGCATTCTGGCTATCCGGTGAAGTCGATCCGGGCACGCCCGCCTACAACTTGCTGAGGGTGCTGCGGCTCACGGGAGCTGTTCACAAGCAGATACTCGAGCGTGCGTTCGATACGATCGTCGCGCGGCACGAAATACTTCGCACCGGACTCGTCGAGAGGGACGGTTCGATTATTCAGCGCGTCCTCGCCCGGATGCAGGTTACTCTTGAGGAGCACGACCTTACCTCCTTGTCGGGGTCGGAACGTGCTGTCGCGACCGACGCACTCGTGGCCAAGATGTGCGAAACGGCTTTTGACCTCGCTGTACCCCCGCACTTCCGCGTGGCGCTGGTGCGTCTGGCTCAAGAAGAACATCTGCTGGTGATCGTGTTCCATCACGCTATCATCGATGGGTGGTCGATGGGGCCGTTCTTCGACGAACTGGCCCGCCTCTACGAGGCGGGACTGCGCGGGGGGAAGCCGGCCAAGCTGCCGGATCTGCCAGTCCAATATAGCGACTTTGCCGAAAGGCAGGCGCGGTCGTTCGCAGCGGCCTCGTTCGAGAAGGACGTTGCGTTCTGGCGGAAGATGCTTGCCGGTTCACCGCCTCTGCTCACGTTGCCGACCGTCCGCCCTCGTCCCGCCGTGCAGCGGCACCATGGAAGTCGGCTCGGATTCACGTTGGATGCGCCTCTCGCGGACGCGTTCCGTGCTCTGTGTCAGCGCCATGGTGCCACTCTCTTCATGGGCCTTCTTTCGGCGTTCCAGATCCTGCTTCAGCGCTGGGCCGATACCGACGATCTGGTGATCGGTACACCGGTGTCCGGAAGTCGTGACGAGGATCTCGCGCGGCTGATTGGCTGTTTCGTGAACACGCTGGCGTTGCGCGGTGATCTGACGGGCGATCCCAGCTTCGCGGTTTTGCTGGACCGCAACCGGGCAGTCTCGCTTGAGGCGTTTGAGCACCAGGAGGTTCCGTTCGAACGGGTCGTCGCAGAAGTGGGGCGCCCGCGGACACGAGATCATGCTCCGCTTTTCCAGGTCATGTTTGTGCTGCAAAACTTCGGGCACCAGGCGCCGCGGCTCGCCGGGCTCGAAGTTCAGGAGGTAGAACTCGACTCAGGCATTGCCAAGCTCGATCTGACGCTGGAGATCATCGAGGGTGACGAGCTCACTTGCTCCTTCGAATATGACCGCGACCTTTTCGATGAGCCCATGATGGCGCGAATGGCCAGCCATCTTCAGCGCATCCTGGAGGCGGTGGTGGCCCGGCCCGAGCGACCGATCAGCAGCATTGGTCTGCTTGAGAAAGCCGAGTGGCAGCGTGCCGTGCTCGGCTGGAATTCCACGTCGCGCGACTACCCGGAACGCACGCTTGCCGGTGCCTTTGCCGCGATTTCGGCTGAACGGTCCCGCGACGTCGCGCTCATCTCGGATGGTCAGCGGATCAGCTTTGGCGAACTTGCACAGCGTGCCGGACGGGTCGCGACCGCGCTGCGGAGCCGCGCCGTCAGTGGCGCCGAGCCGGTCGCGATTTTCCTGCCTCGCTCCGCCGAGGCCTTCGCAGCCGTGCTGGGCTGCTTCATCGCCGGAGTTCCATGGGTTCCTCTCGATACGGCGCAGCCGGATAAACGTCTCGCACAGCTCGTCGGCCTTGCCGGCTGCCGCACCGCGCTCACCCTTCCTGCCTTGGTGAAGCGTCTGCCGGAGGGCCTCACCGCCATCCCGATGGATCGGGATGCTCCCCTTTGGAGCGAGCCGGTCGGAGCCACCCAAGCCGGACCCGCCAACGATCTTGCTTATGTCCTCTTCACGTCCGGCTCGACCGGCGTGCCGAAAGGCGTGATGGGCGCGACCAGAGCCTTGATGAACCGCATCGACTGGATGCACGAGACCTATCCGTTCGCCCGTGGTGAGGTCGCCTGCTGCAAGACGTCGATCGGCTTCGTGGACGCGATCTGGGAAATGCTTGGACCGCTGCTGGCGGGCGTGCCAACGGTGATCGTCCCGGATGAGACCGTGCTCGATCCGGAGGCATTCATCACATTGCTAGCGCGGCATGGCGTCACCCGAATTGTGCTCGTGCCGACGCTGCTGCGCGTGCTGCTGGATCACGCGCCCGATCTGGGCGCGCGCCTGCCGGCTCTGAGAATTTGGTCGGTGAGCGGAGAAGTGCTCCCGACGGATCTCGTCAGGCAATTCAAGCGGGCCTGTCCTGGCCGGAAACTCATCAATCTCTATGGATCTTCGGAAGTTGCCGCCGACGTTCTTGTTCACGAGGTGGAGGACGCGGACATTGACGGGGCCGTGCCGATCGGCAAGCCGATCGCCAATACGCAGGTGTACGTCCTCGACCGTGCGGGCCAGCCTGCCCCGGTGGGATTGCCCGGCGTGATCCACGCCGGTGGCGCTTGCCTCGCGCTGGGATACTGGAACAAACCCGATCTTACCGCCGAGCGGTTCAGGGCCAATCCCATCGCGGGCGCGCCTTCACCGCTGCTGTTCAATACCGGCGATCGCGGCGTCTGGCGGGCGGATGGCACCGTGCTTTATCTCGGCCGCACGGACAATCAGGTGAAGCTGCGGGGCGTCAGACTCGAACTTGGCGAGGTTCTGGCGGCGCTGCGGGACCACGCCTCGGTCAAGGATGCGGCTGCTGTGATCGTTGGCGATGGCGACCGGCAGCGGCTCGTCGCTTTCATCGTCGGAGCGCAGGGGCAGAGCGCGCCCGTTCCGACCGAACTGCGCGCCCATCTTCAGGAGCGGCTGCTGCCGGCGGCAGTCCCCGCGAAACTGCTCGTGGTCGAGGCACTTCCGCTCTTGCCGAGCGGCAAGGTGGATCAGATGGCGCTCGTCGCGCTGGCCG
This sequence comes from Bradyrhizobium sp. NP1, assembly GCF_030378205.1. Taxonomy (NCBI): domain Bacteria; kingdom Pseudomonadati; phylum Pseudomonadota; class Alphaproteobacteria; order Hyphomicrobiales; family Nitrobacteraceae; genus Bradyrhizobium; species Bradyrhizobium sp. NP1. Next base: position 2,391,080 of record NZ_CP127385.1, read on the forward strand.
ATGCGCCGACCCGGCATGAGGCTGCACTTGACACGGTTTCCGTGAACGCCGACGTGGCGCAGATCTGGCGCGCCGTGCTGCGCGAGGAGGAAATCGACGCCGCCGACGACTTCTTCGATCTGGGCGGCAATTCGCTGCTGGCCATGCAAGTCATCGTTCGCGTGCGTCGCCGGTTCGGCATCGGCATTCCAATCCGCGCGCTGTTCGACAACTCGACGCTGGCAGGTTTCTCGAGCGCGGTCGAAGCTGCGCCCCCGGCCGACGATCAAGGATTGGGAGAGATCAGGCCGCAGGCGCGCTCGACAACGGAGTTGGGCGACCTGAGAGAGCGCCTTGGCAAGCTGTCGCCGGAAGAACTGGATGCGCTGATACGCAGCGTAAGACAGGACTTGAGCTGAAGCGGTTCAATCCTGGTCCCGCTCCAGCTTGCTGGTGTGCGGCATATGGAAATCGCCCTGCACGATAACACCCGGATCGACGCGAAAGGGCGCGGCACGCACGCGCCTGGCAAGAACACGCCCGGCGGCCGTCGCGACTGTCAGATCGACCGTATACAGCCCGCGCTGCATGGCAAGGACTGGACAATCGAAAACGACGGATCCCGCTCCCGCGACAAGGGTGGACGAGGACGAGACGACCTCGGTGCAGATATAGCCGCTGGGCCAGACGAAGCTCACCGTGAACACGGCGTCATCGACGGATAGTCCGGTCTCGTAGCCCACGCGGATGGTCAGAGGGTCCCCCGTCCTGGGCGGAGCGCCGTCGCGACCGACGAAGCTGACGCCGTGAAGGGTCACGGCGCCATTCTCGAGATTCAAGCCGGAATTCGGCACGCGCTTTGCGGCGCTGATCTGGTATTCTTCTATCACGTCGCGCGGAGCGCCTTCGCACACCATTTCACCGGAGGTAAGCAGGAGGGCGCTATCGCAGAGCCGCTCCACCGCGGCGAGATCGTGGGAAACGAGCAGGATCGTGCGTCCCGAGCGTCGGATTTCTCCGATCCGGTCCATGCAGCGGGCCTGGAACGCCAGGTCGCCGACAGCCAGCACTTCGTCCAGAAGGAGAATGTCCGCATCGAGGTGCGCGGCGACGGCGAAGCCGAGCCTGACGAACATGCCGGAAGAATACGTCTTGACGGGTGCATCGATAAAGTCGGCGAGCCCGGAGAATTCCAGGATGCGCTCGAAGCGCTTTTGCACCTCCGCGACCGGAACGCCGAAAATTGCCGCGTTCAGGAAGACATTGTCCCGCCCGCTGAGCTCGGGATGGAAGCCGGCTCCGACTTCGACCAAAGACATCAGCCGCCCGGTGATCGTGATTTCTCCGCTATCGGGCGCGGTGATGCGGGCGAGCAATTTGATCAAGGTCGTCTTGCCGGAACCATTGGGACCGACAACGCCCAGCGCCTCGCCGCGCCGAACGTCGAAGCTGACGCCTTTCAGTGCCCAAAAACGCTCCGTGGTCCCGAACCTGAACAGACCATGGCCACGACCGCTATCGTGATGGATGCGATACGACTTCGAGACGTTGCGGACGGCGATATCGACAGCAGCCATGGCTAGATTTCGTCGACCATGTCTGGTTCGGCGGTCTTGAATATGAAATATGCAATGCCGAGCAGAACCAGGCCGAGGACGGCAGCGTAGACGAGCTGCTCGGCGCTGACGATTTGCTTGCCCACCAGTGCGCCTCGGAAGGCTTCGACAAGCAGTGCCAGGGGATTGAGCGCATAGACTGCGCGCCATTGGGCAGGAACGGCTTCCAGCGAGTACAGCACGGGTGTCGTGAACATCAATCCCTGCAGCAGGAGAGGCAACCCGATGGCGATGTCGCGAAACCCGATCTGCGCGATGGAAAGCAGCAGCGACAACGCGGCGGAATATATGATCAGGATCAGGCAGATTGGCAGGAGTGTGATCGCCGTCGCGGGAATGCTGTGGCCGGTGCATGCGAGGGCCACGATCGCCAGCGCCGTCGCGATCGCCAGATCGGCCAGCGCGGCGAAAACGTAAGAGAGCGGAACGATCTCGCGCGGGAAATACACCTTGGCGATGAGTGACCTGCTGGCCAGCACGCCCGCCGCCGAGGTGCTGAGCGAGGTCGCGAGGAATGCCCACGGAGACAGGCTGGCGAGAATGAAGAGCGGATAGGCGATCCCTGCGGTGGAATGGCCGCTCACGGCGGCGCCCGCCACCGAGAGAAATGCCAGGAACGCAAGCGGCTGCAGAATTGCCCATAGCCAGCCGAGCCAGCTCTGGGAGTAGCGTACCCGCAGGCGGTTGATTGTCATGTATCCAAGCAGCTCGCGATAGGCCGCAAGCTCCGCAAGACCGGCAAATATGCGCCGCGAGGCCGGTACGGCGTTCCTGATGACGATGGTGGGTCGCTCAGTCAATGAGTTGGTTCCTCGAGACGGTTGAAACAGAGGGCACGATCGCGTCCAAGGCGGCGCGGACGATAGCAGCGCTCCGTGGGTATTCCATCCAGGTGTGATGGCCACCGGGCACCTTATGGATCACGACCCGGCCGCTGACCCGACGGTCCCAGCCCGAGGCGACATCGGCCATGCCAAGCGTTCGGGCCGCCCTGAAGAGGTGAACGTCACCGTCGAACGGGCGCCCAGGGTGGTACGCGCGCATTGTAAGCCAGATTTCCGCCCAAATGCGCAGGTGCCGTTCATACTCGGGCGCATTCGAAGTCAGCATTCGGCGGATGCAAACATCCAACCATTGTTTGGCAGCTCGGATGGGGCCCAGAAAGGCCGGCTTCGACTCGAAGAAGCCGCGAACGGGCGTGTCAAGCTGTCCAAGCAGAGCTACCTCTTCGCCCTCCTGCTGAAACTGGACCGCCATTTCGAAAGCTACGACGCCGCCCTCGCAGCCACCTGCCAGCAGGTATGGGCCTTTTGGTTGAATGGTCTTTAGCCTGGATCGGAATTCAGCGGCGATGGCTTCAACATTGTCGAACATGGGCTGGTCAGCAAGCAGCCGCTGCTCCTGAAGGTTGTAAGCGTCCAGCTTGTACACGGTTGGCCCCGGTGCCAGTGCCTTTGCCAGCTTGATGCTATTGTGCTGCGCGCTGCACATGAACAGCAGTCGCCCGTCATTCCCTTCGATAATCTTGGTGACCGCGTGGTCCAATACGCCGCCTGAATCGCTTTTCATGAGACCCGCCACCAGGCCGGCTACCGAGGGGTCTTCGAAGAACAGCGCAACCGGCAGCTTGCGATCGAGGCGACGGCACAGTGCGGACATCAGGCGCACCGCCAGCAGCGAGTCGCCGCCAGCAGTGAAGAAGTCCTCGCGCAAGTGAGATGGCGGTGCGCCGAGAAACTCCTGCCACAGTTCGAGGACGAGTTTCTCGAGGTCGCCATGGCGCTGGAGGGTTTCCGATGAGTCGAGGGAAAGACCACTGGCGGATACGGTGCCGCCACGGGCGTCGTGGAGAGGCAGGTCCGTGCTGCCGATCCCCCGGGGAAGCGCTTCGAGCGTCGAAATATCTCCGTGAGCGATCTCGAGGAGCACGGTTCGAAGCGCTCCCGACAAGCGGGAGATCGTACGATGGGAGACCTTGTCCGGCCGGCTGTCGAAACCAAGCCACAGCACGCCGTCCGGCGTCTCCGATGCGCTCACAAAAAGGTCGGCCGATGGCGCGGGAGATGGAAGCCAGATCGGCCGGCACGGGAGGCGCCCAAAGCGTTCAAAAGGCGAGGGTACCGCTATCGAGGAAAACATCACTTGGCTGAGCGGTGCGGCATCGGCGGAGCGCGAAGGATTGATGGCGCGCACCAGTGCATCCCAAGGCACGTTCTCATATTCCAGAGTATCGACAAGTTGGCGTCCGACGTCGGCCAGCAGCTCTGCCATGGTCTGGCTCGCACGAAGGCTCGTCTTCAGGGCAATGATATTGGCAAATGGACCAATCACGCCCTCTGCGCCATCGCTGCCCCGACCGGCCACGGGCACCGCGATGACGAAATCCGGCCCGTCCGCGTAAGGGGCGAGCACCTTCTCGAGCGCGGCAAGCAGCACCGCGAACAGCGTCACGCCGGCCCGCTGCGCCACCTGCTTGAGGTGATCGACCACCACCGGTCCAAGAGATATCAGGTGGTTCGCGCCGACCAGCGCGGTCGCGGCGGTTGGCTCCGAACCGAAGTCCAGGCGTGTCGTCGTCGGGCGGAGTTGCTCCGCGTAACGCTGCAGGCGAGCGCGGAATGTCGAGCTGGCGAGCCAGCGGGCTTCGGCGACGGCGAAATCGGCGTATTGCCAGGGCAGCGCCGCAAGCGTCGGCATGTTGCGAGAACTGAGGGCTCCGTAGATCTCCGCCATCTCGCGCACGAACAGGCCAAGCGACAGGTTGTCGGCGATGATGTGGTGCAGGACGAACACCAGGACATGCACCCCCGGCGCGCGTCTGACGGCGACCAGGCGAACCAGCGGTCCTCGGCTGAGGTTGAACGGGGCAGCAACTTGTTCACGGAGAATGACCTGCAAGTCGACATCGGGCCCGGATGGGGCATCGACATGCGCGACCACGGGCCGAGGGCCGCTGATCGCCTGGCGAAGCTCGCCGCCATCGTCCACAAATACCGTCCTCAGGGCCTCATGGCGCTCGACGAGCAAATCGAGGCTGAGCTGCAGCGCCGCCACGTCAAGCTCGCCGAAAACTTCGAGCGCAAACGGTAAATGATGCTGCGGAATGCCTGGAGCAACGAGCTCCATGAACCACGTCCGACGCTGCGATGCGGATGCGGGATGCAACAGCGGTTCCGCTCTCGTCTCGGACGTCAATAGAGCCGCCATTCTGCTTTTCTCAGATTTTCGCTCGCAAAGCTGCAGCGCGGCCTTTAAGACATTTGAAGTTCCGAGCTGAACCACGACGATCCGCGCAGAAGCCAGCATCGAACGCGTGAGTTAAGGCATGAAGCACGAATTTTTCCTCGACTGGTCACCCGATCCCCGCGACCATGCGGCCCTGCTACAACGGCTGGTCAGCCACAATCTAGCTCGGAGTGGACCGAGCGGCTATCGAAACATCGCCGTTATTTTGCGAGACCCTGATACTGGCGAGGCTTCCAGCGGCGTTTGGGGCAGCATCCTTTACGGCTGGCTTTTCATCGATCTGCTGTATGTCGGCGAACCCGATCGTCGCCATGGCCTCGGCTCTCGACTTTTGACAGCGGTCGAAAATGCCGCGCGCGAGCAGGGGTGCGTGGGCGCCTGGCTGAGCACCTACGCTTTCCAGAGCCCCGGCTTTTACGAGAAGAACGGATATGAGCAGTTCGGAGAGCTTGCGGCCAGCCGGGCGGCGCCGGGATCTGTCGACAGCCGCCTTTGTTTCTACCGCAAGCAATTCTAGCCGCCGCCCCACCTCGTGCCGGGGGGCGGAAATGCCTTGTTTTCCCGCGCTTGCCGGCCGAGTGCTGCGCTTCGCCGCGCGCTCACCCCTGGCCACTTGCAGTGTCAGCGCGATGCTGCAACATCCAGGGGCATGCGCATCAAGAGCTGCATGAGCATCGACGGGGCGAATTCTGCAGAATGCAGGCCCGGCTTGACAGTGTAAGTAAAAACATTATTACAAAAAGGATCGAAAGGCATAGCGATGTTGCAGACAAAGCGAAGCTATGGCGGCATGGTGACTGCGCCGCACCACCTTGCGGCGCAGGCCGGGCTCGGCGTGCTGTCGGAAGGGGGCAATGCCATCGAGGCCATGATCGCGGCTGCGGCCGCGATCGCGGTCGTTTATCCGCACATGAATGGTCTCGGCGGTGACAGCTTCTGGCTGGTCGGTCGTGCCGGCTCGACGCCGATTGGAATCCAGGCCTGCGGGCGCTCTGCGCTAACGGCCAGTCGCACCTGGTATCGCGAGCAGGGATACAGCAGCATTCCAAGCCGCGGGCCCCTGGCGGCGCTCACCGTCGCCGGCACGGTCGACGGCTGGCAAAAGGCCTTCGACCTCAGCCGGGACCGCCACGCAGGGCGGTTGCCGCTGTCGCGCCTTCTCGAACCCGCGATCGCTCATGCCGCCGAGGGCGTTGCGGTCACTCAAACGCTGCACAACAATATCGGCAACAAGCGCGCTGAGCTCGAGAATGTGCCGGGCTTTGCCGAAGTCTATCTGCAGCAAGGTGCGCCGCTGGCCGTCGGTACGCGGCTGCGTCAGCCGCGTGTGGCCGAGACGCTGAAGCGATTGTCGCAAGCAGGCCTCTCCGATTTCTATCGCGGCGATCTGGCTCGCTCGCTGGCCGCCGATCTCGAACGGCTGGGCAGCCCGCTCCGGCTTTCCGATCTTGAGCGCCACCAGGCATCGCTGGTGACGCCGCTCTCCGTTGCGGTGGCCGGCCACAAGGTCTTCAACATGCCGCCGCCGACGCAGGGCCTCGCCTCGCTCCTCATTCTCGCGCTCTATGCCCGGCAGATGGCGAAAGCGGCGGATGGCGTCGATCATCTTCACCGGCTCGTGGAGTGCACGAAGGCTGCCTTCCGCATCCGCAACCGCTACGTGACCGACCCCGACCACATGGCCCGAGCGGCCGCCGAGTTTCTCACCGACGGCGCCATTGCCGCACTTGAGAAGACGGTAGCGATCGAGCGGGCGGCGCCCTGGCCCGATCCGCCCAGCCAGGGCGACACGGTATGGCTCGCTGCGACCGACCGCAGCGGTCTCAGCGTTAGCTTCATTCAGAGTGTCTACTGGGAGTTCGGATCGGGCGTCATCCTGCCGCAAAGCGGGGTCACCTGGCAGAACCGCGGGACGAGCTTCAGCCTCGCCGAGACGGACGTGAACAGGCTGGAGCCCGGCCGGCTGCCGTTTCACACCATCCAGCCTGCGATGGCTGAACTCAGCGATGGCCGCCTGATGTCCTATGGCACGATGGGCGGGGAGGGGCAGCCGCAGACGCAAGCGGCGGTCTTCACGCGCTACGCGTTGCATGGTCAGGACCTGCAATCCGCGGTCACCGCGCCGCGCTGGCTGCTCGGCCGCACCTGGGGCGAGGAAAACAACAACCTCAAGATCGAAGCCCGCTTCGACCCCGCCGTCATCGATTCGCTGCGCAAGCTTGGTCACGACATTCAAACCGTCGGCCCGTTCGAGGAATTCATGGGCCATGCGGGTGCGATCGTCTGGCATCCGGATGGCCTGCTCGAGGGGGCGAGCGATCCGCGCAGCGACGGCGCTGTTGCCGCGCGCTGAGGCAATCGCGATCGGGCGCGGCCACGCCTGCGCGCGGAAAACGGCCGGCGGGTATCAGGGTTAGCGCGCGCTCAGGGGCCTAGCCCCTGCCGGCCCTGTGCTTCCGCTGGCCGCCCGCAGGTGCCGTCAGCCAGGTGAGGATCATGTCCTGTGCGTGCGCGCGGCGTCGCTCCAGCCAGCCCGGTTCCCCCAGATCCTTGTCGAACATCGCCGACAGGGTGTACCGGTTCGAGACGTGAAAATAGCTCATCGCGGTGATCGTGACGTAAAGCTGGATTGGATCGACGTCATTGCGAAATAGCCCGGCCGCCACGCCGCGGCGCAGGATGCTTTCGATGCTCGCGACCAGGGGTAGCGTGAGCTCGGCGATCTTGCGCGACTTGCGCAGGTTGCGGCCGCGCTGGAGGTTCTCGTTGTTGATCAGCGCGATGTAGTTCTGGTGGTCTCCGAAGAAGGTGAAGGTGAAATTGATCAGCTCGCGCATCGCGGCGACGGGTTCGCGGTCGTCCAGGTTGAGCTGCTGCTCCGCCGCGCGAATCTCGGTGTAGACGTGCTCGAGCACCGCAATGTAGAGCCCGTGCTTGTCGCCGAAATAGGCATACAGCAGGCGCATGTTGGCCTTGGCGCGTTGCGCGATGGCCTCCACGCGGGCGCCGCCAATGCCGTTGCGGCAGAATTCGAACGTCGCCGCACGCAGGATTGATTCCTTGGTGAGCGCCGAATCGCGCGGACGTCTGCCGCGCGTGGCGCTGCGGGCCGGGCTCGCTGGTACTGTCGTTTCAGTCACGGGGCAACCTTGCTCAAATGTCGGCGTGTCCGCGCGGGCGATCCGCAGTCTGCGGAATGTCCGCCGCGGAGGCTGGCGCGATTGAGATCGCGATTGCGGCAACTCGTCAAGGGGGACATCGCTTCCGCTACGTTCCTTCCTGCTCTTATTTGCGGGCTGCCGTCACGATTGCACCATTGCGGGCGACAAGTCGCCCCCGCTTGTAGACGTCGCGCGGTTTCGGCCGCGCCACCACGGCTTCCTGGACATGTCGCGCATCGAGCACGACGAAATCCGCCGGCCCGCCCTCGACCACGCCATACCCGGCAAGGCCGAGCGCGCGCGCTGCGTCCGCCGTCACCATGTCGAACGCCGTCGCCAGTTCTGAGTCCGTGCTGAAGCCCGAGCGGTAGCCGATGATCATGGCGCGTTCGAGCAGGTCGCCGTCGCCATAAGGCCACCAGGAATCGCGGATGTTGTCGTTGCCGGCGAACACGTTGACGCCGGCCTGGCGCAGCAGCAGCACGGGCGGAAACGCATGTGCGCCCGGCGCGTTGGTCAATATCGCAACCCCCGCCTCGGCGAGCAGGTGCGCGGTGCGCTGGACGATGTCGCGCGGCACTTCGCCGAGCGCATAAGCATGGCTGATCGTGACCTTGCCGCCGTGCCCCAGGGCTTTCGTGCGCCGTGCAATTTGCTCGATCTCGAAGATGCCGAGCTGGCCGCCGTCGTGCAGGTGGATGTCGATACCGACGCCACGGCGATCGGCGATGCCGAAGATGGCGTCGAGATGTCCGTCGATGTCGGCATCGTGACCTGCAGGATCAAGTCCGCCGACGAGATCGGCTCCGGCGCGAACCGCCTCGTCGAGCAGTTCGGCCGTACCCGGCGACGTCACGATGCCGCTTTGCGGGAAGGCGACGATCTGAACCGACACCTTGTCGCGGTGGTCATCACGGGCGGCCACGACCTGTTCGAAGTTGCGCAACCCGACCTGCGCATCGATATCGACATGGCTGCGCATCTGGGTCGTGCCGTGCGCAACGCAGAGATCGATCAACGCCGCCGCCCGCACCGCGATCGGCCGCGCCCCGGCGAGCGCCTCCTTTTCGAACCGCACGCGCTCGCGCACGCTGAAGCCGGCGGTGCAAGGGCGATGCGGCTTCCATTCGTCGCCGATAAACCCCTTGTCCAGATGGATATGTCCGTCGACCAGGCCCGGCAGCACCAGGCGCTGGCCGAGATCGCGGGTTTCGCCGACCGCGCCATGGGCCTGCGGCGTCGCCGCGATGGAAACGATGTCGCCGTCACCAACCGCGATATCGACGACACGTCCATCGGTCAGACGGGCATTTCGAAACAGCGTGTCGATGGCGGTCAATGGAAATCTCCGAGATCGTTGCAGGGCAGGGGGTCGAAGCGCGGCATCTCCGGATGGCCTCGCTATGTCGGTACGACGCCGTCGGGCAAGCCACGCGAAAATGCCGCGATGCCGCCGGCGGTGGTGATCCAGATGTCATCGCGCCGCGCCACGATCGCCTGCAGCGCGCGCCGCAGCGGCCGCAGGCGGTGCGGCTGGCCAACCAGATAGGGATGGAGCGCGATGCCCATCACCAGCGATTGCCTCCTGGATTGCGTCAGCATCTCCTCAAAGGTGTCCGTGATCATGGTGGCAAACTGTTCCCCGGAGTCCTTGCGTCCCACGATCGAGGGAATGTCGTTCAATTCCTGTGGATAGGGCACCGACAGGATCCGCCCGCCGTTTCGCGTCGAGAACCACACCGGCTGGTCGTCCATGCACCAGTCGAGCAGATAGTGGTAACCCGCTTCGGCGAGCAGGTCCGGCGTAACCGGCGACTGCGAAATCCACGGGCCGAGCCAGCCAAGCGGCGGCCGGCCCTCCGCACACGTGATGATCTCAGTTGCTTCCTTGATCAGCCGCCGCTCCTCCTCCTGCGAGAGCACCCCTTGGCGCTCGGAATTGGTCCGGCCGTGGCCGACGATCTCATCGCCGCGCGCGCGAAAGGCATCCATGACCTCAGCGCAGTAGTGGTAGATGCTGCTGTTCGCGAGCACGGAGAGCGGCAGCGCCAGTTCGTCGAAAAGCTCGATCAGCCTCCACACGCCGACCCGGTTGCCATAATCGCGCCAGGCGTAGTTGAGGACATCTGGCTGCGGACCGCCCGGACAGAGCTCGGCGCCCAGTCCGTCGCCAAACGCGAAATGCTCGAGGTTGAGCCCGACATAGACGGCAAGGCGCCGTCCGCCAGGCCAGCTGAAATCCGGACGGCGCGTAATCGCGCTGTAGCGATAGCGATCATGGGAGACGAGCCCGGGCGCGAATTGTCGTGGCCGATCCGCCTGTTGGCGGGGCGCGGTGCCGTCGTTTAGCTCTCGCGAGGCCGTCCGCTCGAACCCTGCACCGACATTCTCGCGCATGCGAATCTCCCCGGCATCGTCGATCACGCTTGACATTCCCCAATTTGTGAAGAAAGTTTTTACTTCCGTCAAGATCGCGAAAACGCGGCGACGGGAGCGGAGGCGGCGTCCGAGCCGGACGGCCGCCATCAGTGGGAGGACTGCAGAAATGGATCCTGTACGTATCGTTTTCGCCGGACGTGTGCATCGTCGCCCGATCGTGGCGGCCGTGGCTGCCCTTGTTCTGGGCGCGCTGCCGCTCGCACCGGGCGCGCGGGCAGCGGAACCGATCAAGATCGGGCTTGTCACGGCATTGTCGGGCCAGTCGGCGCGCGCCGGTGAGGCGCTGACCCGCGGAGCCACCATCGCGATCGAGGAGATCAATGCGAGGGGCGGGGTGCTTGGCCGTCCGCTCGAACTGGTGCGCCGCGACGACGAGAGCAATCCGGCCAAGGGGTTGACCGCCGCGCGCGAACTGATCCAGCGCGAGAAGGTCGCAGTGCTTCTCGGCGGTCTCGATACGCCGGTCGAGCTTGCGATCGTGCCCTTCGTCAACAACGTCAAGGTGCCTTTCGTGGTGCCGTGGGCCGCGGGGACCAACATCACGCAGAATGGCGCCGCGTCCAACTACGTGTTTCGCGTCTCCGCCATGGATGATGAGGTGGACAAGGCGATCGTTCAGTTCTCGCGAAAGACCTACGGCGCGAAGAAGCCGGGGCTCATCCTTGTCAACAACCCCTGGGGCGAATCGAACGAGCATGGCCTGAAGGCGGCGCTGAAGGCCGCTGGAATGGAGCCTGCCGGCGTCGAGAAGTTCGAGCCCAACGACGTCGACGTCGTCTCCCAGCTGTCGCGGCTGAAGCAGGCGGGCGCCGACACGTTGTATCTGGTGGGCAATGTCGGCCCGGCTTCCCAGGTGGTGAAGTCGCTCGATCGCATGGGCTGGGCGCCACCGATCGTGTCGCACTGGGGGCCGGCCGGCGGCCGCTTCACCGAACTCGCCGGGCCCAACGCGAAGAACGTCATCTTCGTGCAGACCTACAGCTTCTTCGGCGACCTCTCGCCGGTCGGCAAGCGGGTGATGTCAGAGCTGCAGGCGAAGTATGCCGACGTCAAGGGGCCGGTGGATGTGACGCCGGCGGTCGGCGTCGCCAATGCCTATGACAGCATCCTGGTGATCGCGCGCGCGATCGAGAAGGGCGGCAGCACCGAGCCGACCGCGATTCGCGACGGCTTCTACGCCATCGACCGCGTCGATGGGCTGATCAAGACCTATGAGAGGCCGTTTACGAAGGACAAGCACGATGCGCTGACGGCGAACGACTACATCTGGGCCCGCTTCGAGGACAACCACATCATGCCGTTCGTCCAGAACTGACGGCGCCGTCGTCCAACACAAGCAGGGTGCTCGCGATGTCGTTTCTTCCAGCGGTCATAACCGGGTTGGCGCTCGGGAGCATGTACGGGCTGCTCGCGCTCGGCTTCCATGTCACCTATGCCGTATCGGGCACGGTCAATTTTTCCCAGGGCAGTTCAATGACCCTGGGCGCCGTGGCCGGATATTTCTTCCTGGTGCTGTGGGGCTGGCCTGCCGCGGCCGGCATTCCCGCGGTGCTGCTCGTATGCGCGGTCTACGGCCTCGTCATCGAACGTTATGCCGTTCGCCCCTTCGTGCAGCGCGGCTCCGACAACTGGCTGATGGCGACCGTTGCGGTCGGCATCATCGTCGACAATTTGATGCTGTTCGTGTTCGGCAAGGAGCCGCGCAGCTTTCCGTCCATGCTCGCGGCCAAGCCGATCCAGATCGCGCAGGACGCGGGCGTCTATCCGCTGCAGCTCCTGATTCCCGTCGTCGGCCTGCTGCTGGCGCTGGCGCTGCATCTGGTCAGCCGGCGGACGCGGCACGGCGTCGCCATGCTCGCGGTGGTGCAAAACCCCGGCACCGCGCGGCTGATGGGTGTCAATGTCAATGGCGCCATCGCCGCGAGCTATGCGGTGTCGGCTGTGCTGGCGGGCGTAGCGGCGCTGCTGATCGCGCCCCTGTTCAATGTGTCCTCCGAGATGGGCACGCTGTTCGGGATCAAGGCGTTCGCCGCGGCGATCATCGGAGGGTTGGGCAGCGCCTGGGGCGTGATGCTGGCCGGACTGTGCCTCGGCCTGATCGAGGTGTTCGCGACCAACTATCTCGGCTCGGTCTATACCCAGATCATCACGTTCGCTTCCGTGATCCTCATTCTCGTCGTCCTGCCTCACGGGCTGCTCGGCCGAGCCGGAGTTAAGAAGGTATGACCTCCCGCGTCTCCGTTTTCGCCCTGACTGCCGCGCTCGTGGTTGCGCTCGGCTACGCCGCCGTCGCCGACAGCTATGCCGTATTCCTGATCGCAACCATCTCGCTGACAGCGATCGCCTGCATCGGCCTCAACGTACTGCTCGGCCTTGCGGGCCAGATCTCGCTCGGGCATATCGGCTTCATGGCGATCGGAGCCTACACGACCGTGCTTCTGATGGAGAAGGCGGGCTGGCCCTATCTCGCTTCCACCGCTGCGGCCATTGTTCTCGTCAGCATCGTCGGCGGTCTCCTCGCGATGCCGGCCTTGCGCGTGCGCGGTCCCTATCTGGCGATGGTGACGATTGCCTTCGGCTTCATCGTCGAGCATGGCACGATCGAATGGCGTGACCTGACCGGCGGCGGCAATGGCCTGGTCCTGACCGCGCCGCCGAGCGTTTTCGGTTTCCAGTTGGCGGAGCGGCATCTTGCGATCGCGGGCATCCTCCTCGTCTTTGCCGGCCTCGTCCTGTTCGAGCGGCTGAAGCGGAGCGGCTGGGGCTATGCGATGCGTGCGGCCCGCGATGCGGAGGTCGCGACCCGGTCGGTCGGCATTGATCTCGTGCGCGTGCGCTCCGTGGCCTTTGTCATTTCGGCGGCCGCGATGGCTTTGGCGGGAGCCTTGTTCGCGCCGCTTCAGGGCTATATCAGCCCAAGCTCGTTTCCCTTCCTGCAGTCGATCCTGCTGCTGTTCGCCGTGATGGTCGGCGGCGCCGGCTCGACGCTGGGTCCGGTGATTGGCGCCGCACTCGTGGTGCTGTTGCCGGAACTGCTGTCTGATCTGGCGGAATATCGCCTGCTGGCGTTCGGCGTGTTGCTGTTCGTGGTGCTGCGGCTCGCGCCGTCGGGCATTGTGGGGCTCATCGAACAGCTCGCGGCCAAATTCCTGCCGGCAGGGTCGAAGGCCGACGCTGCCATCGTCGATATCGAGCCCGTGGCCGACCTCGGCATCGAGAACCGCAGCCCGCGGCGCCTTGCCGTCACAGACCTCTCGATCTCTTTCGGCGGCGTTCGCGCCGTCCAGGATGTGTCATTCACGGCCGAGCCGGGTGCCGTGACCAGCGTCATCGGTCCCAACGGAGCAGGGAAAACCAGCGCGCTGAACCTGCTCTGTGGCTTCTATCGTCCCAAGTCCGGAACGGTGATGCTTGGCGAGCGTGATGTCACCGGGATGCCGTCGCACCGGCTGGCGCGTGTCGGCGTGGCGCGCACGTTCCAGACCACGCAACTGTTCGGCTCGCTCTCCATCATCGAAAATGTCCTGCTGGCCGCGACGGTAGGCAAGCTCGGCGGTATCATCTCCGCGCTTCGCAACGACCCGGCGGATCGCTTCGCGCGTTCGCTGCTGTATTTTGCCGGCGTCGACGGCGACCTCGACCGGCGGGCCGACTCGCTGTCCCATGGCGAGAAGCGGCTAGTCGAGATTGCCCGCGCGCTCGCGCTGCGCCCGAAGGTCCTGCTGCTCGACGAACCGGCGGCAGGTCTCTCGAAGGGCGACAAGCAACGGCTGACGGTTCTGCTGCGGCGTATCGCGGATCTCGGGATCGCGGTCATCATCGTCGAGCACGACATGCCGATGATCATGTCGCTCAGTGACCTCGTCGTCGTGCTCGACGGGGGCAAGCGCATTGCGATGGGCGACGCAGCTGCGATCCGCAGCGACCCGCTGGTCCGCAAGGCCTATCTGGGCGACGCTCCCTCGGGAGAGCGAAGCCGCGCGCCACGTCCTGCAAGGCAAGGCACGGTGCTGGAAATCAAGGCGCTCGATTCCTTCTATGGCCAGTCGCGGGCGCTCGCCGGGATCGATGTCAGGGTTGCTCCGGGCGAGGCGGTTGCCGTGCTTGGGGCCAATGGCGCGGGGAAAACCACCCTGATGCGCTTGATCGCCGGTCTCGAACCGCCGCGCTCGACGGGAGAAATCCGCCTGTTTGAGGCACGCATCGACAAGATGCCGGCCCATATCCGGGCGCGTGCCGGCGTCGTGCTGGTGCCCGAGGGGAGGCAGGTATTTCCCGAGTTGACGGTGCGGCAGAACCTGCAGCTCGGCGCCTATTCACGCAAGGACATTGATCTTGACGCCGCGATCGAAGCGATGTTTGTCCGCTTTCCCCGCCTGAGGGAGCGGGTCAATCATCGTGCGGGCCTGTTGTCCGGCGGCGAGCAGCAAATGCTCGCGGTCGCGCGCGGGCTTTTGACCGCGCCGAAGGTCTTCATGCTTGACGAGCCGTCGCTCGGGCTGGCGCCGCTCGTCGTCGACGAGCTGTTCGCCTCGTTCGAGCAGCTGCGTGCCGAAGGGATGACCCTGATCGTGGTCGACCAGATGGCCGGGCAGGCCCTCGCCCTCGCCGACAGGGCCTACCTGCTGGAGACCGGCGTGATCCTGAAAAGCGGCGCGGCGGAAATCATCGCGGAGGATCCCTCGCTCGAGGCTGCCTATCTTGGCGGCGAAGCCCAGGCGAGTACCATGGCGCGATCCGCGGTGGCTCGTATCGTGAGCCATGGATGAGCGGCGGGAGATCGACGTGATGTGGCCAGCAGACAGTCAGCTTCGCGTCCCCGGCGCCGGCACGTCCGAGCGACTCGGTGGCGGCGTGGTGATCGAGGCGGGTGTACTGGCGCACCGCGCGTTGCGCGGCGGATGTCGCGGTCGCATCGCCGCGGTGTTCGAGCGCAGTCTCTATGCGGCGCTCGACGATTGCTGGATCTGCATCGGCTCGGCTGAACTCGGTTCGGGGCCGCTGCATCTTCTGTGCCGGGGCATCGAACCGCGGCGGTTCGAGGCCGGGCAAGAAGTCGCTGTTGCCGACAGGACAATCCTCGTGGACGGCCTGCCGCTTGCCGGTTTCGAAGCGGCGTCCGTGTGGGCGCCGCCGCCGTCGCCGGATTGGACGCGCGAAAGCTTGCGCGCGGGGCTCGCGGCGGTCGACCAGATCTGGTGCCTCCTGCCGACGGATCAGGGGCTGGCGGCGTCGGGCGGCGCAACGTCTCCCGCGCGGCCGTCTCGTGTTCTGGTGGCCGCGTTGCCGGGGCTCGCGACGCTCAGGCGATTGATCGAGGCCGGGCTTTGCGGGCATCGGTCCTCGCCACACCGCTACAGGCAGATCGTCGAACTGATCGGCCTTGGTCCCGGGCTGACGCCATCCGGTGATGACCTGATCGGCGGCGCATTGGTGGCGCTCGCCAGCATCGGTCGTCTCGCGACGCGGGATGCGCTATGGAGAGCCTGCCGCAGCCATCTTGCCCGGACCAACGAGATCAGCGCCGCGCATCTACGCAGCGCGGCCCTCGGTTACGCAGCGGCGGCCCTGCACGAGGCGATTGACGCGACGATTGGCGGGCAGGCGGGACGGGTCAAGCCCGCTCTCGCCGCGCTGTCCGGGATCGGACACAGTTCGGGACTCGACGCGTTTGCAGGAGTATTGATGGTGCTGCGTGCGGCCGAATATCGGCTGTTCTGCGACGGCGCGCGGCGTCACTCCGCTCTGGCCGGACGCGACCCGCAGCAGCGTTTCGCTGCCGGGGTCTGAAACGATTGGGCGCCGCGGCGGCCGCGCGCAGAGCTGCAGGCGATTTGACAAAGTAAAAACTTTCTTACTAATCTTGGTGCATCCGATGTCGAGGAGGCTGGAATGGTGATCAAGCAGGAAGGGGCGCCGTACCAGCGTCTGCTCATGGACAAGGTCAGTGTCGTGAACGTCGGGCTGGAAGGCTTCGTGAAGGATTTGCGCGATTGCGACATCGAGGTCGTCCATGTCGACTGGGTGCCGCCTGCCGGCGGCGACCCGAAGATGGCGGCGCTGCTCGCCAAGCTCGGCGTGTGAGAGCGTAGCCATGAAGCTGATCGAAGATGCCAACAAGCAGGCGCTGGCTCGCATCCTCGAGGGCGAGCCCAGGCTGATCGATATCGTGCCGGCGCGCGAGGTGCTGCGCGGTCTGAAAGAGCGCATGATCCTGCACGCAGGCCCGCCGATCGGCTGGGAGCGGATGTGCGGTCCGATGCGCGGGGCGGTGGCGGGCGCCATTGTGTTCGAGGGCTGGGCTCCTGATTTGAGGGCCGCCGAGGAGCTCGCGGCGAGCGGCGCGATCGCCTTTCATCCGAACCACCATTTTGGCGCGGTCGGCCCGATGACCGGCATGACCACGGTCTCGATGCCGGTCTTCGTCGTGGAAAACGTTCGGTTCGGCAACCGTGCCTACTGCGCGATCAACGAGGGGCTCGGCAAGGTGATGCGCTTCGGCGGCAACGACGAAAGTGTGCTGGCGCGACTTGCCTGGCTGCGCGACGTGTTCGGACCGGTGCTGGCAAGGGCGATACGCGCGCAAGGAGGCGTCGATCTGAAATCGATCATCGCGCGCGGCCTGTCGATGGGCGACGAGATGCACCAGCGCAATCTCGCCTGCTCCAGCGTGTTCCTGCGCGAGATCGGCGCTTCGCTGGCGCGCACGTCGGCCGACAACGCGGTGCTTTCGGATTGCATCGCCTTCATCGCGCAGAACGACCAGTTCTTCCTCAACATCGCGATGGCGATGGGCAAGGCGCTCACCGATCCGGCGAACGGCATTCGCGGCTCGACCGTGGTCACCGCGATGTGCCGCAACGGAACCGATTTCGGCGTGCGCGTCAGCGGCATGGGTGAACGGTGGTTCACCGCTCCGGTGGAGATGCCGGAAGGGCTGTATTTCCCGGGCTATTCGCGTGCGGACGCCAATCCCGACATGGGAGATTCCGCGATCGTGGAGACGGTGGGACTGGGCGGCTTCGCGATGGCGGCGGCTCCTGCGGTCGCCGGATTCGTCGGCGCGGGCTCGCCGTCGAGCGCGGGCAATTTCACCCGTGCGATGGGCGAGATCACCGTCGGACAGAACCCCGAATGGACGATCCCGGCGCTCGATTTCGCCGGCGTACCGACCGGCATCGATGTCCGGCTGGTGGTGGAGACCGGGCTTGCTCCCGTCATCAACACCGGCATCGCGCATCGCGAGCCCGGCATCGGCCAGGTCGGCGCCGGCGTGGTGCGGGCGCCGATGGCCTGTTTCCGGCAGGCTGTCCTCGCGATTGCCGAAGATCTGGGGGTGTCATGAGCGCGCATGTCCTGAACGAAATTCGCAAGGGCTTCTATCTCGACTCGGTCGCGCTGATGCGGCTGTCGCGCGAGATCGCATCCGCAGTGGGTGTCATCGAAGCGGCGCTGATGATGGGGACGCCATCCAATCAGGCGATCATGCGGAACGCCGGACTGCTGGGCGCAGGCGTCGCCGCGCAGGGCAACGATCTGATCGTCGCGATCAAGGCGGAGAGCGAAGAGGCCGCGCGCGCTGCGCTCGGCGAGGCGCTCAAGGCGCTGGACAAGCCCAGGAGCCGGGCCTCGGGCGAAACCGAGTGGCGGCCGCGCAGCATCGCGGCGGCCGTCAAGGCCGTGCCGGCCGCCAATCTGGCGCTGATTTCCGTTCCCGGCGAGTTCGCCGCGGCCGAAGCCCGCAAGGCGCTGAACCGCGGGCTGCATGTCTTGATGTTCAGCGATAACGTCTCGATCGCCGACGAGCTGTCGCTCAAGCAGCAGGCGCGCGACGCCGGCCTTCTGATGATGGGGCCCGACTGCGGCACGGCCGTGATCGGTGGCGCGCCGCTCGCGTTTGCCAACCGGCTCGAGCGCGGCCGGATCGGGATCATCGGCGCATCCGGCACCGGCACGCAGGAAGTCTCGTGCCTTCTCTCGGAGGCCGGCGAGGGCATTTCCCACGCGATCGGCGTCGGCGGCCGCGATCTCAAGAAGGAGATCGGCGGCATCACGACGCTGATGGCGATCGATGCGCTCGACGCCGATCCCGAAACCGATCGTGTGGTGTTGATCTCCAAGCCGCCGCATCCGGACGTTGCGAAAGCCGTGCTGGCGCGGATCGGAATGAGCCCAAAGGCCTATACGGTCTGCTTCATCGGTGCGGCCTCGGTCGATCTGCCGCCGAATGCGCGCTTTGCCGCAACGCTGAAGGAGGCCGCGGAAAAGACGCTGCACGGCGGCCGGCGTATCGGCGCCGGTTTCGACGCGGTTGCACTGGCTGCGCGCCTGACGCGACGGCGCAAGGCGTCGCATCGCATCGAAGGACTTTTCGTCGGAGGGACACTATGTGCCGAGGCGCAGGTGATCCTCACCGCCGGCGGCCGCAAGGTGGCAAGCAATGCCGCGATCCCCGGTGTTCCCCATGTCGATGCGTCGGAGGCTGCGGGGCGCGATCTTATCGTCGATCTCGGGGCCGACGAATATACCCAGGGGCGGCCGCACCCGATGATCGATCCCTCCGTCCGCGACGAGGCGCTACGGGCGGCCCTGATCAATCCGGAGATTGCCGTCATCCTGCTCGATCTCGTGATCGGCTACGGCGCGCACGCCAATCCGGCGGCCCATCTGGCGCGGATCGTGGCTGATCGCCCGGACGATGCGCCGATCCTGGTTGCGTCCGTGACGGGAACGGAGCTCGACCACCAGGTGCGCTCAGCGCAGATCAGGCTGCTGGAGGAGGCCCGCATCGTGGTCGCGCCATCCAACGCCCAGGCCTGTGAATTGGCCCTCGCTCTTGCAACCGACGTCAGGATGCCGCGCTATGCGAACACTTAAAGAGATCCCGCGCCGGCTCGTGATCGCGATCGGCGGCAACGCTGTCCACCCCGAAGACATCAGCGGCACCTCGGAAGAGCAGAAAACCGTCGCCCGGCATACGGCCGAGGCGCTGCTGCCGCTGGCCGAGCTCGACAACGAGCTGGTGATCACCCACGGCAACGGACCCGTCGTGGGCAAGATCATGATGCGCCAGATGCTGACCATGAGCCGCATTCCGCCGATGTCGATGGACATCTGCGTCGCGCACAGCCAGGGCGGCATCGGCTATCTCCTGATGCAGGCGATCGAGAATGCCTTGCGCGAACGCGGCAATGGCCGCCACGTCGCGAGCCTCTTGACCCAGGTCGAGGTCGACGCCAACGATCCGGCATTTGGCAACCCGACCAAGTTCGTCGGACCGTTCTTCACCGAGGAGGAAGCCAGCCGCATCAGCGCCGAGCTCAACTGGAAAATGCGCGAGGATTCCGGGCGCGGCTGGCGCCATGTGGTGCCGTCGCCGAAACCGAAGCATGTCTGCGACATCTCGCTGGTGGAGGCGCTGGTCACGCGCGGCACCATCGTCATCGCCGGCGGTGGCGGGGGCATGCCGGTGATCCGCGACGCGCGCGGTGTTCGCACCGGCGTGCCGGCCGTCATCGATAAGGATCTGACGTCGGCCCACATAGCCAACGTGCTCGGTATCGACGAGCTTCTGATCCTGACTGCGGTGCCGCGCGTCGCGGTGAACTACGGCAAGCCCGGTCAGATGGAGCTCGCAGAGGTGACGCTCGAGGAGATCAAGGCTTTCCACCGCGAGGGGCACTTTCCGCCCGGCAGCATGGGACCCAAGGTTGACGCCGCGATTCGCTTTCTCGAGGGGGGTGGCAAGCGTGCGATCATCAGCCATCTCGACCACGCGGTGCCGGCCCTGCGCGGCGAGACCGGCACCCACATCGTGCACTAGCTGGAAGGCGGCGCCGCGCGCTAGAATTGGACTGTTGGTCTCGTCCCTTTTCCGAAGGCGACATAGATGACAGTTCACGCCTCCTGTACTCGTGGTTGCTTCGCGCTCGCGGTCGTTTCGGCGGCCTGCGCATTCAGTGCCGCGCATGCCGCCTCGCCATCGCCTGATAGTGTGTCTCTCAGCAAGTCCACGATCACGTGGAGCACCGTCAAATATGCGACCGATGCGGAGAACGGACTGGTCAGCGGGTCGCTCGACAAGAACACCATCGTCGGCCGCACGTTCAAGACCTATGTGCTCGAGAACCGCTACCTAAAGGTGACGCTCGTGCCCGACTTTGGTGGGCGCATTCTCTCCATCATCTACAAGCCGACCGGCCACGAGCAACTCTACCGGACGGAAGTAGGCGTGCCCTACGGGATCCAGGGCGGCATTTTCTACTACGACTGGCTGATGGTGTATGGCGGCATCTTCCCCACCTTCCCGGATGCCGAGCACGGCAAGACCTGGCTGAAGCCCTGGCATTTCAAGGTGGTGACGGAAAGCGCCGGCGAAGTGACGGTGTCGATGTCCCTCAAGGACGATTTCGCGTATGCCGCGGCGCCGGGGCAGTTCTTGCGGGGCTCGACGGGTATGGAGGCGACCTATTATGTCACGCTGAAGGCCGATCGCGCCGCGGTCGATGCGCGCATGGTGTTGAAAAATCCGCAACCCAAGGCGATCAAATACGAGTACTGGACCTGCACGACGCTCGCGCCGGGATCGGACCCGAAAATTCCCAAAGCGACCGGCGGCGCCGAAATCATCGCGCCGATAGAGGCCTACAGCACGCCCGGCTGGTCGGCCAATCTGTCCGCCGGCGACAAGCGCCTGGGTAACGGCGCGAGCCGCTTCGAGAAGCTGCGCTACTTCAGGAACTGGCCGACGATGGGCATCGCCTACGCGGCGCCCGACATGCAGGGCGGGAATTTCTGGGGCGTGATCAACCACGACAACGAAGAGGGGATCATTCGCATCGCCGACAACACGGTCACGCCTGGCCTGAAAATGTGGACCTGGGGATACCCGTCCTTCACCAACGAAACCGACGCGCGCAAGGATCCGAACCCGCAGCGGCCATACGTCGAATTGTGGGCGGGCGTGTCAGACCAGTTTTTCCATAGCGCCAGCCTTCCTGCGCTGGGGGAAGTGTCGATTCCGGAGACTTATAGTCCGACCGTCGGCATGAGCAACGTGACGCACGCGAACGAGAACATGCTGGTCAATCTCTCGGCCGAGGCATCGGGCGTGGACCTGCAGTTCTTCAGTATCGAACCGGCGACGCCGTTGCGCGTGACGTTGAGGCGTGGCGACGCGATATTGTTCGACGCTGGCGTGAAAGCCGACCCCAAGAGTGGAAATCATCTTTCCGCGGCGCTTGCCGCCGGTGGCAGCGCCGAACAGGTCAAGCTGACGATCAGCACCGCGGAAGGCAAGGAGCTGATCGCGGCCGAGGCACGAATAAGATAGGCACTGGCGAATCCGTCCGGGTCGCGCACGCCAGCGTTCTCGGGCGCGGCCTGTGGTCAGCGATTTCAGGTCCGCTTCGTCCAATTCTGGTACATGGCGAGCAGTGAAACGATATCCTGGCCGCGAAATCCCTCAGCCAGTGCCAGCGCGTAGAGCTCGCGGGTGGCGGATGCGGACGGGGTCGGCATCTGCATCGCCCGTCCGAGCTCGATACCTAGCGCCAGGTCCTTCTCGCCGAGCTCCATCTTGAATCCCGGCGAGAAGTCGCCCTTGAGCGCGTTGGGGAAGCGCTTGGTGAAATGGTGCGAGCGTCCGCCGCTGACCGACAACACGTCGTACAGCTTCTGCGGCTCGACGCCGGCCGCGACGCCGAGCGCGAAAGCTTCCGCCGCGACGAGCACATTGCCCATTGACATCATGTTGTTGACGATCTTGACGACCTTCGCCGTTCCAACGCCGCCGGTGTATTTCCAGTCGGTGCCAAGCAGCCTCAGAATGGGCTCGGCACGCGCCACGTCGGCCGCTTCGCCGCCGGCAATCAGAATCAGTTTGCCTGAGCGCGCCTCGTTCGGGCTGCCGCTGACCGGACAATCGACGACCGCAATCCCGCGTGACGCAGCCGCCTCGGCGACCTGCCGCATCGTTTGCGGATCGATGGTGCTGAGCTCGATGCACAATGTGCCCCTCGCGGCGTGGGCCACGATGCCGTCGGCTCCAAGCCACGCGCTCGTCACCGCCTTCGGATCCGGCAGGCTGGTCAGCACGAGCTCGCGGCCGGCGAGCGCCTCCGCAATGCTCGGCGCCATCTGAAAGCCGTCGCTGGAAAGACGGGCGCGCTGATCGGGATCAAGATCATATCCGGCGACATCGAGGCCGGATTCGCGCAGACGTCCGGCCATGCCTGATCCCATCTGGCCCATTCCGATCACCGCGACTTTCTCAGGCATCTGATCCTCCCTTCACTCGATGGCTGCGCCACCCGCGCACAACGAGATGAGGCGCCGCGGAGCTGTCCCGGCGGACCACGCATCCGAATTTCGGCGTCATTACGTATCTACAACGACCGGCGGCTCCGCGCCATCCGCGGGCAGGGGGCGCGGCGCCTGCGTCGTCCCGGGGCGTATTCCGTCTCGCGGGGAGCGGACACGATGCGGCGTGGCGCTTGCCGGCCATGCAAACGGCTCATTTGCGCCAGCTGCGTGGTCTGATGAGGGCGCGGCCGGATCGCTCAGCGAAGAACGACGGAGGGGCCAAATTGCGCGAACGCCAGAAGCACGATGACGATGAGAGCGGCGAGAGCGATGAGCTTGCGCATCTTGATCATCCCCTTGTTCGGACCACGGGCAACTCGCGGAGACTGCAGCCGGCCGGTCCGCGAGGTCCCTTGCACCGGTTACGCTTCGGCCGTCACGTTGATGACCGCCTCGGCAAAGGCTTGGGGCGCCTCCTGGGGCAGGTTGTGGCCGATGCCGCCCTTGATGGTCCGGTGCGCATATTTGCCCGAGAACATCTTGGCATAGGCGGCGGGCTCCGGATGCGGAGCGCCGTTGGCGTCGCCCTCCATGGTGATGGTGGGCACGCTGATGACGGGGGCCTGGGCGAGCCGCTTCTCGAACTCGTCATATCTCGCTTCACCCTCGGCAAGCCCGAGCCGCCAGCGATAGTTGTGGATCACGACCGCGACATGGTCCGGATTGTCGAAGGATTTCGCGCTGCGGTCGAAGGTCGCGTCGTCGAAATTCCACTTCGGCGAGGCGAGCTGCCAGATCAGCTTCGAGAAATCGTGACGGTACTTGTCGTAACCGGCGCGGCCGCGCTCGGTCGCGAAATAGAATTGGTACCACCATTGCAGCTCGGCCTTCGGCGGCAGCGGCATCCGGCCCGACTCCTGGCTGCCGATCAGGTAGCCGCTGACGGAGACCATGGCCTTGCAGCGCTCGGGCCAGAGCGCGGCGATGATGTTGGCCGTTCGTGCACCCCAGTCGAATCCGGCAAGCGTCGCCTTCTGGATCTTGAGCGCATCCATCAGCGCGATGGTATCGACGGCGATCGCCGAGGGCTGGCCGTTGCGCACCGTTGCATCGGAAAGAAACCGCGTGGTGCCGTAGCCGCGCAGATACGGCACGATCACCCTGTAGCCTGCCGACGCCAGCACTGGGGCGACGTCGGCAAAGCTGTAGATGTCGTAGGGCCAGCCGTGGAGCAGGATCGCGGGTTCGCCGCTGGCGGGGCCTGTCTCGACATAGCCCACGTTGAGGAGGCCGGCATCGATCTGCTTCGGCGAAGCGAACGCGGCGTTCGCCTCCGGCCTGACCGGTCGCGGGCTTGCGGATTTTGTCTTGCCCGGCCGCGCCTCGGCGGACCGATTGAAGGTGAGCTGGGATGCGGCAAAGGCAGCCGCGGCGGTGCCGAGCAAGCGGCGGCGCTGGTGATTGAACTCGTCTGACATCCTTCTCTCCGGTTGGCTCGTTGACAGCCGCATGATGCGACCGTCGCGTGGACTCTCGATGTTGGTTCTGCCGTACTCTGCACCTTGGCGG
Source organism: Bradyrhizobium sp. NP1 (assembly GCF_030378205.1). NCBI lineage: Bacteria > Pseudomonadati > Pseudomonadota > Alphaproteobacteria > Hyphomicrobiales > Nitrobacteraceae > Bradyrhizobium > Bradyrhizobium sp. NP1. Next base: position 2,415,393 of record NZ_CP127385.1, read on the forward strand.
AGCCCATGGCTCGTTAAGTGTTGTTAGACGTTGCGAGCGAGAACCTTGGCATAACCGGACGGGCGCCCGGGATTTGCCTCGCTACTCGAATGAGGCGTCGAAGATCTCGACGTCGAGGAGGACCGGCCTGGGCGTAACCGTTCCGTCGGGCTGCAGGGGCAGTGATCGCCGCAGCGTGGGAAGCACGATGCCGGAGAATGCCTGATGCGCCCATGAAAAGTGTGCGACCCTGGTACCGAGGAGATCATGGTCTGTCCGCCGCTGCAGACCCTTGTCGTCGAAGTAGAAAATCTGTTCCGCAGAGTGGGTGACGACGGTTGGCGGAAATATGGCCTTGAGGCGTCGCCACGCATGGCCGTGCTCCTGTACCGGCGGCAGTTCACCCGTCCTGACGTCGGGGTGGGTGAGAAGGAATGGCGTCGTCAGGTAGTTCCAGAGCGAAAAGCCGCAAAAGAAGATCAGATATGGCTCATCCCACGGAGCGTCCGCGGCGTGGTCGCGGAACGACAGCTGTGGGCTGCGCCAGGTGCGCAGCACCTGGCCGTCCGCGCCTTCGATCATGACGCAGTCCGGCTGGTAGAGGCCGCAGGTATCGGGGCCATTGAATCCTGTGAACCGCACGAGCTGCGTCTGGGTGGCTCCTTCCGCCACGATGTCCTTGAAGCGGCCGGTTCGGCCCGCGCGGGACAACAATGTGCCGTCGATTGAAAGCTGGAGCGTGAATCGCTTCAAACTGTTCCAGCGCGTCATGCTGCCGCTGGCTTCGATCACCTCGTCGAGCAGTGTCATACGTCGCATATTCCGTCAGGTGCCGGACCCCTCTGGTCCTTCTCACCATGACGGCGCCGATGCGATTTGGCGCGTTAGAAGTTGTTAGGAGTTGCAAGCGCGTTGCGCGATTCTATCTTATTGACGTGGCGCGCGATTTTCTGCCTCAAGCAGGGTCCTTGCAGCAATCAGGTCGAGGCTGGCGAGGCCTTCGGTGTATCGGGCATGAAGCGGGGCGATCAAGGCGCACGCCTCGGCGCCGCGGCCGCTCTGCCGCCAAAGCCGTCCGAGCGTGAGTGCCGCGCGCAATTCCCACCCGAGCGCAGATTGCTTGCGGGCAATCTCGATCGCCCGCAGCAGCCAGCTTTCGGCCTCGGCGGTGCGACCGCACAAGCCCAGGATATGACCCTTGACCCGGAGCATTTCGGGCAGATCGAAGGACTCCCCGCTATCGCCGATCTGGGCCATGGCGCCGTCGATCGTATGCAGCGCCTCGTCGAACTGGTTCAGCGACGTCAGGCCTTCGGCCAGCGCAGTTGCAAACACCGTCGTCATGATCCGGTGGCGCGTCTCGTACAGTGTCGCCTGACTGCGGCGCAGATGCTCGATTCCGGCGCGGACTTCGCCGCGGCGGACCAGAAGTTCTCCCTTCTGACCGATGCCGACCGCGTGGTACGGCCCGAGAAAATGCTTCGCCGCGTGATCGATCAATCGTTCGATCAGGTTTTCGGCGTTGGTCCAGTCCCCGGTCCAGAGAAACACGTAGATCGTCCAGATCAGGGAAATGCCGAGCGTCAGCGGCTGCTCGAGGCGCTCCGCTTCGCCGATCGTATATCGCGCGGCCTCCACGGCTCGATCGGGGTGCCCGGTCAGCCACAGGCTCCGCGCGAATGCCACCAGCGCAATGAGGCGGTCGTCATATCCCAGCCGAAGAATGTTGAGGCGCTGCGAGCTCGGATTATGGGTCATCGCGCTCTCGCAGAGCTCGACGGCCTTGTCCTGGTTGCCGATCAGGTGGTGGGCGACGCCGAGCATCCATTCGACGTTCAGCGTGCTGGCAGGATCATCCAATGCCCTGGCAACAGCCTCACCCTGCTCGCCCATGTGCAGCGCGCCGCGGAAGTCGCCGATCCGGGTCAGGTAGATATGAAGCCCCCGCAACAGCCACAATTGCCAATGCAGATCGTCAAGCGACCTGGCAAGGGCGAGGCTGCGCGTGAAGGCCGACCGGACCGCCTCGGCATTGCCTTGCGTAAACATCACGGACACGCCGAGCGCGGCTTGCAGCTCCATCTCCCGGCGAGGGCCGGTCGATCCCCCCTCGAGCGAGGCAAGCGCCTGCCTGGTCCAGCGATTGCATTCGGTCAACAGCGAAAGCTCGAGAAAGAATTGAGCGGCTGCCGCGGCGAGATCCACCGCGATGCGGCGATCTCCGTGTTCGGAAAAGCTCCAGTCGAGCGCGGCGCGCACATTGGCGAGATGTTCGGCGTGAGGAAGGAAGCTTTCTCCTGTCGGAACGCGCGTGGAGTCGGCGGGAATGTCGGCGAGCAGGTCGATGAAGTGTTCTGCATGGACGCGGTGGACGCGATCCGCCTCGCCGCTTGTCGCGAGCTTCTCGGCCGCAAAGGCGCGCGTCGTATCGAGCAGGCGATACCGCAGCGGTCGCACCGAATAGGGCGTCGCGATCAGTGACTTCACCACCAGGCCCGCGATCGCTTCGATGACCTCCGGCTCGCCGAGGCCTTCGCCGGTTGCAACCGCAAGCGCTGCGTCGAGCGTAAACGGGCCGACAAATACCGACAAGCGGCGCAACGTGGCGCTCTCGGCTGCCGGCAGCAGGTCGTAGCTCCAGCCGAGCGCGGCGCTCAGGGTCTGATGTCTGGGTATCGCCGTGCGTCTGCCTTGCCACAACAGCGAAAAGCGGCTGTTGAGCAGCGATGCGATGCCTGCAATGCCATAGGCATTGACCCTGCCGGCGGCGAGCTCGATCGCCAGCGCGATGCCGTCCAGCTTGGTGCAGATCTCCGCAACCAGCGGCGCCTCGTCGTCGCTGAGCTTGAACTCGCCGAGGCTCGCGGTGACGCGATCGACGAAAAGCTGCACCGCGGGATAGGTAAGCGCCTCGGCTGCATTCAAGCCGTCACGCCGGGGCGGACAATCGAGCGGGAACAGCCGGTAGACCTGTTCGCTTTCGATGCGAAAGGATTCGCGGCTGGTTGCCAGGATATGGAGTTCGCCAGCCTCCCTGACAATGCTTTCTGTGAGCGGCGCCAGTGTGTCCAGCACATGCTCGCAACTATCGAAGATCAGCAGCATCCGCTTGTTGCGCAGGAAGGTGATCAGCCCTGGCATAGGGTTGTCAGAGCTGACGGTCAGGCCCAGACCCGATGCGATCGCGCTTGGTACAAGCTGGATGTCCCGGAGCGCGCTGAAATCGATGAAGAAGACCTGGCCGCCGAACGCCGCAAGCTGGCGGTGCGCCACGGCGACGGCAACCGACGTCTTCCCGATGCCGCCGGGCCCCACGATTGCGACGAGGCGATGAAGTTGAAGCTCGGCCGAAATCCTGTCGATCGATTCCGTCCGACCGATCATCTTGGAAAGCTGGGCGGGCAGGGAATGGCCGGTGGTGTGTCCGTTGACGGATGGCGCGGTACGCGATACGGCGGTCGCCGCGATCGGCGCGGCGAAACAATAGCCGCGTCCTGGAACGTTCACGACATAGCGCGCGTCGGACTCTCCATTGCGGAGCGCCTTGCGCAGCGCGGTGACATGGAATCGGAGACTGCCTTCATCCACGTTCACGCCGGCCCAGACTCGTTCGACCAACTCTCTCTTGTTGACGATCTCGCCGGCTCGCTCGGCGAGGAAGATGAGGATATCGAGCGCACGGCCGCCGATGTGGACGGGGGCGCCATCCTTTTCCAGCAGCCTTGCCTTCGGGAGCAGCTTGAACGGGCCGAAGGATATGGCGGCGTCCTCAGTATTTTCGCGGGGCACGCGCGCTTGCTTCTTGTTAGAGGATGGTTCCGGACCGCTTTTTTACTAGCCCGGGGCGAACCGGCGGTAAACAAGGTGTGATCGTATAATCGCTTGTCTTACCTCTCTTTTATGTCACGAGGCGCAACGCATAGTCGGCCTGCGAATGTCGTTTCAGCCACTTCTCGCGGCCTGACCCTTCAGCGAAAGCGGCGAGCACGCCCCGAGGTTTATCGCGGGATCGACAACACGCTTTTTTGCAGGATCATCGTCAGGCGCCCCGCGGAGGCTTGCGATGTGAAATCGCAGGCTGCCCCCCTCGACGGTGACATTGGGCCAGACCTGTGTGCGCAGATCGTCCTTGCCGACGACTTCGTTGGGGCATGACACCAGGACGACCAAAATATCGAAGGCCCGCTCGCTCAATTCGGCGGCAGCTCCGTCCTTGGTCAGCCGTCTCTCGTTCGCGACGAGGCTGAAAGGACCGAACGAGATGACCTCGTTGGTTTGCGCTGCCGGCGTCTTCATTGGCGTCGTCTCTTGTAGCGCACTGTCTGCGCGACATTTTATGCCAATCGCGAGGCCCGCACCATAGCGAAGCCGTCGCGGCCGCGACCCTTCGACCTGCCCGACGACTGGAATACCATGGCTCCTCTCAAGAGATGACGGGCAATGCAATTGAGCCCTTGGCCATCGACTCCGTGCGGACGAGACCGCTCGCACGAGCACCTACGACATCGTGAACGGAAGAAACCTGGTTGCGGAGGGGTTATGCAGGTCGTGTGCTGAGCAACGGAATTTGTGGCTTCAATGCAAAACGAATTGACGATGTCGACGTCGGTGCGGCGATCTTCATTCCTGCTGGAGGGACCAGCTGTCGATTATCTCGCGCCGGTCGCTGCCCTGATTTATCCGGTTACGCTGTGGTGCTTTCACTGGTCGGTGAACGCATTCGAGACCGGCGGAAGATCGCCGATCGCGATCGTCGCGGCGGCCGCTTCATTTGCCTCGTTGTTTCTCCTGCCGGGTCTGATCCTGCTTGCGGCCCTGCATCTCGCCAGCATCGACAAGCCAAATGCACGACAGCTTCGCGCTCGGCGCGTTGCATTCATCTCGGTTGCCGCGCCGACCATTCTTGTCTTTCTCGGTGTCCTGCTCTTCATGGCCCACAATCCAATTCCGGACAGCGTGGCGTGGGTGGCCATCTGGATGGGAGCCATCGCCTTTGTTGGCCTCGGCGGCCTATCCGGGGGAGAGCCCCATGAGACAGCTCCCTCGCAGCGAGTCTCAACCGTTCGGGTCGTGCATGGGATCTCCGCTTCGGTGATCATTCTCTTGTTTCCTGCCCTGCATCTCAGCAACCACCTGATGGGCCTGTTCGGCGCGGAAGCTCACGCTGCCTTCATGAAGGTGGCGCGCAACCTCTACCGGGCAAAACTCGTTGAGCCGTTGCTGGTGGGCCTGCTGCTGTTCCAGGCGGCGTCGGGCCTCTGGCTGAGCCGGAAATACGTGGCAGGGCGAATGGACCTGTTTCGTGCCTTCCAGCTCGCCTCAGGAACGTATCTCGCATTCTACGTGGTCGGCCACATGGATTCCGTTTTCATTCTTGCCCGAACCTATCTTGGAATAGACACGAACTGGGCGTTTGCCACGGGTGCGCCTGCAGGGCTTATCCGGGACCCTCGCAACATTCGTCTCGTCCCGCACTACTGGCTTGGGGTATTTTTTGTTCTGTCTCATTTGTCGTCCGGGCTGAGGCTCGTGCTCCTCGCCCATGGGTGGCGCAAGGCGATCGCTGATCGAGTCATGATCGGCGGTTCGTTGGTCGGTGGCCTCGTGGCGACGCTTATCCTGCTCGGAATGTGCGGAATGCGTATCCAGTTTGCGTGACCGGCCCCGGATCGAATTGCTATGATGAGGATGGCGCCGATATCGTCCGTGCTTTCCGTGGTACTCGCATCAGTTGTGCTGGTTGCCCCTTGCCCAAGGAAAGGATTCCGCCATGCGACGCCCGACGCGTTATCTCAGAAAGCAGGTCGACGGGTTATCGATCTTCTATCGCGAGGCAGGCCCGGAAGATGCGCCGACGCTGTTGTTGCTGCACGGATTTCCTTCCTCATCGCGGATGTTCGAGCCGCTTTTTGCCCGACTTTCCGGGCGCTACCATCTTGTGGCGCCGGACTATCCCGGTTTCGGCCACAGCGACTGGCCCAAGCCGAAAGAGTTCGCCTACACGTTCGATCATCTCGCCGACGTCATGAATCATTTCACTGAAGCGCTCGGCCTTTCGCGCTACACGCTCTACATGCAGGACTACGGCGGCCCGGTCGGCTTTCGCATGGCGCTCGCCCATCCGGAGCGGGTCGAGGCCCTCATCGTCCAGAATGCCGTCGCGCATAACGGGGGTCTGGGTGAGCTTTGGAAGCCGCGGCGCGCCTTTTGGGTCGACCGGGCGGCCCACGAGGGTGCGCTTCGCTCGAATTTTCTGTCGCTTGCCGCGACGAAAACGCGGCACGTCGGCAGCGACCCGAATGTCGAACGCTATGATCCGGATTTGTGGACCGACGAATTTGCGTTCCTCAGCCAGCCGGGGCAGGCTGACATTCAGACCGACCTGTTCTACGATTATCGGACCAACGTGGAAACCTACCCCAGGTGGCAGGGCTGGATGCGCGCACATCAGCCGCGTCTCCTTGTGGTCTGGGGCAAATACGACCCTTCGTTCGACATCTCGGAACCGGAGGCTTATCGCCGCGACGTGCCGACCGCCCAGGTTCACGTGCTTGATGCCGGTCATTTTGCGCTGGACACGGCCGCCGACGAGATTGCGGCACTGGTTTGCAGCTTCGTCAATGCTCCACATTGACCGAGCTCAGCTCACAGGGCCGGTAACGACCGCCGCTCGCAACGGCTAACGACCTCTAACAACACATAACGGGCTATTTCCCGGCCTTTGCGCGAATGTCGTCTCCAGCAGCGGCCAGACCCAAGCGGGGTCGGGACGCTCAATCGAGTCAGGGAGATACAGCTATGCGTTCGCAATCAAGCTCCGACGTCGTCGATCGGAACCGGCGCCAGCTCTTGAGCACGGCCGCAATGGGCATCGCCGCGGCCGGCGCCGCCAGCCTGTTTCCCCTGGGTTCGGCGCCGGCGGCCACCGGCGACGCCATTCGCCCGTTCCGTATCAATGTACCGGCGGACGATCTCGTCGACCTGCGCCGCCGCCTCGCGGCGACGCGGTTGCCGGAGAAGGAGACTGTCGCCGATCAGTCCCAAGGGGTGCAACTGGCGACCATCCGAGAACTCGTACGCTATTGGCAGACGGAGCATGATTGGCGGAAGGTCGAGGCGCAGCTCAACGCCTTGCCGCAGTTCGTCACCGAGATCGACGGGCTCGACATTCATTTCATTCACGTTCGTTCGAAACACGACAACGCGCTGCCGCTCATCGTCACGCACGTTTGGCCCGGCTCGATCATCGAGCAGCTCAAGATCGTCGCTCCGCTGACCGATCCCACGGCGTACGGCGCGAGCGCGTCGGACGCGTTCCATCTGGTGATCCCGTCGCTGCCGGGTTACGGCTTTTCGGGCAAGCCGACCGCGACCGGCTGGGATCCCATTCGCGTCGCGCGTGCCTGGATCGTGCTGATGCGGCGCCTCGGATACACGCGATTTGTCGCGCAAGGCGGCGACTGGGGGAATGCGGTCACGGAGCAGATGGCCCTGCTGGCGCCACCGGAATTGATCGGCATCCACACCAACATGCCCGCCACTGTTCCGGATGACGTGGAAAGCGCGCTCCATGGCGGCCCGCCGGTGTCCGGCCTCTCGAGCGACGAGAAGCACGCCTACGACCAACTCGACTTCTTCTACAAGCACGGCCTGGGCTACGCCCAGGAGATGGCGAACCGGCCGCAGACGTTATACGGTCTCGTGGATTCACCCGTTGGCCTCGCCGCCTGGATGCTCGACCACGACGCGCGCAGTTACGCACTCATCGCACGCGTCTTCGACGGCCAGTCCGAAGGCCTCACGCGAGACGACATCCTCGACAACATCACGCTCTACTGGCTGACCAACACGGCGGTTTCTTCGGCTCGCTTGTATTGGGAAAGCAAGCTGGCCTTCTTCAAGCCCAAGAACGTCACGATCCCGGTCGCCGTCAGCGCCTTTCCTGACGAGCTCTATCAGGCGCCGCGAAGCTGGACTGAGCGCGCCTATCCCAAACTCATCCATTACAACAAGCTCGACAAGGGCGGTCACTTCGCGGCCTGGGAGCAGCCGCAGCTCTTTTCACAGGAGGTTCGTGCGGGCTTCCGGCCGCTCCGCAAATCGACGTGAAGGCTGCATCGCGCCGGCGATGTCGAGACGAATTCCCGCGTGGCCGTCACGTCGCGCGGGGCCAACCGCAACAGAGGAGAGGCACTATGGCCTTTACCATCAAAGTCAATGGAAACGCCCACAGCGTCGATGTCGATGGCGATACGCCGCTGCTCTGGGTGCTGCGCGACGTGCTGGGCATGACAGGCACGAAATTCGGCTGCGGCGTGGCGCTATGCGGTGCCTGCACCGTGCATATCGATGGTGTCGCGACGCGCTCCTGCGTTACCCCGATCGACAGCGTCGGCGAGTCTCAGGTCATGACGATCGAGGCGATCGGTACGACGCCCGCCGGCGCAAAGATCCAGAAGGCCTGGCTCGACCATGAGGTCGTTCAGTGCGGCTACTGCCAATCGGGACAAATCATGTCGGCTTCGGCGCTGCTGGCAAGCAATTCTCAGCCCACCGATTCCGACATCGACGACGCCATGAGTGGGAATATCTGCCGCTGTGGGACCTACATGCGCATCCGCGAAGCGATCAAGATCGCTGCCGCGGAATCCAGCAAGAAGGGAGGCTGACCATGACCTTCAATCGCATCATGCCTCGCGCGTCTGACGCCAGCCTGTCGCGGCGGACCTTCCTCGCAACCAGTGCAGCTGTCAGCGGCGGCCTGATTGTGAGCCTCTGCCTGCCGTTTGGTCGAAGCGATGCCGCCGGCTCCGAGGCCTTTGCGCCGAATGCGTTCGTTCGGATCGGCAGTGACGGCCAGGTTGTTCTCACCATGCCCTATGTCGAAATGGGGCAGGGCACCTACACCTCGATCCCGATGCTGATTGCCGAAGAGCTCGACGTCAGTCTGAATCAGGTGCGGCTCGAGCATGCGCCGCCGAATGAAAAGCTTTATGCCAACCCGCTGCTCGGCGTGCAGGCGACCGGCAATTCGAACGCCATGCGCGGCGCCTGGAAGCCGTTGCGCGAAGCCGGTGCCACCGCACGGATGATGCTGGTCGCCGCGGCGGCCAAGCGTTGGGAAGTCGACGCGAAATCGTGCCGCGCGCAGGACGGCGAGGTGATCCACACGCCGACCGGACGACGCCTGAAATATGGCGAGCTCGCCGCTGAGGCGGCAAAGATGCCTGCGCCCACGGGCGTCGCGCTCAAATCGCCGGACGAGTTCAAGCTGATCGGCACGCCCGCGAAGCGGCTCGATGCGCCGGGCAAGGTCAATGGAACGGCGCTTTATGGCCTCGATGCGAGGCCGGCGGGCGTGAAGATCGCGACGCTTGCGCAATCGCCTACCTTCGGCGGTCGCGTCAAGAATCTCGACGACACCGCGGCGAAGGCCGTGAAGGGCGTGCGCCAGATCGTGCGGCTCGATGATGCAGTTGCTGTCGTCGCCGACCATATGGGCGCCGCGAAAAAGGGGCTCGAGGCGCTCAAGATCGAATGGGACGATGGCCCGCATGCCGCGCTCGCCACCGATGAGATCGCCCGCCAGCTCGATCAGGCGACGCTCGGCTCCGGCGCGGTGGCGCAGAACATCGGGGATGCTGACAAGGCGATGGCCGGCGCCGCTACCAAGGTGGAGGCGACCTATCAGGTTCCGTTCCTGGCGCACGCCACGATGGAGCCGATGAACTGCACGGTGCATGTGCGCAAGGATGCGTGCGACATCTGGATCGGCAGCCAGGCCGTGGCACGGGTCCAGGCAATGGCTGCGCAGGCCGCAGGCCTGCCGGTCGAGAAGGTCATCGTGCACAATCATCTGATCGGCGGCGGTTTCGGCCGGCGACTTGAGGCGGACGGTGCGGTGCGTGCGGTCGAGATCGGCAAACATGTCGATGGTCCGGTCAAGGTGGTGTGGACGCGCGAAGAGGACATCCAGCACGACATGTATCGGCCTTATTGGTTCGATCGCATTTCCGCAGGGCTTGACCAGCAGGGCAGGCTGGTTGCCTGGAAAAATCGCTTCGCCGGATCCTCGGTGATCGCGCGCTGGCTGCCGCCGGGATTCAAGGACGGCCTCGATCCGGACTCGACGGAAGGCGCGATCGATCTGGTCTATGACCTTCCGAACTTCCACGTCGAATATGTGCGGGCGGAGCCTCCGGCTATTCCGACCGCATTCTGGCGCAGCGTCGGTCCCTCCCACAATGTCTTCGTCACCGAAAGCTTTATCGACGAACTGGCCGCAGCCGCAAAGCAGGATCCGGTCGACTTCCGGCGATCTCTCCTCGGCAAGAACCCGCGCGCGAAGGCGGTGCTCGATCTGGCGGCGGAAAAGGCCGGCTGGGGTCAGCCTCTGCCCAAGGGGCGCGGCCGCGGCGTCTCGCTGCAAAACGCGTTCGGCAGCCTTTTGGCGCAGGTCGCCGAGGTCGAGGTATCGAAGGATGGCGCGGTGCGTGTTCGCCGCGTTGTCTGCGCGATGGATTGCGGCACCGTCGTCAATCCCGACACGGTGCAGGCTCAGCTCATGAGCGGCATCGTCTTTGGTGCGACGGCGGCGCTCTATGGCGAGATCACGCTCAAGAACGGGCGCGTCGAACAGAGCAACTTTGACACCTACCAGGTGCTGCGCATGAACGAGGCTCCGGTGGTCGAGGTCCACCTCGTCAAGAGCACGGAGCCGCCCGGCGGCATGGGCGAGACCGGGACGTCGGCGATCGTTCCCGCGATCGCCAACGCGATCTTTGCCGCGACCGGAAAGCGCCTGCGCAAGATGCCGGTTGACGCCAGCGCACTGAAGCAGCCCGTGTAGGCAAACTGGTTCTGGAGGAGCCCCGATGCGATCCGACATGGTGCCAGGTGCGGTTTTTCCCGATTACGAGCTGTCCGACCACACCGGAAAGCACCGGAAGCTGTCCGAGCTGCAAGGACACGACCCGATGATCGTCGTGCTGAGCCGCGGCAGCTTCTGCCCGAAGGATCGTCGGCAGGCTGAAGGCCTCCTCCAGCTCCACCGCGAGATGGAAGTCGGCTACTGCCGGCTGGTTACGATCTCGACCGACAATATCACCGAGACCAATGAAAACCGCAGCGGTATCGGCGCGCACTGGACTTTCCTCTCTGACCCACGGCGGATCGTTCAGAAGGATCTCGACATCGCCGAATACACCGACCCCAAGCACAATCCCATGATCCCGCATGTGATTGTGCTCGAGCCGGGGCTCGTCATCTACAGGATCTACAATGGCTACTGGTTCTTTGGCCGGCCGACCGTGGAAGAACTCCGTCAGGACCTGCGCGTCGTCAGCATGAAGTGCCGGCCGGACTGGGACATCACCACGCCCGAGCTGAAGGCCGCGTGGCAACAAGGCCGCAAGGAGCTATTTTATCCTTACGGCAAGACCTTCGTCGAAACGCTGAGCGAATAGAAATGGCAAAAGGAGGCGTAACATGATCCGCAAGGCAAAGGCAGTCTGGCATGGTAACGGCCGCACCGGCAGCGGCAATCTTTCCAGCGAGTCCGGCGTGCTCGCCGAGACACCTTATTCCTTCAAGACCCGCTTCGAGAACGAGAAGGGCACCAATCCCGAAGAGCTGATCGCGGCGGCACATGCCGGCTGCTTCACCATGGCGCTGGCCTTTGGTCTACAGGCTGCGGGCTTTACGCCGACGGAGCTCGCGACCGAGGCGGCCGTCGCGCTCGAGCCGGAAGGCCAGGGCTTTCGCATCAGCCGTTCCGCGCTGACGTTGCGCGCGAAGGTGCCGAATCTGGACGAAGCTGCCTTTGCCCGCCTCGCCGGCGAAGCCGAGAAGAACTGCCCGGTCTCAAAAGTCCTCAACGCCGCCATCACGCTGGACGCCAAGCTAGTCCAGTAGGTACGGACTTGCGAAACGTCGTCCGCGTTCTCATGCCCACTGAGATCAGGGAGGAGCGCAATGGCCCGCACGCATCAGCCGGATGAGGCGACTTTCAGATCGATCCTGCCCGAAGATATCGACTGGAAACCGTTCCCCGCGTTTTCGCCGGGGGCGCGCCTGGCCGTCCTGGTCGGTCATCCCAGTGAACCCGGTCCTTATATGATCAGGGTGAAGGTGCCTGCCGGCACGAAACTGATGCCGCACAAGCACCCCGAGGATCGCATCTACACCGTCATGTCGGGCGTCTTCTACATCGGGCTTGGCGAAGCGTTCGACGGCGACAAGGTGAAGGCCTATCCGCCGGGCAGCGTCATCGTCTTGCCCGGCGAGACTTGGCATTTTCATTGGGCGAAGTCCGGTGAATATGTCACGCAGGTGACCGCGGTTGGCCCGCTCGGTCTCGAATATCACGATCTGCAGGATGACCCGCGCGAGCAGGCCGCGCCCCGATGATCTCGCCGCAGGGGGATCAGGATGATCGCTGAAACCCGAACCAGGTCGGATTTCCGTTGCTCAGAGGAGTAGTCCTCGGAATTGAACCGATCCGCATCTGATCAGGACTTATCTTCGGAAATGAGGGATGACGGAAGCTTACGAGCTCATCGAGCATAGCTATGACGTCGTCATCGTCGGCGCCGGCGGCGCGGGCCTGCGCGCGGCGCTCGGGATGGCGGCTTCAGGGCTGAAAACGGCCTGCGTCACAAAGGTGTTTCCGACGCGCAGCCACACCGTGGCGGCGCAGGGCGGCATGGCGGCCTCGCTCGGCAACATGGGCGACGGCGACAACTGGCGTTTCCACATGTACGACACGGTCAAGGGCTCCGACTGGCTCGGGGACCAGGACGCGATCGAATATATGTGCCGCCAGGCCGTGCCTGCCGTGCTTGAGCTTGAGCATTACGGCGTGCCGTTCTCGCGGACCAATGAGGGCAAGATCTATCAGCGTCCGTTCGGCGGCCAGACCATCGGCTATGGCAAGCAGATGGCGCAACGCACCTGCGCGGCAGCCGATCGCACCGGCCATGCCATCCTGCACACGCTCTACCAGCAGTGCCTGAAGCACGATACCGAGTTCTTCGTCGAATATTTCGCGCTCGACCTGCTGATGGACGATGACGGCACCTGCCGCGGCCTGTTGGCCTGGAACATGGAAGATGGCACGCTGCATCGCTTCCGGGCGCATCAGACGGTGCTGGCAACCGGCGGCTATGGCCGCGTCTACTTCTCCTGCACCGCCGCCCATACCTGTACCGGCGACGGCAACGCCATGGTGCTGCGCGCGGGCCTTCCGCTCGAGGACATGGAGTTCACGCAATTCCACCCGAGCGGCATCTACGGTTCGGGCTGTCTGATCACCGAAGGCGCGCGCGGCGAGGGCGGCTATTTCACCAATTCGCAAGGCGAGCGGTTCATGGAACGCTACGCGCCGAGCGCCAAGGATCTCGCGGGCCGCGACGTGGTCTGCCGTGCGATGACGATCGAGATCAACGAGGGTCGCGGCTGCGGGCCGCGCAAGGATTATATCGAGCTGCATCTGGAGCATCTCGGCGCCAATATCCTGCATGAGCGCCTGCCGGGGATCAGCGAGACCGCGAGGATCTTCGCCGGCGTCGATGTGACGCGCGAGCCGATTCCGGTCCTGCCGACCGTCCACTACAACATGGGCGGCGTACCGACCAATCTCCACGGCGAGGCCATCACCAAGCGCGACGGCAATCCGGACGCGGTAGTGCCGGGATTGATGGCGATCGGCGAAGCGGCGTGCGTTTCGGTCCACGGCGCCAACCGGCTCGGATCCAATTCGCTGCTCGATATCATCGTGTTCGGCCGCGCCGCGGCGCACCGCGTCACCGAGACCCTTCGTCCCGGCGAGGGCCATGCTCCGGCTTCCGAAGCGGCGACTGACCGCGCGATCGGCCGTCTCGACCGGATCAGGTGGTCGAAGGGCAAGACAGGAGCGGGCGCGATCAGGCTCGCGATGCAACGGACCATGCAGCGGCATTGCGCGGTTTTTCGCACCGGGTCGCTGCTGGAGGAGGGGTCGCGCAGGCTCGACGAAGTCATCGGGATGATGCAGTCTGATCTCGCCGTGGCCGATCATTCGATGATTTTCAATACCGATCTCGCCGAAGCCCTGGAGCTCGACAACATGCTGGCACAGGCGAGCGTCAGCCTGCACTCGGCTATTGGGCGGACCGAAAGCCGCGGCGCGCATGCGCGCGAGGATTTTCCGAAGCGGGACGACGAGAATTGGCTCAAGCACACCCTGTCCTGGCTCGACGACGGCGGCCATGTCCGGCTCGACTACCGGCCGGTCCATCTGCAGCCGCTGTCGAACGAGGTGTCGACGATCCCGCCCAAGGAACGCGTGTACTGATTGCGGAGCCGATAGCCGGATATCGGGACAAGAAACAAGCTGGAGAGAGCGATGGCGAGCAGCATAAATAACGTGGCCGACCTCCTGGTTGCGACACTGGCTCAGGCGGGCGTGAAGCGAATATTTGGCATTGTCGGCGACAGCCTGAACGGGCTCACCGAAGCGCTCCGCGTCCAGGAGATGATCGAGTGGGTACACGTGCGGCATGAGGAAGTTGCGGCTTTCGCCGCAGCCGGCGAAGCTCAGACCACGGGCCAACTGGCGGTGTGCGCCGGCTCCTGCGGTCCCGGCAATCTTCATCTCATCAACGGCCTGTTCGATGCTCACCGCAGCCGGACGCCGGTGCTCGCCATCGCTGCCCAAATCCCCTCCGCGGAGATCGGCGGCGGCTATTTCCAGGAGACGCATCCGCAAAACCTCTTCCGGGAATGCAGCCATTATTGCGAGCTCGTCTCGGACCCGAGCCAGTTGCCATACGTCATCGAGAACGCGATCCGCGCCGCCGTGGGATTGCGTGGCGTCGCCGTCGTCGCCATCCCGGGCGATGTCGCACTGCGCAAGCCGGTCACGCGGGCACTGTCCACCTCGCGCGGCTTGCTGCCTCCGGCCCCAAACGTCGTACCGAGGGCCGAGGAGCTGAAGTCGCTTGCGGACCTCCTCAATGGCGCCGGGCGCATCACGCTGTTCTGCGGCAGGGGATGCGCGGGCGCGCACGCCTCGCTTTTGAAGCTCGCGGAGGCCCTGAAGAGCCCGATCGTGCATGCGTTAGGCGGCAAGGAATTTGTCGAGTACGACAATCCCTACGACGTCGGGATGACCGGCTTCATCGGCTTTTCGTCGGGCTACGCCGCCATGCACGCCTGCGACGCCCTGGTGCTGCTCGGCACCGATTTTCCCTACAAGCAGTTTCTGCCTGATGACTGTCAGATCGCGCAGGTCGACATCCGGCCGGAAAATCTCGGCAGGCGGTGCAAGCTCGACCTTGGGCTCGTGGGCGATATCGGCGCAACGATCGACGCGCTGTTGCCGTTGCTGAAAACGAAGGCGGATCGGCGGCACCTTGATGACGCCATCGCGCACTACAGGAAGGCGCGTCAGGGTCTTGATGACCTTGCCAGGGGAAAGCCGGGGCAAAGGCCGATCCATCCGCAGTATCTCGCCAAGCTGGTCAGCGATCTGGCGACCGATGACGCCATCTTCACAGCCGACGTCGGCACGCCGACGATCTGGGCCGCGCGCTATCTCAAGATGAACGGGCGCCGCAGGCTGATCGGCTCCTGGGTCCATGGGTCCATGGCGAACGCCATGCCGCACGCGATCGGCGCCCAGGCGGCTGATCCGCGGCGGCAGGTCATCTCGCTTTCCGGTGACGGCGGGTTCACGATGTTGATGGGCGATCTCATCACGTTGACGCAGATGAAGCTCCCGGTGAAAGTCGTGATCTTCAACAATGGCGTGCTGGGATTCGTCGCGCTCGAGATGAAAGCCGCGGGATACCTGGACACCTATGTCGACCTGAAGAATCCCGACTTCGCCGCGATGGCGAACGCCATGGGAATTCACGCGCGCCGGGTCGAGGACCCCGGCGAATTGCAGGGTGCGCTGGGCGATATTCTCGCCCATGACGGCCCTGCGCTATTGGACGTCGTCACAGCCAAGCAGGAGTTGTCGATGCCGCCGACGATCGCCGTCGAGCAGGTGAAGGGCTTCAGCATCTGGGTGCTGAAGGCGGTCATGAGCGGCCGCGGCGACGAGGTCCTCGATCTCGCCAAGACAAATCTCCTGCCGCGCTGAGAACGGTCCATGCCGCCAATGAGGAGCATTTCCCATGAGCGATGGCACCGATGATGACGCGGCAACCGGCGCATCAAATCCACGTCGCAAGCGTCTCGCGACATGGACCGTCATCGCCGTGCTGTCGCTGCTTTTGATCGCGGCTGGCGTGCTTGCCTATCAGGGCTGGACGAGTACTGACGCCGACGTGCCGGCTTCAGGTTACGTCGCCCTGGCATTGGGCGTGCTGTTCTCCCTGGCCTTCGGCATCGGGCTGATGGCGCTTGTCTTCTACAGCAGCCGCGCAGGCTATGACGAACCGGCGACGCTGGTCCGAGAACCCGACGATGCCGAGAACAGCGAAGAAACCCCGCGCAAGGACGCTCCATGATGCCGGCGCTTCTGCCTCAGACGCGTGCTGCCGCCCGGCGGTGATGCCGCCGGTTGCGGCGCGGGCATGACAACGCCATGCGTCACAGCCTGTCGTCATGCGTGGGGTCGTTTGGGCTTTCGGCCGGAAATTCAGTGCGGCCGGCTGTCGTTTTCGGCTCACATCAAGCAGCAATACTCTTCGCCATAGTGGTCGGACGCCGTTGCAAAGGGCAGCAAATTGCGTAATACCTGCCGGGACATATCGTTCGGTCCGCCGTACCTAAAGTTGTTCGATGGCCAAGCAGATCTTCAACTACGACCTCAGCCGGATACCCCTTTATATCCAGGTCGCCTCGGTCATGCGGCAACGCATCGAATCGGGCCTCTGGAAAGAGGGCGACAAGATTTCGACGATCGAGGAGCTCGAGACCGAGTTCGGCGTCGCCCGCATCACCATCCGGCAGGCGATCGAGATCTTGAGCGAGGAAGGCCTGCTCGATGCCCGCCAGGGCAGGGGCACCTTCGTCTCGGGACGGCCCAAGGGCAGGCATTGGTTCAACCTCGCGAGCGATCTCGACGCCGTCGTCAGCTCGATCAAGAACAACGTTCTGCGCATTGTCCATATCGAGGAGGACGCGATGCCTCCGATGCTCGAGGACAACGAGGGCGTGCTGGCGGACGGCTATACGATGCTGCGCAGCGTGCAGTATCACGCCGACGAACCGTTTGCCGTCGTCAACCTCCATCTCGCCCGCGACATCTTCAATCGCGACCGCAAGCGTTTCACGCGGCAGCCGGCGTTGCCGCGCCTGCTGGAGATGAGCGACGTCGCGATCTCCCACGCGCTTCAGATCGTCACGATCGGCGTTGCCGGGCCTGAAACATCCGAGTTGCTCAAGATCGGCCTCGGCGAGCCGACGGCCGATTGCCGGCTGGTGCTGGTCGATGACAACGGCACCGCCATCTACGTGGCGAAGTTCCACTATCACCGAAACTGTTTTGCCCTTCGCCGGGACCTGGTCGATCCGCGGAAGGGTGTTCGCCCTGCGGGATCGCGTTGAAGCCTGGGCGATAGCGCCGTTCCGACGCAGGCCCATTCAACCGTTCGGATTCCAAACCTCTTCAAAATGAAAGAGGACCCCGAAGCCAGGCTTCGGGGCCAGTCAGGAGGAACCCCTCCGTCCGCATGATCAAACCGCGGGCCGGGCCGTTTTCCGTGCTCCGGACGCGGTCGCGCCGCCCTCTTGGCGGGCGGCCGACTCCGCCTCGATCAGCTTGTCGACCATGCGGCGCATCTTCATCGGTGCGGCATCGATCCCCAGAATGATGCGCTTGAAGTCGGGATCGCGCTCTTCCTCGATCTGGATACGCTCAAGAATGACCTTGTCTTCCTTGAAGGCCATATCCAGGCTCGACGTCAGCTCGGCGTCCATGTCGTGCTCCTCGGTGCGGAAGTTGCGCACGTGGAACCAATGCTGCAGCACGGTTCGCTCGTCGACCGGGGTCAGCACGTGACAGGCGTACATCTGGACGCCCTCGGAGCGCTGTTCCATGTCGGGGATGCTGCCGGCAGGGCACGAACCCATGTCGATCGCGAAATAGCAGGGCGTCGAATAGTTGTAGTAGTGCCAGCGATCGACCATGCCGCTCAGCTTGCCGAACTTGGCGAACAAGGGAATCGCGGGCGCATTGCGGATCCAGCGCCAGACCGTGATCTCGTTGTTGCGATACTCGTTGTTGACCGGCACCGTCGCGCCGGCCGGCGTGCCGAGCGTGGTGGTGTGCACGAAGGTGACGTGGGCGGGATCGAGCAGGTTGTCGCACAGGCTCAGATAGTTGCACTCGATGCGCAGCGTGTCGCCCTGCACCGCGTGCCAGCCGTCCTGTCCATATTGCGGCAAATGGAAGATCTTGCCCGGATCGGCATTCTTGGCGTCACCCATCCAGACCCAGACCAGCCCGTATTTGACCTGGAGCGGATAAGAGCGGACCAGCGCGCTGCCCGGAATGATGTCCTGCCCGGGAATGCGCACGCACTTTCCGCTGCAGTCAAAGGTCATGCCGTGATAGCCGCATTCGATCGTGTCGCCCTTCAGCTTGCCGAGCGAGAGCGGCGCCAGGCGGTGCGGGCAGGCGTCCTGAAGTGCCGCGATGTCCCCGTTCTCCAGCCGGTAGATGACGAGCGGCTCCTCGAGCACGACATGCCGTGTCAGTTCGCGGCCGACGCGATCGGCCCATACCACGGGATACCATGCCTCTTTGACGTATTTCATTGTCGATCTCCTCTGCAGGAAAATGGAAACAGGTTTCGGCCGCTGCTCAGTGGTAGTAGGCGCCGCCGTCAACGACGAGCGTCTGGCCGGTGATGAATGCCGCATGCGGACCCGCAAAGAAGGTGACCGCGCCGACGACGTCGGCCGGGACCATGTCGCGCTTGAGCGCGCGGTTGCGCACGGAGAAGCCCGAGACGGTCTTGGCCAGTTCGGGGTTCTGATGAACGCCGTCGCTCAGCGTGAAGCCGGGCGCGACGCTGTTCACGAGCACGCCATGCTCGCCGAGCTCCGTGGCGAGCGTCCGCGTCATCGACACGATGGCGCCTTTCGATGCGACGTAGTGCAGCATTCCGGGATTGCCCTTGAAGGCGACGCCCGAGGAGATGTTGATGATCCGGCCCGAGCCCTGCTTCTTGAACGTCGGCAACACCGCCTTGCAGCACAGGAACTGCCCGATGACGTTGACGTCGAGCATCTTGCGCCAGTCGGTCACCGTGAGCTGTTCGAAGGGTTTCAGCGACAGTGCCGAATAAATGGCGGCGTTGTTGACGAGAATGTCGATCCGCCCGAACGCCTTGAGGGTGGCCTCGGCCATCCGGTGACTGTCGTCCTCGACGGAGACATCGATATCCGCGTGCGCTGCCTTGTATCCCCTGGCGCGCAACTTTTCGGCCGCCGCGGCGGCGCCCTTGAGGTCGGCGATGACGATGGCGGCGCCCTGGGCGGCCAGCGCCTCGCAGGTCGCGAAGCCTATCCCCATCGCGCCGCCGGTGACGATCGCCACCTTGTCTACGAGGTCCATGGTCTAGTCTCCTGTTGAGAAAAGGGTTGGCGGAACGATCACGACCCCGCGGCCCAGCGGGGCGGCTGCACCGTCCCGATCGAGAATGGCGAGATTGATGATCGGTTCGATCCGGCTGTCCCTGATACGGGCAATGTCGACGATGCCGGAGTGGGAATCGACGATGCGGTCGCGGCGCTGCTTCAAATCCGACGGCAAGACGTCGGCCCATTCCTGCATGAGCGCCGGCGCGCAATGAAGCGCCTGGCCGCCAAAGCCGCAGATGTCGACGATGGCGCTGTCTCCGACCGCGCCGAGCGCATGCGCCGCGCGATCGGGCTGGAAATACTTTCCTGTCGGCGGCGGAGCCGGCATCGTTCGCCAGGCCGCCTGGTCGCGCGGCCGCCAGCCGAATTCGCGGCCGTTGCCGCCGATCGCGGCGATCATCGCCTGGCTGGTTTGCAGCTTCCAGCCTGCCCAGGCCATCCAGACCCCGAGCACGAAGCCGGCATTGCCCGATATCGCCGCCTTTATCTCCGCCGGCAGCGGGCCGAGCTGCTCGATGAACAGCCGATTGCCGGCGGCCGTGATGGCGTGGCACTCGTCGCCCTGCTGCAAGGCGGCCGACATCAGCGGCTCGACCGCGAGACCATTCGCCAGCAGCGGATTGATGGCGCCGGCCGCCTCGGCGCACCAATCGCGCGCCCGCGTGGCGCATGCCGGATCGTCCGAGCCGAAGCGCAGCGCCGGCGGCGGCCCCTCGCCGACCGGCGAGTGGAAGACGCGCGTGTCGTCGCCGACTTCGAAGCACCACATCTGCGCGGACAGCACCATGCCGAGCGGAACCGCGATGCCGTGGTCCTGGGCCGGCAGCAGGTCGAGCTCGCTCCGCTCGATCATGCGCCGCGCCTGTTCGGCGGTTTCGGCGAGGCCGCTGACGACCGCAGCCTGCGCTGCGGCATTCGTGACCGCTTTCGGGGGTGTTCCCCGGTAGGGCGGGCCCGCATGGAACAGTGTTCGGATGGAGAGATCCGGCCTGGCATCGTGCAATCGAACGAGGCGGCGGAGGCGCGCGTGCGTGTCTGTCATTCTTGTCGTTTTCTCCTTGGGCCGCCCATCGTCTCGCGGGCGCCAAAGAGGGCCTCTCCCTCTGCTAAATCATCCTATAAATAGCATGATAGGTTTTTAAAGCAAGGCACTTGTGCCCATTCTATAAGCATATTTGATCGCAGTTGAAAGACTATCATCCTAATGTTATGCTTTTAGGGTGTCGAGCGGTCCGGCTCGACCGGGGGAAACCAAGGAGGAGTTTTATGAAGTCGTGTTTGCCGCGGGTCGCCGCTGGAATCATCGTCGCTTGTCTGGGGCAGGGCGCCCTGGCGCAGGACGCGACGATCAAGATCGGAATCAACCAGCCGCTGACCGGCGTGGTTGCCGCATCCGGCAATATGGTCACGGCAGGCGCCAAGATCGCGGCCGAGGATATCAATGCGAACGGCGGCATTCTCGGAAAGAAGATCCAGCTCGTCATCGAGGATAACAAGAGCAACCCGACTGAGGCTGCAAGTGTCGCCGAGAAGCTGATCACCAGCGACAAGGTGTCCGCGCTCGTCGGAGCCTGGAGCTCGACCTACACGCTCGCCGTCATGCCCAAGCTGATGGAATACAAGGTGCCGATGATCGTCGAGACGTCGAGCGCCGACAAGATCACGAGCTCGGGCAATCCCTATATTTTCCGCATCAGCCCCACCAACAGCACGGAAGCCAAGGCCTTTACGCGCTTTGTCGAGCCGCTCGGCATCAAGAAGGCCGACTTCCTGGTCGTGAACAACGACTGGGGGCTCGGCGCCGCGGCCGAGTTTTCCAAGATGCTGAAGGAAAAGGGCGCCACCGTGAACCGTTCGCTGCAGATGGATGCAGCTGCACAGGACCTCTCGGCCCAGCTTTCCTCGATCAAGAGCTCCGACAGCGATACGCTGTTCATCACCACCAGCGTCGAGCAGATGACGCTTCTGATGAAGCAGGCCCAGGGCCTCGGCATCAAGCGCAAGATCGTCACCACCGGCGGCACCCTGCCGGACCAGCTGATCGAGCAGGCGGGCTCCGCCGCCAACGATTCCTATCACGACGCGATGTTCGCGCCCTGGTTCCCGGACACCGCTGGTGATCCCGATATTGCCAAGAAGTTCATCGCGACCTGGACCAAGGCCGGATTGAAGCCGGCCGGCATGCCGGAGGGCGCGCGGGGCTACGATGCCGTTCGCATTCTTGCCAAGGCGATCGAGAAGGCGGGCGCGGCCGACCCGGAGAAGATCCGGGCCGCGCTCTGGCAGGTCAGCTACGCAGGTCTCACCGGCAACATCAAGTTCGAGAAGGTTGGCCCCGAGGGCAAGGAAAGCGGGCAGAGCCCGGCCAGCACCCATCTCGTCAAGATCGAAGACGGCAAGGTGTCGCTGGTCAGCAAGTGATCGATGCATGCGGGCCTGGACGCGCAACGTCCGGGCCCGCAGCGGACTTGCGCGCGGACCAATCTGTTCAGCAATCCCGGTGTCGGGGGTTGGCCGTTCCTGGAACGCGACGGTCGCTTTGCAACGTCAGGCTGGCCGCAGCCGGCCGAGATCGAAGGAGATATCGCTGACCTGGTCGATGGTGGGCGACACGCCCACACCGATCAGCTGTCGCGCAATGACGTGATCCCTGGCGGCATTGATCGAATCGACGGCGACGAGGCGGTCGACGGCATAGTGGAAGATCGAAAAGGACTTGCCGGCCATGTCGCCCCTCGCGACGCTGCGATCCGCGCTGCGCGACAGGCCCGCGATCTGCAGTTTGGCATCATACTGGTCCGACCAGAACCACGGCGTTCCCGTGAACGGCTTCTCCATGCCGAGCAGCGTGTAGGCGGCGGCGCGGCCCTGCTCGACGGCGCTCTGCACCGACTCGAGCCGCCTCATGGAACCGTCGGGCAGGCGGCACACCGTGCAATCGCCGGCAGCGACGATCCCTGCGATCGAGGTGCGGCTGCAGGCGTCCACGATGATGCCATTGTCGCAGGCAATGCCGGCGCGGCGCGCCAGTTCGTCGTTGGGGATGATGCCGACGCCGACCAGGACGAGGCCAGCCTCCCAGCGCCGGCCATCGATCAGGCGGACCTGCGCGGTCGATCCCGACGTCTCGACCTTGTCGATCCGGGCGTCGAGCACGAGGGTGACGCCATGCGAGGCGTGCAGCCGGGCGTACCAGTCGGAGAGTTCGCGCGAGAGGGCGCGCTGGAGCAGCCGCGGCGCGGCTTCCAGCACGACGACATCAGCGCCGAGCTTGCGGGCGCTGGCCGCGACCTCAAGGCCGATGAATCCGCCGCCGATAACCACGAGCGGGAGCCGCGCTTGCAGGCAGTTCCGCAGTCCTTTCGCAATCGCGCTGGCGTCCTCGCGCGAGCGGAGCGCGCATATCGTGCCGTCCGCGGGCGCGGCGTTGCCGAGCATTCGTGGCGTGGCGCCGGTTGCGAGCACGAGCCCGCTATAGGCGATCCTGCTGTCGTCCTGCAGTCGGACGGCTCGGGCGTTGGCGTCGATTTCGGCGACATGGGATGCGACGCGCAGGTCGATGTTCTTGCGCTCCAGCGCGGATACGTCGCGGATCGCGAGCTGCCGCGCATCCAGCGCTTCGCTCAACCAGCCCTTCGACAGCGGCGGCCGGTGATAGGGAGCGTGCGGCTCGCTGCCAACAAGCGTGACTCTCCCTTCGAAGCCGCCGGCGCGCAAGGTTTCCGCGGCCTGCAGGCCGGCCTGTCCGGCGCCGACGACAACGATGTGCGCGTCGGCCTCCGTCAAGTCTGACACGGCGGTATCGTGACGACGAGGCCAGCGAGTTCGGGCGTTGCCGTGATCTGGCAGGAAAGCCGGCTGTTGGGACGGCGCTCGGCCTTCACCTCCTCCAGCAGTTCGAGCTCGATCTCGCCTGGGGCGGGAAGCGCTGCAAGTCGGGTCTCATCCACATAGACGTGGCAGGTGGCGCATACGCAGGAGCCGCCGCATTCGGCGACAATGCCGTCGACGCCGTTGGCGACTGCGGCCTGCATCAGGCTCCAGCCCTCGGTCGCATCCACTGCCACTTCGGCTCCAGCCGGCTCCACGAAGGTGATCTGAACCATTCCTCTCCCCAATCATCCTATTAACGGAATGATAGGTTATTTGAATCGGGAGCGCAAGCGGCTAGCGGCGTGCACGTGATTGGAGGGTCAATGGAATTGGCGCAGCGGCGCCGGCAGCCGCTTTGGCGCGGCGCAGTTCTGTCCGCGGCCGATCGGATTCGGCCGGTCAGCCCCTGGACTGCTGCGCGTCCGGCGGATGATCCTGGCTGCGCGCCAATCCGATCAGCCAGCGCTGAAAATCGCGCGCACCATGTTTGTCGAAGACGCCGGCGCGCCATGCCAGGAAATAGGGGGATGGCAGCATCAGTCGATGGGAGAAGGGCACGACCAGCCGGCCGGCGCGAATATCTTCCGAGACGAGCGAGGACTGCGCCAGCGCCACGCCACGCCCGTCGATCGCGGCCTCGATGGCCAGGCTCGACAGCGAGAAGACGAAAGTATCGCGCAGCGCCGCACTGGGCGTGACCCCGGCGCTAGCGAACCAGTCCTTCCAGCTCGGCGAGGGCGACAGCAGGGGCTTCCAGTCGATGGTCAACAGCCGATACAGGGCCAGGTCGCCCGGGCTCTCCAAAGGTGATCCATTCCTGAGCAGATCGGGGCTGCACACCGGCACCAGCGAATCCGTGTAGAGCGGAACGCCGCTCTCGAAATGGCGGATGCGGTCGCGGTATGAAATCCGGAAATCGACCTGCCCGGATTCGAGCGACGGCTCGATGATCGATCCTTCCAGATGCAGGCTGATGTCGGGATGGAGCGCCTGCCATTCCAGCATGCGGGGCGCCAGCCACTTGCTGGTGAGCAGCGGCAGGCCGCTGACGATCAGGCCGCTGGAGGCACGCGTCGCGGCGAGCTCGCGATGCGTGCGGCGCAGATCGGCGAGGATGCGCGAAGTCTCGCGGTGGTAGCGCTCGCCGAATTCGGTGAGGCGAAGTCCGGCGGTGTTGCGTGCGACAAGCTGAAGGCCGAGTGCCTCCTCGAGGATCTTGATCTGCTGGCTGACGGCGCCCGGCGAGACGCCGAGCTCGTCGGCCGCCCGCTTCATGCTTGAACAACGGCCGACGACGTCGAACACCAGCAACGCACGAAACGGCGGCAAATCGTTCATCGTCGTCTCATCGTTTCCGCTGCCTCGACCTCCCTTGTCATGGTTCGAAATCTGACGGAGCGCGAGCCGCCTGGCAAGCCCGCGGCGCTCCGGTCGGGGCCGCGAGCCTGGTTCCATTTCCGGCGCGCTTGGAACGCCGGAACGGCGCTAGGGCGTCAAAACCCCGGATTTCTTCGCAACGTGTGTTGCGATCGCATCCATCAGAGGCGGCGACAGGCAATCATAGGGGGCAAGGCCCGCATCCTTCAGCGTCCTGCGCACGGATTCCATCCTGTCCGGTCTGACGCCCGACTCGATCACCGACGACACGAAGGCCGCGAATGCGGGCGGCGCCCAACCCTCATCCTTCGACAGCTCGGTATGGATGAAGTCGAGACCGTAGAACGGATGATCCTTGTTCTCGATGCGGCCGTACATGTGGACACCGCAGTCCTTGCAGGCGTGGCGCTGGATGGCCGCGCCTTCATCGACCACGTAGAGCTTGGCAGCATTGGCGCCGACCCGCAGCCCGTCGCGCGGCACCACGCCGACCACCGAGAACATGGCGCCATCCGGCTTCCAGCATTTGGTGCAGCCGCAGGCGTGGTTGTGCGCGACCTGGCCCTTGATCTCGACCGTGACCGGCGCGCTCGCGCAGGAGCAGGAGAGCGTGCCGCCGGCAAAATCCGGCTTCGCCGGGCGCATGCCGCCGTCGATGGAGGGATGAATACGGATAGCGTCGGACATCAATGGCTCCTCTGGTCCTTCAAGATGAACGAACTTGGCCGGCTCGCGTCAGTACACAACGACGCTGCGGATCGATTTTCCCGCCTGCATCAGGTCGAAGGCGTCATTGATGCGGTCGAGCGGCATGGTGTGGGTGATCAGGTCGTCGATGTTGATCTTGCCTTCCATGTACCAGTCGACGATCTTCGGCACATCGGTGCGGCCGCGCGCGCCGCCGAACGCCGAGCCCTTCCAGACCCTGCCGGTGACGAGCTGGAACGGGCGTGTCGTGATCTCCACGCCGGACGGCGCGACGCCGATGATGACGGATTCACCCCAGCCGCGATGGCAGCATTCCAGCGCTTGGCGCATGGTCGGTGCGCTGCCGATGCATTCGAACGAGAAATCCGCGCCGCCGCCGGTGAGATCGACGATCGCCTGCACGACGCGGTCACGACCGATCTCGTCCGGGTTGATGAAATCAGTCATGCCGAACTTGCGCGCCATGGCGGCCTTGGCGGGATTGATGTCGACGCCGATGATCTTGTCGGCGCCGACCATGCGCGCGCCCTGGATGACATTAAGGCCGATGCCGCCGAGCCCGAATACCACGACGTTCGCGCCGGGCCAGACCTTGGCGGTGTAGACGACGGCGCCGATCCCGGTCGTCACGCCGCAGCCGATGTAGCAGATCTTCTCGAACGGCGCGTCCTTACGCACCTTTGCGAGCGCGATCTCGGGCAGCACCGTGAAATTGGCGAAGGTCGAGCAGCCCATGTAGTGAAACACCTCGCCGCCGTCGCAGCGGAAGCGCGATGTGCCGTCCGGCATGAAGCCCTGGCCCTGGGTGCCGCGAATCGCGGTGCAAAGATTGGAGCGGCGCGACAGGCACGTCTTGCAGCTCCGGCATTCGGGTGTGTAGAGCGGAATGACATGGTCGCCGACGGCAAGCGACGTCACGCCCGGTCCGAGCTCGCGGACCACGCCGGCGCCCTCGTGGCCCAGGATCGCTGGAAACTTTCCTTCCGAATCGAGGCCTGCCAGCGTGTAGGCGTCGGTGTGGCAAACCCCGGTCGCCTTGATCTCGACCAGGACTTCCCCGGCCCGGGGCCGCTCGATATCGATGGTTTCGATGCTCAGGGGCTTTTTGGCTTCCCAGGCAACCGCGGCGCGCGACTTCATCCTGTTGTCCTTGACGTTTTCCATGCGGACGGCGCGGCTCGCTGGGCCCGCCGTCCGTCTCGTTGCTGGTGAGGGTGCTTGAGGTTCTGAAAAGATCTACTCGACGAGCTTGATCTTCCCGCCGTCGACCTTGACGAAGTAGATTTGCGGGATGCTCTGGCCGCTTTCCTTGCCGGCCGGCCCGGCCTTGTTGAACGTCACCGTGCCGTTCAGTCCGGGAACGGAGACGTTCCACAGCGCCTGACGGATCGCCTCGGGCTCGTCCGATCCCGCCTTGCGGATCGCTGCCGCGATCACCTGAATGCCGTCATAGCCGCGGAAGCTTTCGGTCAGCCCCGCGGGCGCAAATCCACGGCGCGCCCAGGCGTCGATGAAGGCTTTCGCCTTCTCGGGGTGGGCTGTCCTGTCCGGCGTCCAGGGCGAGAAGAACACGAGATGGACCGAGCCATCGGCCGCCGCGCCGGCATGTTCGACGAGCTGATCCGGGCTCTGCGAGCCGCCGGTCGTGATCACCTGCTTGCCGAGATTGAGCGCCTTGACCTGCTTGAGCACCAACGTGAGCTGCTCGACCGCCGTGGTCACGATCAGCGTGTCGGAATCCGACGACTTGATCTTGGCGATCTGCGCGCTCATGTCCTGCGCCGCCTGGTCCATGATCTCGGTCAGGCCGACCTGGATGCCGTTCTCCTTGAACATCTTGCTGAAGTCGGCTGCGGTGCTGCGGCCCCAGTCGTTGTTGATGATGAGGAAGTCGGCCTTCCTGATCTTGAACGTATCGAGCTTGCGCTTGAGGCCCTCGGCCTCGAGGTAGGCGGGCGCGGCGATTCGGAATATGTAGGGGTTGCCGCTCTCGGTGATCTTGTTGGCGCCGGAGGTCTCGACCAGCATAGGCACCTTGTATTGCATGACGACGGGAAGTGCCGCGAGCGTCAGGGTCGAGCCCCAGGCGCCCATCACCACATGGACGTTGTCGCGCGAGATCAGCTTTTCGGCGACGGATGCGGACTCCGTCGGATTGCTCTTGTTGTCCTCGACGACGAGCTTCAGCTTCTGGCCGAGCACGCCGCCATCGGCATTGATCTCGTCGGCGGCGATCCTGGCTCCGTTCAGCACATAATTGCCCGACGCGGCAAACGGACCGGTCAACGGCATGCTCACGCCGATCGCGATCTCGGACGCGTGGCCTGACGCGATCGCGCCCAGCATCAAGGCGAGACCCGCAGCTATCGAGCGCTTTATGTTTTCTGTCTTGCGCATTTTCACTCCCCTCCTGTTTTTCGTTCATCGAGAACGTGACGTCACAATTGCAAAACCAGCCTCTTTGTTTTTGATCGAGAAACGCATGGCAGGATCATCGCGTTGCTCGCGCGCTGCTCGTCGTCCAGCAGGTCGTCGCGATGGTCCGGTTCGCCCGCCGCGACCTTGAGCAGGCACGTGCCGCAGATGCCGGCGCGGCAGGAATTGGTGACCTGGTAGCCGGCGTTTTCCAGCACTTCGAGCAGGCTGTCATCCTCGCCGACGACAAGAACCTGGCCGGAAAGCGCCAGTTCGACCTCGAAGCTGTCGCCGGCAGCAGGCTCGGCGACCAGCTTCGGCGCAAAGCGCTCACGGTGCAGGGAGGCTGGCGGCCAGCACCGCGATGCGCCCTCGACCGCGTCGATCAGCGGGCCGGGGCCGCAGCAATAGATCAGCGTGCCGCGCTGCGGGACCGACAGGTGCCGGTCGAGATCGATCAAGCCGAACTCGTCCTGCGGCACGATGGAGATGTCGGCATCCTGATGGCCTGCGATCTCGTCGAGAAACGCCATCGAGCCGCGCGTGCGACCGCCATAGACCAGTGTCCAGGGGCGCCCGTGGCGCGACGCCTCCTTCAGCATGGGCAGGATCGGCGTGATCCCGATGCCGCCGGCGATGAACAAATAGCGGTTCGCATCGGTCAACGCGAAGTTGTTGCGCGGCCCCGACACCGGTATCACGTCGCCGGCACGCAGGGCGTCGTGAACATAGGCGGAGCCGCCGCGGCTGTTCGGCTCGCGCAACACCGCAATCCGCCAGGTCTCGCGGTCAGCGAGCTCGCCGCACAGCGAATATTGTCGGGCGATGCCGTTGGGCAGTTTCAGATCGATATGCGCGCCCGCGTCCCAGGCGGGCAGGAGGCCGCCGTCGGCATGACCAAGCTCGATCGCGAGCACGCCGTCCGCGACCGCGGAGAGGCGGCGTACCCTGGCGTTGAATGTCGAGCTTGCGTCCATCGTGTTGCCTTGCAGCGGGTGTCCCGCGACGACCCGTATGAACGGGTCGCGCGAGCAATGGCGGCGCATGGCGGCGCCGGATCGATGATCTGCGTCAGACGGCGGCGGCCGTCTTGCCTTCCCTGGCGCGCATCGTTGCGGCCACCACTTCGGGCGTGAACGTCTTCCAGGCGATGTCGCGCATGCCGATCATCGCGCGCAGGATTTCCTCGCGATCCTCGTCGGTCTTGGCGTAGGTGCTGAGGATCTGCCGGCCGAGCCCGGTGTGGAATTTCTCGTCGATCTCGATCTGCTTGTAGATCTTCACCACCTCGGTGTGGCCCTGGCGCGCGGCGCCGATGAAGGTCGGCTCGAAGCTGCCCGAGGCGGAGGTTTCCGAGACGTACCAGGCCGCTATTCCCGCGAGATGATGACGGTCCATGCAACCCCAGAGCCAGCTGCTCCAGGGCACGGAAGAGTCAGGCACGCTGGTCGGCACGGTGCCGCCGAGCGACTCGACGGCCCGGCCGACGTCCTCATAGTGTTCGGCCTCCTGAAACGACTGCTTGGCAAGCAGCGTGATGTGATTGCGCTTGAAGCGCATGCCGTAGCGGCGGATCTGCTCGTTCAGCAGGAAGACATAATCGATTTCCCGCCACGCCCGCGTTTCAAGCCAGGTCGCCAATACCTTCGGATTCGGGTTCTCGTTGTAGGCGTCGAAGAAGGCCGTCGTGGCCTTCCGCGTGGTCTCGAAAACCGACTCCAGGATTTCGTCGACCTGCGTGCTGATCGGTGCCAGACCATCGCCGCCGCGTACTTTGTTGACGTCAAGCATTCCAGTTTCCCCTGTCTCTTCGAGTGAAGCGTTGCTCTCCTTCGATGAGACTAGGGGAGGTGGTGGGGCGCCGGGAACGCGGCTTGAACTATCGCAGCCTTTAGAGATTCTAAAGCGGGGTCTGGCGGCAGCTACCGCTGGAACCAGCGACGGGCGATACGCTAGTGGTCCGATTCTAACATTCGCATCCCGTTCTAGCAGGCATGTTTGCGAATGTTAGAATCAAAGGACCACTAGCAAATATAGATTTCTAGTGGAGTTTTGGATTTGACATTCGCTTTGCGGGCTCGTGGTTAGGATGGGTAGCGAATGTCAAATCCACTCCACTAGCCGGTCGTCACATCGACCAGCTCGCGGCCGTCGAGCACGGCGCTGGCCTTGGCGCGATCGAGATCGCCCTCCCAGGCCGCGACCACGACGGTTGCGACGCAATTGCCGATCAGATTGCCGAGCGCCCGCGCCATGCCGATGAACCAGTCGACCGAGAGCACGAGCACAAGCCCGATGGCGGGAATGCTCGGTACCGCATTCAAGGTGGCAGCCAGAATGACGATGGCCGATCCGGGAACGCCGTGCGCGCCCTTCGAGGTGATCAGCGACACCGCCAGGATGAGCAGAAGGTCCCCGAACGAGAGCGGCGTGTTGGTGGCCTGCGCAATGAATACCACGGCAAGCGTCAGGTAGATCGAAAACGCATCGAGGTTGAAGGAATAGCCGGTGGGAATGACGAGGCCGACGACGGAATCCTTGACACCGAGCCGTTCGAGCTTGCGCATGACCTGCGGCAGCACTGCGTCCGAGGAGGCGGTAGCGAGCACGATCGTCAGCTCCTCGCGCAGGTAGTTCAGGAACTTGAGGATGTTCAGGCCGGCAAGCGCCAGCACGCCGCCGAGGACAGCGAGTACGAAGATCGCGACCGAAACATAGAACAGCGCAACCAGCGAGATCAGTTGCTTCAGCGAGCCGACGCCATATTTCCCGACCGTGTAGGCAACGGCGCCGAGGACGCCGAGCGGTGCGACGCGAACGATCAGGCCCATGGCGCGGAACAGCACGGTCGATACCGCATCGATCAGGGAGCCGATGCGCTCGCCTTTCTCGCCGCCGACCAGCGCGAGGCTGACGCCGAAGATGATGGCGAAGAACAGCACCTGCAGCACGTCATTGCGCGCCAGCGCGTCGAAGGAGGTGGTGGGGATGATGTTCATCAGGAAGCTGCCGATGCCGCCGCCCTGCAGCCTGTGCGCGTTGTCGGCGTAGCTGCTGAGCGCCTTGGCGTCGAGCGTCGAGGTGTCGATGTTCATGCCGTGGCCGGGGCCGAACAGATAGGCGAGCAGGAGACCTATGATCAGTGCGACCGTCGTCATCACCTCGAAATAGACCAGTGCCTTGACCCCGACCCGGCCGACCTTCTTCAGGTCGCCCGCGCCCGCGATGCCGTGAACGACGACGCAGAACACGATCGGCGCGACGATCATCGAGATCAGCTTCAGGAAGGCGTCGCTCAGGATTTTCAGGCTGACGGCAAATTCGGGTGCGGTCACGCCCAGCACGATGCCGAGGATCAGGCCCGCCAGCACCTGCACGAACAGCGAGGTGTAGATCGGCTTCCGCGCGCCGACCGCTGTCGCTGACATCGTGGCCATGGCGTGCTCCCCCTCGTTCGGCGCATGTTAGCGGAAGCGCAAGCAACACGCATGCCATTTCCGAGAACCGGGAGGCACCGGCCGGGCTTTATCCTTGGCACGTCGCTTGCTTAGTCTTTCGAATGAGCGCGTCGTTCAACCGCGCAGCAGGCGGGGGTGCCGGTTGACGTCCTTGTAGAGGAGGTAGCGGAAGCGACCTGGGCCGCCCGCGTAGCATGCCTGCGGACAGAATGCGCGCAGCCACATGTAGTCGCCGGCCTCCACCTCGACCCAATCCCGATTGAGCCGGTAGACCGCCTTGCCTTCGAGCACGTAGAGACCGTGTTCCATCACATGCGTTTCCATGAACGGGATCACGGCGCCGGGCTCCAGGCTGACGATGTTGACGTGCATGTCGTGGCGCAGGTCGGCGGGATCGACGAAGCGTTGCGTCCCCCATTTGCCGTCCGTGCCGGGCATGCCGTGCAATTCGGCCAGCTTTTCGTTCGTGACGAAAGGGTCCGGCGCGGCAAGGCCGGCGACCGGCTCATAGGCCTTCCTGATCCAGTGGAATTTGGCCAATGCGGCGCTGCGGTTGTGCAGGGCCCACTGCGCGCCGGCTGGAATATAGGCGTAGCCGCCGGCCGCGAGCGTGTGGGCCGAGCCGCCGAGCCAGAGACGCACCTCGCCTTCGACGACAAACAGCACGCTCTCGGCCTGTGCGTCGGCGTCGGGCTTGTCGCTGCCGCCGCCCGGCGCCACTTCCATGATGTAGTGCGAGAACGTCTCGGCAAAGCCGGACAGCGGGCGGGCGATGATCCACAGCCGCGTCTGCTCCCAGTACGGCAGGTAGCTCGTCACGATATCGCGCATCACGCCGCGCGGGATGACGGCGTAAGCCTCGGTGAAGACGGCGCGGTCGGTCAGGAGGTCGGTCTGCGGCGGATGTCCGCCCATGCCCGAATAGTAGTGGTTTGTCATGCAACGCCTCCGATGGTCATGCCGCAAGCGCCATCTGCCCGGCCGTGCCGAGTTCGACTTCTTCGAGGTTGTTTCCAGGGCCCATCCGGTCGACCACGAGAAAGCGACTGTCCGGATCGAGCACGAGCAGGGGATGGTGCCAGACATTGCGCGCATAGTTGACGCCCTGTCGGCCCGAGGCGCGGAAGGCACGGTAGCTCTGCGCCTCGCGTGGGTTTGCGCACACGACGACGAGCCAGGGCCTGTCCTGCATCGGCGCAAAGAGCTGGCTGCCGAGCGGATGGCGCTCCATCAGCGCGATGACGACCGGCGAGGGACGCGGCTGCGCCGTGAACAGGCTGACATTGAGGTTGCCGCCTTCGCTTGCGACATCGATCGTCGCAAGGCCGTTGCAGCGCTCCGCAAAGCCCTGGTTGATCGGTATGGCCTGCGCGCCGGCGGCGTCGATGACGTCGCCGAACGGTGCGAAGGCCTCGCGCGTCAGCGGTTCGATGGGGATCGTCTTCATCATCGCCGTTCGATCCAGGATGCGAGAACCCTGCGCTCGTCGTCGGTTATCTCGGTGATGTTGTTCGGCGGCATAGCGCCGGTCAGCACGGCCTGCAGATAGATGAGCGGCGCGTTATGGGCGATTGCGCCGGACGAGTCCAGAAGAATCGCGGTTCTGCTCGGCATCATCGTTGGCGCTGTTGTCGCGGCACTCACGGGCAAGATGAGCTTTGCCACCGTCGGAAGCTGTTGGCTGTGCCGAGCTTGCGGCCGCCGCAAAGCAGGCGCCAGGCGAGCATTGAGGGCTGATCAGCCCGGCTTTGGGGCCGGGATCGCGTAACTGCAGGTCGAAGTGCAAAGGATCGTCTCTGGATTGGTGGCCGGGAATACGATGCAACGTCCCACGGACGTGGCCTCGCTGGCATGGAGCATTCGGCATTCCGCGAGCAGGTCCGTTGCGGCCGGCCGTTGAAGAAACTGCACGGCAAGCTGGGTTGTGAGGGCGCCCGTGCTGTCTGCGTCCAAGGAAAGGACGACCGCATACATGGCAAGATCAATCAGCGCCATCATCGATGGTCCGCCATGCGTTCCACCGGGTCTCAGGATCTTGGGACTGTAGTCGAGTCGGAGCAGCGCGACCCCCGGATCAATCCTTTCCGCCTGAATGCCGAAGAAGATCGCGGCCGGCATTGTGGCGCGGAGGATATCGTTGAATTCCGACGTTGAGATGCCTGATTTGTGCGCGGACATCGTGCCCATGTGAGCGCTCGTCACGCCGTCTGTTCTTCCCGAAGGCCGAGTTCCTCGCGCATCATTGCCCGCATTTCGACCTTGCGGACCTTCCCAGTGACCGTCATGGGAAACTCCTCCACGAACTTGACATAGTGTGGCGCCTTGAAATGGGCGAGCCGCGCGCGGCAATAGTCACGGACGTCGTTGGCCGTCAGTTCCCACCCGGAGCGCAGCCTGACCCACACGCAAATCTGCTCGCCGAATTTGGCATCGGGAACACCGAATGCGCAGGCCGCCTCGATGCCGGGATGCCCGTGGAGCGTCTCCTCGATCTCGCGCGGATAGATATTTTCGCCACCGCGTATGATCATGTCTTTGAGTCTGCCAACGATGTTGCAATAGCCCTCCGCATCCATCGTTGCGAGATCGCCGGTGTGCAGCCAGCCGGCGGTATCGATAGTCTCGGCTGTCTTTTCGGGGTCGCCCCAGTAGCACTGCATGACCGAATAGCCCCGGACCAGCAGCTCCCCGATGCTCCCGCGCGGCACGGTCGTGCCTTGTCGATCGACGATCTTGATTTCGACATGCGGATGAGCGCGACCGACCGTGCCGACACGGCGCTCGATCGGATCATCGGGCGAGCCCTGACAGCTCAGCGGGCTGGTCTCGGTCATACCATAGCCGATCGTAAGCTCGCGCAAGTTCATTCGTTCGATGACGCGGCGCATGACCTCCAGAGGGCAGGGGCTGCCTGCCATGATGCCTGTGCGAAGCGATCGCAGGTCGAAGCGGGAAAATTGCGGATGCTCCATCTCGCCGATGAACATGGTGGGGACGCCGTACAGGACGGTGCATCGTTCAGCTTCAACCGCCTGAAGGACACGCAGAGGGTCAAACGACGCGTCCGGATAAACCAGTGTTGCGCCATACAACACGGCCATCAGGTTGCCGAGCACCATGCCGAAGCAATGATAGAGTGGAACAGGGAGGCAAATGCGATCGGTGCATGAAAGCTTCAGCGGCCGGCCGCTGAAATAGGCGTTGTTGAGAACATTGTGATGGGTGAGCGTTGCGCCCTTTGGCGGCCCGGTTGTCCCGCTGGTAAACTGGATATTGGTCGCGTCGTCGAAGCCGAATGCCGCGGCGATGTCATGCAGTTCCCGTTCGCCGGTCGCGACGCCGAGTTCGATTACGTTGTCGAACGCGAGGGCGCCGGGCATCGCTTCACCGATCTGGACGATGATCTCGAGCTTGGGAAGCCGTGATGCCTTCAGCCGTCCCGGCTCGGAACCAGCAAGTTCGGGCGCCAGTTCGTTCAGCATGCCCGCATAGTTGCTGCCCTTGTGGGACGTCGCGATGACGAGAGCTTTGCAGCCGACCTTGTCGAGCGCATAGCCGGCTTCCTCGACACGGTAGGCCGGATTGATGGTCACCAGAATAAGACCGGCTTTGGCGGCCGCGAACTGCGCAACCACCCATTCCGCGTTGTTGGGGGACCATATGCCGATGCGGTCGCCCGGACGAAGCCCCAAGGCGAGCAGGCCGGCGGCGAAAGCATTCACCTTGTCCGATAGCTCGCGATAGGTCCAGCGTACATTCTGATAGGGGACGACGAGTGCTTCGCGCGAAGACCAAAGTGCGACCGCGAGATCGAAACGAGCGCCTATGGTCTCGCCGATCAGCGGTTCGTCGCAAGCACCGTGCGCATAGCTGGTCGCGGCTTGAAGCATCTGGTTGACTCCCTTCGTCCTGGTTGACTGGCGCGAGGCCGGAGCAACGAACGCAGCTAGGAGCGTTTTCGCGCCTTCGGCAGTCGCAGTGCCAGGTTTGTGGTGTGACGATCGACGACGCTTGCGAGGTCGGTACCGATCACGCGCAAACGGCCCGTATGGGCGGCGACCAGCGAGCCGATCATCTCGTCGAAGATCACCGCGACCTCGACGTTAAGCTGCGTGTCGGGTATTCCGGCACGCGACAGTTCGGTCCGGAACACGTCAAGCACCGTCAGCAGCTTTTCGTTGAGCTCCCGGTTCAGCTTGGGCGTCAGGCCTCGTGGCCGGGCGCCGTTGAGGAGATAGAGGCTGAGGTCGAGATCGCGCGGGTTCTGGTCGTAGAAGCGGACCAGCGCCCGGAAGGCGGCCGCGAGCCTTTCAAGCGGCTCTCCGTTTGGAGCGACCGATCGCTCGACCTCCATAAAGAGCTGATCGAGCGAGGCGCGGAGGATGTCGGCGTACAGCTCTTCCTTGTTGGCATAGTGAAAATAGATCGCGCCGGTGGTGTAGCCCGCCAGTCGCGCAATTTCGCGCACCGAGGTTCGCTCCAGCCCGAAATCGGCAAAAAGCTTCTTTGCCGCCGAACGGATCAGTTCGCGCTTGGTCGCATCCACTGCAAGTTTGCGGTTTTTCCTCTCGGGATCGTCCATGATCAATCCTGTCCAGCGGAACTGCGCTCGAAGCTTGCGTACATAACGATGTTATGTATTTATAACTTCGTGATGTTCAAAGTCAACACCGAATGGGAGTTCACACATGGCCGTGCTGGAAATCGAAAAACGCAATAGGATCGCTTACCTCAGGCTCAATCGCCCGGAAGCGAAGAACGCGATCAATCTTGAACTGCATAATGCGCTTTGCGCCGCCTGGGATGATCTCGAACGCGACGATCTGACTGACGTGGTGATTATCACCGGCACGGGCGATGCCTTCTGCGCCGGGATGGATCTCAAGACGCACGTCTCCGCCTATGTCGGCGCCTCGCCCGGAAAACTTGCCGATTGGGTGAAGTTGGGGCTTGGTGGCGCGACGCGGGGCAAGCACCGTTTTCCAAAGCCCGTCATCGCTGCAGTGAACGGCTGGGCGCTGGCCGGCGGGTTCGAGACGGCGCTTGCTGCGGACATTCGCATTGCTTCAGAGCGCGCCCAATTCGGGTCGTTCGAAGCGCGCCGGGGCTTCCACCATGGCGACGGCGGCATCGCCCGGCTGGTCAATTTCTGCGGAGTCGGGATTGCGCTGGAGATGCTGCTGACCGCAGAGCCGATTGATGCGTACCGAGCCTTTCAGATCAACCTGGTTTCGCAGGTCGTGCCGCATGAAAAGCTGATGGAGACGGCTGAAGCTGTGGCCAGAACCATCCTCCGCAACGATCAGGCATCCATCCGGTCGGCAAAGCGGGTGACTCTCGACATGGTCGGGCGCAGCCTTGACGACCAGCTCTACAGGGAAGCGTATGCCGCCTATACGCTGATGGCGAGCAACCCGACCGTGCCCGAGCTTCTGAAGAACTTCTACGAGAAGACCGACAAGGGACGACACGGCGTCAGTGCGACGCGCCTGTAGCCGAGCAAACCGCTCAACCTTCAGGCCTGGGAAGCGCGGCCCGAGCGGGCCACGCTTTCCGGGGACGGGTGCGACCTCGCTCGACGCACGCCTACATCCCTTCGAGCTTGCCGCCGCCGAACAGCGTCGGGATGTAGCGCGGCGCGCCGATCGCCGCCATGAAGCGCTGCTTGGTCATGATGGGATCGAGCGCGACCGGCGGATGCACCACTTCGATGTCGGGCTCGGTCGCGAGCACCAGAAACTCCGCGCCGTCGCGCTTTGAGCTGGCCCGCATTTTCGCACCCAGCGCTTCCGGCTTGGCGAGGTTCTCGGCGCGCGCAATGCCTGACGCTCGGGCAAGTGCGGCAAGGTCGAGCCCGGCATTGGTCAGCGCCTGACCGCCGGAGGCCGCGTGAACGCCGTTCTGGATCAAGAGCATCGTGAGGTTGGGCGGATTGACGGCGCCGATCGTGACCAGCGCGCCCATATGCATCAACAACGCACCGTCGCCCTCGACCGCGATCACCGGCCGCTTCGGCTGCGCCACCGCAAGACCAAGCGCGAGCGGCAGCGCAAGCCCCATCGCATCCTCGAAGTAGAAATTTTCCGGCGCGTGATGCAGCGCGGCCCACAGATAGGACGCGTTGCCAAGGCACGTCACCACGAGTGCTTCAGGCGGCAGGGTCGCGGCGAGCGCCTTGTAATAGTCGGCCCTGGTCGGATGAGCGGTCTTCACCATTGGACGTCCTCCCGTGACACCAGCAGCGCAAATGGGCACGATCCCTCTTCGGCATAGGTCGCGGCCTGCTCGACCTGCGGGCCGATCGGCCGGTAGCGATCCGAGCGTGTGTGCGCGAGGCCAAGGCCGGTGAAGACCGGCTCCGTCGCGCGCCCCTTGGGGATGTGATAGAAGACGGGGTCTTCCGGCGCGCCGCGATACGACACCAGCATCAGAAGCGGAAACTGGTAGCGCTGTGCCAGGGAGACCATGCCGGCCCCCATGCTGAGCACGCCGGCGTTCTGCACCAGTAGCGCCGTGCGCACGCCGCCGAGGCGGATGCCGCAGGCGATCGCCAGCGCTTCCTCCTCATGGGTTGCCCGCACCAGCTGCATCGTCGGCTCCTGCTCGATGCGAACCAGCAGCTCGCCGAGCCATCCGTCCGGCACCGAAACGACGGCGCGGAAGCCGAGACGCTTGAGCGTCGCCAGCATTTCCGACGGCCGATGCGCATCTGGGCGTTCTGCACCCGTCTTGGTCATCAATTGCATCTCCTGGTGGCACGCGGTTGGATCGGGGCGCGCCTCGACGGTTCCCGGCCGAAAACCGGCGGACTATCCCGTCGCGGGCGCGGACGATATCGGCATAAGGTTCTATTGTCGATAAGACAAACCTATTGTCGGCACCGTTTTGTTGGTGCAGGATCGCCGTTGCTGGGGAAACGATCCGGCGGCGCCCGGCGCCGCGAGGGGGATAAAAATGGCTCGCTTTTGGCTCGTGCTCTTTTCTCTTATCATTGCGCTGCCGGCGCATGCGCAGGACAAGCTCGTCGTCAGCATCTGGGGCGGCAGCTGGCGCGACCTCGTCGCCGAAACCGTGGCCAAGAAATTCACCGCCGACACCGGGGTGCCGGTCGAGTTCATCACCGGCGGCACGATCGACCGGCTCAACAAGGAGAAGCTCGCCAAGGGCAATCCCGAGAGCGACATCACCTTCACCACCTCGCATGTCGGCTGGCTCTATGCCAATGACGGCCTGTTCGAGACGCTCGACACGTCAAAGATCCCGAACGCCCAGAACCTCGCCGACGAGGCGCGCATCAGCCCCTATCATCTCGGCGCGTGGGCCTACGTCTACACCATCGGCTATCGCCCCGACCTGCTCAAGGGCGTCAAGTTCGAGAGCTGGAACGACCTCTGGAGCCCTGACCTGAAGGCGAAGCTGGCGGCGCCCGATTTCGATCCGAGCCATATCATCGCGGTCGCGGCGATGCTGTCGGGCGCGGACGCGGCGCACTGGGAGAAGGGCCAGGACAAGCTCAAGGCGCTGAAGCCCAACTTCAAGGCGTTCTACACCAACGACGCCAACAGCCAACAGTTGCTTGCCTCCGGCGAAACGCCGGTGCAGATCGTGCTTTCCATGAACGCCTATTACATGATCGGGCAGGGCGTTCCGATCGCACTCGCGATTCCGAAGGAGGGCGCGGTGCTCGGCATCGACACCGTCGCCATCATGAAGGGGTCGAAGAAGGCGGATCTCGCCTACAAGTTCATCAACACGCTGTACGATCCCGATATCCAGGCCGAGATCGCCAAGATCAAGAAGGGCAGCCCGGCCGTGCTCAACGCCAAGCTCGATCCCGAGATCGCCAAGCTGCCCGGTGTCTTCACCACCGCGGCGCAGTGGAAGCAGCAGATCAACATCGATTCCAAGCTGCGCGCGGAGAAGACCGCGGAATGGCGCAAATGGTTTGCCGAGAACATCATGAACTGAGCCGGCACGAACCGACCTGACATGAACCGGCCTGATCCGCTTCGGCGCCTGATGCCCGTCCGATGAACCAGCAGCCTTTCCTTCGCCCCTTCACGGCGCCGGCCGCGCTCTGCGCGTTCGCCTTCGTCGCCGCCATGGCCGCGGTGCTGCAATACAGCCTGCGTGCCTATGTGCCGGGTTCGCTCGATCCCGGCGGCTTCACGCTCGCCAATTTTGCCGACCTGTTGAAGCCGCTCTACGCGCGGGTGTTTCTCGATACCGTGTGGATCTGTGCGCTGACGGCGGCGGCGACGCTGGTCGTCGGCTATCCGCTGGCCTACGCGCTGGTGCGCGTCGAGAACGCGGTTGCGAAATCGGCGCTGCTGGTCATCGTCGTCACGCCATTGTTCCTTGGCGAAGTGGTGCGGACCTATTCCTGGATCATCGTGCTCGGCAACAATGGCTTCATCAATTCGGTGCTGCGCGGCCTTGGACTGATCGATCAGCCGGTGCAGTTCATGTTCACCACCTTCGGCGTGGTGGTGGCGCTGGTCCATGTCACGCTGCCGGTCATGGTGATCATGTTGGCGGCCGGGCTGTCGCACATCGATCGCGACTACCTGCGGGCCGCCGAGAGTCTCGGCGCCGGCCCGATCCGCGTGTTTCTCACCGTGACCCTGCCGCTGTCGATGCCGGGCGTGATCGCCGGCGTCACGACGGCATTCGCCTGGACGTTTTCCGCCTTCGCCACGCCGCAACTGATCGGCGGCGGCCGCGTCAACATGATCTCGAACCTGGTCTATCAGCTCGGCTTCGCCAGCTTCAACTTCCCGTTCGCCGCGACGCTCTGCGTCGCGGGGCTGGCGCTCACCATCGCGGTCTTGTTCCTGCTGCGGCTTGCGGCAAAGCCGCTCGAAAACATCGAGTCTCATTAGATGATCCCGCGCTCGACCTATCAGCGGATGCTTGGGCTCGCCGGCAAGGTGGCCGTGATCCTGATCCTCGGCTTCCTGATCCTGCCGGCCGCGGTCGTCACCATCGCCGCCTTCAACGACAAGGCGATCCTGTCGTTCCCGCCGCAGGCCTGGTCGTGGCGCTGGTTCGGCAGGGCTCTGGCCTACCAGGACTTCCGCGACGGCTTCCGCAACGGCCTGATCGTGACCGCCTGGAGCTCGACGATCGCGCTCGCCGTCGGCGCCATGTTCGCCTTCGTGATCGACCGCTACCGCCTTCCGTTCAAGAAGGCGATCGAAGGCATATTGGTATCGCCGCTCGTCATCCCGCACTTCACTGTCGGCCTCGGCTTCCTCATCCTCGCGGC
The DNA here is from genome assembly GCF_030378205.1 of Bradyrhizobium sp. NP1. Lineage (NCBI taxonomy): Bacteria > Pseudomonadati > Pseudomonadota > Alphaproteobacteria > Hyphomicrobiales > Nitrobacteraceae > Bradyrhizobium > Bradyrhizobium sp. NP1. The sequence continues at coordinate 2,456,049 of NZ_CP127385.1, forward strand.
GCAGATCGGGCTGAGCCGCGGCTTTGCGGTCGTCGTCGCCTGCCACGTCATTCTGGTGCTGCCCTTCGTGCTGCGCAGCGTCTACGTTTCGCTGAAAAACCTCGATGAGAGCTACGAGCTTGCCGCGGCGAGCCTCGGCGCGACGCCGCTGCGCGTGCTCCTGACGGTCACGCTGCCGCTGTTGCTGCCGGGTCTGGTGAGCGGCTGGCTGTTCGCCGCGATCCTGTCGTTCAACGAATTCACCGCATCCCTGTTCGTCACCTCGCAGCGTACGCAGACCCTGCCGGTTGCGATGTACAACTATGTCCGCGAGTTCGCCGATCCGTCGATGGCGGCGCTCTCGGTGATGTATATCGTCGGCACCGCCGCCCTGATCGCGTTCGCGAACGCCTTCCTGGGGTTAGGCAAGGTGCTCAACATCGAACAGAGCCACTGACGGAGAAGGCATGGCGCAGCCAGTTTCAAGCACGGCTCAGCACGACGCGGCGGTCAGCTTCGACGGCGTCACCAAGCGCTTCGGCGATGTAACCGCGCTCAACGACGTTTCGCTCTCGATCCGGCGCGGCGAATTCATGACCCTGCTCGGACCCTCCGGCTGCGGCAAGACCACGCTGTTGAAACTTGCGGCCGGCTTCCTGGGGCCGGATGGTGGCTCGATCTCGATCGACGGGCGGCTCGTCAACGACATGCCGACCTACAAGCGCGAAATCGGCATGATGTTTCAGAACTACGCCCTGTTTCCCCACATGAGCGTGGCTGAAAACGTGGCCTATGGCCTGAAGACGCGTCGCGTGCCGAAGCAGGAGTGCTACAAGCGTGTCGCCGACGCGCTGGCGCTGGTCAAGCTCAAGGGCATGGAGGACCGCAAGCCGCGGCAGTTGTCGGGCGGCCAGCAGCAGCGCGTTGCGCTGGCGCGCGCGCTCGTCATCAATCCGACCGTGCTGCTGCTCGACGAGCCGTTCTCCGCGCTCGACAAGAACCTGCGCGCCTCGATGCAGGTGGAATTGCGCGAGATCCAGCGCAAGCTCGGATTGACCACGATCTTCGTCACCCACGACCAGAGCGAGGCCCTGAGCATGTCGGACCGGGTAGCGGTCATGTCGGACGGCCGGATCCGCCAGCTCGCGACCCCGATCGAGATCTATCGCCGGCCGAGCGACCGCTTCGTGGCTTCCTTCGTCGGCGATACCAACCGGCTGCGCGGCACGCTGGTCAGCGTCAGTTCGACGGATGCGTTGATCGCATTGGGGACGACGCAATTGAAGGTGCCCGGCGAGTCGCTGTCCGGCGCTGGCGTTGCCGCGCCGGTCGACCTGTTCGTCCGGCCAGAGCAGCTTCGCCTGGTGGGCGCGAGCGAGCCCTGCGCGCTGACCGGTAATGTCGTGGCGCAGGTCTACCAGGGTGGCCATGTCGACCTGCAGGTCGAATGTGCGGCTTCCGGTTACGACCGGCTGCTGGTGCGTTCCAGCGGCGACCAGGCCATGACGCTCTGGCCGCTCGGCGCCAAGGTCGGGATTTCCATCCACAGTGACGGCTGCTCGGCGTTCCCCGCCGAATAGGCTAGTGGTCCGATTCTAACATTCGCATCCCGTCGTGGCAGGCTCCTTTGCGAATGTTAGAATCAAAGGACCACTAGCAAATTATTGTTTCTAGTGGAGCTTTGGATTTGACGTTCGCATCAAGGAATCGCGGTGAGGAGGTAGCGAACGTCAAATCCGCTCCACTAGCTCAGTTGGCAAGCGTGCTGAGGTAGCGGATCGCGGGAATGCTCGGCAGGAAGGTGTAGGCGCCGCCGCGCGTCGTCACGAAACGCGGAAAGCCGCGAAGCCGGATCGGCGCACCCTTCTCAAGCGGCAGGTCGAGCCAGCTCGTCGTTGTCTCGTTGTATCCGACCAGCGGATCGTTGGAGCCGGTGATGCGCGGATCCTGCAGCCCGAGATTGAGCCAGTCGCACGACATCGCCTCGAATTGCGCGCCGAGATTGGCGCCGATGAAATTGCCGAGCAGGCCGCGCTCCTGGTTGTCCGGCTTCTTCGGGTCGAAGGGGTCCCCATAGGGCATGCCGCGGCGGATCAGGCGCCGGCTGTAATTGGCGACGCGCTGCACGATCTGCCCGCCGCGCGGGTTGCAGCGGCGGATATGGGCGCCGTAGGGGCAGGCTGAATTACTGCTGTAATCGAATTCCGTGAGGTCGACCGGCGCTTTCGGGTTGGGCGTGGTGGGCGACAGCGCGAGCGGCACCCCGTTGCGCCAGCGTCCGCACATGGCCGCGGCGACGACCTCGCGAAGGGCTTCGTGGCGCGAGACGCCATCGCCGAAGCTGGCCTCAGTGCCCGGCGGCAGCAGCGCGTTGACGTCGGGATGGTCGGACAGCTCCGTCGCGGCTTGCGTGAGATAGTCCTCGAACGCGGCCGCGTCCTGCGCTAGCACGCGGAAGGCGTTGAAGCTGCCGTTCAGGCCGAGCGCCGCAGGCTCTGGCACGTGAAAGAACAGCCCCTCGAAATTGGTCTCATAGCCCAGCAAGACGGTACCGAGCGGCGCGAAAGGCTGATCGTCGGGCAGGTCGCTGGAGGAATGGATCTCGCGAAACCGCGGCTGCGAGATGTTGTCGCGATAGCCGAAGTGAACGTAGTCCTTCTTGAAGAAGAAGCCGTCGCGGCTGCCGCGCAAATCGAGACCGGAGCCGCCTCTGAGGGCGGCGGCCTGGACGCGATCGAGCTGGTCCTCCTCGTCGGCATGGATCGAGGCGATCAGGTGGACGCGATCCGGCTCATCGAACGGCTTTGCCCAGTTCTCCGGCGCGCTCGGCCCGGCGTCGCCGAGCTTCAGTGCGCGCGCAGTCATGCCTTCCTTGAACTCGGTGGGGAAGCTGTCGAGCGAGGACGAGGGCGCACCCAGCGCGCGCAGCCCCTCGAATGTGAGGGCGATGTTGAAACAGGTATCCGGCTTGGTCTTCCAACGCTCCGGCGTTTCGGTGGTGATGGCGGGAAAGCCGTCGCGGCCGGCGAGACAGGCCGCGAGCCAGCGCCGCGCCGCGCCGCGGTCCTTGACCTCGAGGAGGAGATAGCGCACGCGCGGCTTGTTGTAGCCGCGCAGGATATTGCCCTGGACGTCAGCGTGGTTGAAGTCAGCGGAGTTTGCCACGGTGCTCACCATCCGATTCCGAACTTGTCGCGCACTTGCGCCGCGGAGTAGCCGGGATAGGCGCGATAGCCGCTGCCGAGCGAGACATTGGGGTTGACGTTGAGCTGCAGGATCAGTTCGCGCGGCAGCAGCGTCAGGTCGTCCTTGCCGGTGTCGCCGTTCACGGATTCCTGGTCGCGCAGGATGTCGGTCGCCATGTCGGGCACCTGGTAGAGGTCATGGGCATGCACCCAGTCGATGAATTTCTCGATGTTCTTTTCGGACGGGATCACCTTGTCGCCGCCTTCGACCAACTCCACCACGGCATTGAAGACGCTGCCGATGGTGGCGATGAAGTCGCGGATGTAGTTGGTGAAGTCGCCGTCATAGACGGAGAACATGCAGATATTGTCGTCGACGATCACGAAGCGCGCGAAATGCACGGTGCCGACATTGTCGAGCCCCGCATAGATCTCGTCTTTGTTCTGCGCGATCGCGAGCGCCGCCTTGGCGCGTCCGATCGGCGACTTGTCCTTGAGCGGCATCACGAGGTTCATCATGCGCTGGATGTTGTCGCCCGCCTGCACGGAGAAGCGCGGACCGCCGGGCTGGGGCTTGACCGGCGTCTTCCAGGCCCAATAGGGCACCAGGATTCGCGCCGCGACGAACTGGAAGAAGCCCGTATCCGGCAGCTTGTTGACCAGATCATTCAGCGTGTCTTCAAATCGACCAAACCAATTTTTCTTTTCCGGCATTTAGGTCAGCTCCGGCTGAAAGGGCAGGGCGCACCTTTGCGCATCTCGCTCGAGGCCTCATAGGCGTCCTTGCGGGCGCGCAGGATCGGATCCCCTGACGGCTCGATGCCATCTGTCAGCAGCATGGGATTGAAGCTGATCCGTTCGCCGAGAGCGACCTGCTCGTCTCCTTCGGGGACCTCGGTGAGCGTCAGCGTGCCCATCACCACGCGCACGCGCCGCGCCGGCCAATGCTGGGTCGGATCGTCGAGCACATCGCCCGCCTCGCCGATCGTCATCATCAGCATCATGCGCGCCGGCCACTTCTTCAGGCGTTCCGCGAGCTCCTCCTTGAGATAGTTGTCGACCGGCGGCAGCTTGGGATCGGTGGTCAGCACGCCGGCCACCGGCTGCCAGGAAAAGCGCACCGGACGTCGAACGCCGTCGGCGCCCGTCACGAAGAAGGTGTGGACGGCGTGATAGGAGGCGCGGACATAGCTGACGGGCGCGCCGATCGAAGCCGCCTGAAACACCCCGAGCTGGGAAAACCGGTGCCGGTTCGCATAAACGAGCGTGCCGGCGTCGCCGCTCTTGGTCTTGCCGGGGGGCGGATCAGGCATCGGCGGCTTGAGCTGCAGCATGTCGAGAAATTTTCGCCACGGCTTTTCCCGCGCGACGATCGTCTGCTGCGCATCCTTGGTGAATTCGAAGAATTCGTCGACGGTACGCACGAAGAATTCACCGAGCGTCATCGCGATCAGATCGGTGGACTGGCCTTTCTTCAGATGGAATCGCGTCGCCATGCCGCGGACGTCGGACCAGCCGTCGTGCCGGGCCGGGCTGCCCGATCCGTTGGAGAAGCGCACCGTGACGTCGACCGGCTGGCCCTGGAAATGCTCGGCGATGCAGTAGGAACGCGCCACCTCGGAGGCCACGAAGGTGCCCTTGACGCCGATCCCGATGGTGTGAATCGGCCGCGTGCCCTCGGCATGGTCCGGAAAATCGGCGATGACGGCTTTGACCAGCCGCTTGGCGACGGATGAATCGTCCATGCCCCTCCCCACCGTAGGCGGACCGGCAAATATCAGCGATTGCGTGCCGTGCCCAGTTTCGCGTTACGTGTATCCGTATTCTGCCACACGTCGATGATGTACCTGCGCGCTTCGCCAAGGTCAAACCGGTATCCGCGCGCAGCCGCCTTTTCGAACGCCACGTCGCCGAACCGGGCGATGCCCTTGTCGACGGCATTGCGGGCGGGGCGGTTGAGCTTCAAGGGCGAAGCCCGCAGCGCGCCCACCAGGACCGCCAGCGGCTCGTCGGCCCCGAGCTCGGCGAGCGGCAGGATCAGGGAGCGGATCGTCAGCCAGTTGTAGAAGGCGGCACCGTGGCTCGGCAGCTCGATCAGCGTGCGCATGTGGATCGCAAGCGCTTCCTCCGGGCCGACGTGCGCGGCCTGCAGATCGCCAATCAGCTGCTTGACGCGCAGCGCGCCGAGATGGTTGCCCGCCATGTTCGCCCATTCGACCGAGATCTGGTACTCGTCGATCGCGCGGGCGGGGTCCTTGGCGATGCCGCCGCGGGCATAGTGGATGTAGCCCATCAGCGTCGGCTGCAGGCCGGCCTGCCGGGTCGCCTCATGGAGAAACCGGTCGGCGCCATCGGTGTCGCCGGCGCGCGCCTTGACATAGGCCGCCATGCACAGCGACATCACCTCGCAGGCGGTGTTGCCGGCCTTGCGCGCCTCTTCGACGGCCGCAGCGTGATGACCGATGCAGGCGGTCGTGTCCCCGAACCACTGCGCCATCTGGCCGGCGACATGGGCAAGCCAGCCCTGACTCGACCGCCTGCCGTCCCGTTCGGCATTGAAGCCGCGCTCCATGAACGCGGACGCCTTGGCCTGGTTGCCCTCGTCGTGGAAGGCGTGGCCGGCGGCGCCGGCCAGAAACAGCGGCGCCTGCTCCAGATCGTCGGCTCCCGGCCTTGCCATGATCCGTTCGTACCAGTTGCCGGTTTCGGCGCCGCGATGCGAATAGTTGAACAGGAACAAGGGCGCCGCAAGCTCCGCTGCGCGCTTGAGGTCGCGCGTGATCGCACGTTCGAAGGCGGCACGCAGATTGGACAATTCGTCATAGATCGCGTTGGTCGCCTTGGCCTCGTTGACGCCGGCGATCTGCTGGCCAAGCTGGCGGCAGCGCGCCGCATAGACCTCGCCATGCCGGTTCTCCACCATCTGCAGCAGGCTCGCCTGGTCGAGGTTCTCGCGGCCGAAGGCCTGCACGGTCTGCAGCATTCGCAGCAGCGGAAGGCCGCCGACATCGCGGATCAGCAGCGAGCTCTCGACAAGCTGATCGATCCCCTTGAGTACCTCGGATTCGTCCGGAATGTCGCCGGCGCAGACCGCAAGCGCCTGCTCTTCGTGAAACGAGCCGGAGAAGACCGACAGCCGCTGCAGCACCTGGCGGCTGTTTGCATCGAGCAGGTCGTATGACCACTCCAGCGCCTGCCGCAGCGTCTGGTGACGGCCGGCGCGGCGGCGGAAGCTGCTCGACTGCAGGTCGAGCGGCTTTGCCACGCCGCCTTCGATGCTCTCGAGCGTGTGACGCCGGAGCTGGGCGGCTGCGATCTCGATCGCAAGAGGAATGCTGTCGAGATTGGCGCAGATCCGCTGGATGATGGCGATTTCCTCCGGCGTCGGCTGAAAGCGGCGATTGACGAGCCGCGCGCGCTCCACGAACAGCCGCACCGCGGCCGACGGGCCGCTGCTCGAGGGCGAATGGGAATCGAGCGAGGAGACCTCATAGACGGCCTCGCCCTCCACGCCGAGCGTGCGCCGGCTGGTGTTGATCAGCAGCAATTCACCGCAGCTGAGGCCGAGCTCGATGACGGCGTCCGCGACCGGATCGAGCACATGCTCGCAATTGTCCATGAGCAGGATCGCGCGCGCCCGCTGCAGCCGTTCCAGCACCTGGATCCGCGGTTCCGCGCCCGGAACGGGCAGAATGAGCAACGCCTGCGCCACCGCGGGCCAGACCTCGCTGTCCCGCTCGAGGGCGGAAAGGTCGACAAGCCATGCCCCGTCCGGGAAGGTGCTTTCTAGCGAACGGCCGAATTCGATCGCCAAGCGCGTCTTGCCGATGCCGCCGGCGCCGACCAGCGTCAACAGTCGTGACTCGCGGGCCATCTGCGCGAGCTCGTCCAGCTCCCGCTCGCGGCCGAGGAACGAGCTCAGATTGGCGGGCAGGTTGCCGCTTGCGCTTTCCCGCTTGCCGCCGATCGGCGGGAAGGCACTCGGCAGGTCGTCGGCGCTCACCTGGTGAACGCGGATCGGCTCGATGCCCTTGAAATGATGCTCGCCGAGGTCGGTAAGCTGAAAGCGCGTGTAGAGCGGGTCGGGCGCGATCCGTTCCACGGTGGTGCCGGAAAGCAGGATCTGGTCGCCGCTGGCAGCGCTTTGCAGCCGCGTGGCCGTGGGCAAGGCCGGACCGAAGAAGTCGTTGTCGCCGCGGGCCCGCGTCAGGCCGGTGTGAATGCCGACCCGGACCTGCAGCCGTCCCGTCGGGCCCCAATCGATGCGGCGCATCTCGCGCTGCGCCTCGATCGCCGACATCACGGCGTCTGCCGGCCGGTCGAAGATCGCGAGCACGCCGTCGCCGGTGTGGCGGAAGGGGCGTCCCGAATGACGCCGGATCGCGGTGTGCAGGATCTGGTCGTGCAGGTCCATCGCGCCGAGCATGTCGTTGGGGTAGCGGCGCAACAGCGCGGTGCTGCCGACAATGTCGGTCGTGAGGATGGTCCGTTCCCGGCTGTCCGCTGCTGCTTCCGGCTCGCTTCCAGTCATGAATGACGTCTCAACCAAATAGTTGGTCCGCTCGGTCGCGCCGAGGGCGCCGCAATGCGCCCAAAGTTGCAGGTCCAAGTCAGAATGCGGTCGACCCGCCCATTCCGGCAAAGGTCACGGCCGGCGTTCTGCGAGCCCGGAAGCTACGGGAAATGAAACCAACAGGGGCGACTTCTACGGGAGATCGGTGCGTTCTGCAATGTTTCGCGCGCAGATCGCGGTTCTGTTCCGGGTCGCTTCGTCCCGCAGGGCGGAAATGCGCGGGAAAGCAGGGCCTCGCAAGCCGCGCAACGGCAAGTCGGTTGGGCCTGCACGGGCCGCTCCGGCGCGCGAAAGCGCTTTTCGCCTCACAGTTTCGTTATTCGGGCTCGACATCGGGCCATCGGTTGTGCATATACACTGCAATCGATTGCATAAAGGAAAACTGTATATGACGGTCGAGACGCGGAAATCCGGTGAGGGCCGGGTTGGCGGCATCATCGGCGGTGCCGCCGATGTGACCCCGACAGTGCTGCGGGCCATGGCGGGCGCCGATAATCCAAGGCTGCGCGAGATCGCTGAAGCCTTCGTGCGGCACATGCATGCTTTCGCGCGCGAGGTGAAGCTCAGCGAGCACGAATACGATATCGGGATCGATTTCCTCAACCGCATCGGGCAGGCGACCCACGATGCCCATAATGAGGGCATCCTGTTTGCCGACGCGATCGGGTTCTCGACCCTGGTCTGCCTGATGAACAACGGTAATGGCGGTCCGACCGAAACGGCGGCGGCGCTGCTCGGCCCGTTCTGGCGGGCCAACTCGCCGGTGACCGAAAGCGGCGCTTCAATCGTGCGTTCGCCGACACCCGGCCCCGATCTGTTCGCGACCTGTCAGGTCGTCGACACCTCCGGCGCGCCCGTTGCCGGCGTCACGGTTGACGTCTGGCAGGCGTCGCCGATCGGGCTTTACGAGAACCAGGACGAAACCCAGGCCGACATGAACCTGCGCGGCAGATTCACGACCGATGCGGAAGGACGCTTTGCCTTCCGCTCGGTGAAGCCGGCCGGCTATCCGGTGCCGACCGACGGTCCGGTCGGCGAGATGCTGCGCGCGCAGCATCGTCATCCCTATCGTCCGGCGCATGTTCATTTCCTCGGCTACAAGCCTGGATACAAGACGCTGATCACCCAGGTCTTTGTCGATGACGACGAGCATCTGGAGAGCGACGCGGTGTTCGGCGTCACGCGCGCGCTGATCGGCGACTACCGGCGGCATGATGGCGGCACGCCGCCGGCGCCAGGGGTCGCTGCGCCCTGGTACACGCTGTCGTATCGCTTCGTCATGCAGCGTGGCGAATCCATCCTCCCCAAGCCGCCGATCAAGTGAACGCGATGAACAGCACACTCGCATTACAGAACAAGGTCGTCCTCATCACGGGCGGGGCCGGCGGCATTGGCGCGGCGGCGGCGCGGCAATTCGCGAGCGAAGGCGCGACCGTCGTGATCACGTATCGCGACGGGGCCGACAAGGCGAGCGCTGCCGCAAAGGCGCTGGCTTCGCTGCCGGGGCAAGGCCATGCCGCCTTTGCCGCCGATGTTGCGCAGACGCCGACGCTTCTCAAGCTGCGCGAACAGGTCGAGCAGCGTTTCGGCCGGCTCGACGTGCTCGTCAATGCGGCCGGCTTCACCAAGCCTGTCCCCCATGCCGATCTCGACGGGCTCGACGACGATCTGATCGATCGCATGTTCGAGGTGAACTGGCGCGGGCAATTTGCAGCGATCCGTACCTTCGCGCCGTTATTGAAGGCGTCGGGCGACGGACTGATCGTGTCGGTCTCCTCGATCGCTGGCACCACCGGAAGCGGCTCGTCGATTGCCTACTGCGCCACGAAAGCCGGCATCGACGTGATGACGAAGTCGCTGGCGCGGGTGCTGGCACCGGAAGTCCGCGTGCTCGCGGTTGCGCCCGGTGTCGTCGATACCGGCTTCGTTCCCGGCCGCGGCGCTGATTTCAACGCCAAGAGCGCGGCGACGACGCCGCTCAAGCGGGTCGCGACGGCCGACGACGTCGCTGCCGCAATCCTGTCCTGCGCAACCCAGCTCCGCTTCTCCACCGGAACCATCCTGGTGGTCGACGGCGGCCGTTCGCTCTGAAGGAGGATTTCATGCGTGCGCCACGCGACAAGGTCATCATCACCTGTGCTGTGACCGGCAACCTGACTACGCCGGACCAGACGCCGTACCTTCCGATCACGCCGCAGCAGATCGCCGATTCCTGCCTCGGCGCGGCCGATGCGGGCGCGGCCGTCGTCCACATCCACGTGCGCGATCCTGCGACCGGCCGCCCGTCGATGGCGCTGGAATATTACCAGGAGGTGGTCGAGCGCATCCGCGCGAAAAATCCCGAGCTGATCCTCAACATCACCACCGGGCCCGGCGGACGCTTCGTGCCGTCGGCCGACGATCCGAAGGTCGCCGCTGCCGGCACGACGCTGATGGTTCCGGAGAAGCGGGTCGAGCACGTCACCGCGCTCAAGCCTGATATCTGTACGCTCGACCTCAACACCATGAATTCGGGCAAGGAGGTCGTGATCAACACGCCCGGCAATGTCCGCCGCATGGCCAAGGTGATTGCGGAGGCTGGCGTCAAGCCGGAGATCGAGCTGTTCGATTCCGGCGACATCGCGCTGATGAATGACCTTCTCAAGGACGGCACCCTGAAAGGGCCGATCCTGTGCTCGTTCGTGATGGGCGTGCGCTACGGCTTCCAGCCCGCTCCCGAGACCGTGATCTACGCACGCAACCTGCTGCCGCCCGACGCCGAATTCACCGCGATCGGGATCGGCAGGGCGGCGTTTTCGTCCGTGGCGCAGTCCTATCTCGCCGGCGGCCATGTGCGCGTTGGTCTCGAGGATGGCGTCTATATCTCGCGCGGCAAGTTGGCCGCTTCCAACGCCGAGATGGTGACGAAGGCCCGCCGCCTCGTCGAGGATCTCGGCGGCGAGATTGCAAGCTTTGCCGAGGCGCGCCGCATCGTCGGGCTTGCGCCGTATTCGGCGACGCGGGCGGCGTAGGAGGTGGAGATGACGACGGCAACGGCCACAAGTGCCGCCCAGGCAGCGGTGTTCGAGGCGACTTGCGTGCGGCTTCATGCGAAGGCGCCGGATGCCGGCTCGCTTGCGCCTGTCATCGAGACGCGCAGCTTGTCGCGCGGTGCCGGCGACGTGGTGGTCCGCATCGAAGCGGCCGGCGTCAATCCGTCCGACGTCAAAGCGGCGACCGGGCTGATGCCCTATGCGGTGTTTCCGCGCACGCCGGGACGCGATTTCGCGGGCCGGGTCGTCGATGGCCCGGCGGAATGGATGGGTAAAGCGGTGTTCGGCACGTCGGGCGACCTTGGCATCCGGCGCGACGGCACCCACGCCTCGCATCTGGTGGTCGAGGCGGCCGCGCTGGTGGAAAAGCCCGAGGACATCTCGATGGAGGAAGCCGCCGGCATCGGCGTTCCCTTCGTCACGGCGATCGAAGGCTTCCGTCGCAGCGGCATACCGAAGGCGCACGAGCATGTCCTCGTGCTCGGTGCCAACGGCAAGGTAGGGCAGGCGGCGATCCAGCTTGCGACCTGGCGCGGCGCCAATGTGATCGGCGTGGTGCGCAAGGACGAGGGCTATCAAGGCCACGCCAACGGCCCGGTCGAGATCATCAATTCGGCGGCGACCGACGTTGTAACGCGGGTGCGCGAGCTGACTGACGGCAAGGGGGCCGACATCGTCTTCAACACCGTCGGCGATCCCTATTTCCAGGATGCGCACCGCTCGCTTGCAAAAGGTGGCCGGCAGATCCTGATCGCCGCGATCAATCCGCGTGTCGAATTCAACATTCTCGAATTCTACCGCGGCCGGCACACCTATGTCGGGGTCGACACGCTGGCGTTTTCGTCGGTCGAAAGCGCCGACGTGCTGCGCAGCGTGATGGCTGGCTTCGGGGGCGGCCAGCTCAAACCGTTCCCGATCGCGAAGGGATCGGTCTATCCGCTTCGTGAAGCCAGGGCGGCCTATCTCGCCGTCATCGGCTCGTCGCGGGAGCGCATTGTGCTGCGGCCGGACGGATAGCCGGGCCAGCCGAATAGAGCGCCGGGCACGAGTATCGCGGCCGGCTTGGATAGTCAGAAAACTCCTTGGAGATATCGATGTCTGAGGCGACGACGACGCGTGCCCGGAAGCCTTTTTATGCGATGCTCTATGTGCAGGTGCTGGCCGCGATCGCGGTGGCGATTGCGCTCGGCCATTTCTGGCCTTCGATTGCCGTCGAGATGAAGCCGCTCGGCGACGGCTTCATCAAGCTGATCAAGATGGTGATCGCACTCGTCATCTTCTGCACCGTCGTCTCGGGCATCGCAGGCATGTCCGACATGAAGAAGGTGAGCCGTGTCGGCGGCAAGGCGCTGGTCTATTTCGAGGCGGTCTCCACCCTTGCGCTGCTGATCGGCTTTGCCGCCGCGCATCTCGCAACGCCAGGCGCGGGCTTCAACGTCGACCCGGCTACCCTCGACGTCAAGGCGGTCGCGCAATATGCGGGGAAGGCCAAGGAACAGACGATTGCCGAGTTTCTGCTCAACATCATTCCCAACACGGTGGTGGACGCCTTCGCCAGAGGCGACATCCTGCCCGTCGTGCTGGTCTCGATCCTGTTCGGCTTCGTGCTGTCGCATCTGGGCGAACGCGCAAGGCCGGTCCGCGACCTGATCGACGCCGGCGCGACGCTGGTGTTCGGCACGATCAACGTGGTGATGCGGCTCGCGCCGATCGGGGCATTCGGCGCCATGGCGTTCACGGTGGGGCGCTACGGCGTTGCGTCGCTCGGGCCGCTGATCAAGCTGGTGCTGCTGTTTTACGTGACCTCGGCGGTGTTCGTGTTCGCCGTGCTCGGCCCGATCGCGCGCTGGTCCGGTTTCAGCATCTGGAAGTTCCTGGTCTACATCAAGGAGGAAATCCTGATCGTGCTTGGCACGTCATCCTCCGATCCGGTGCTGCCCAGCCTGATGCAGAAGCTCGAGCGTCTCGGCTGCTCCAAGCCGGTGGTCGGCCTCGTGGTGCCGACCGGCTATGTCTTCAACACCGACGGCTCGTCGATCTACATGACGCTTGCCGCCCTGTTCGTGGCGCAGGCGACCAATGTGGACCTCTCGATCCCGCAGCAGATCGCGATCTTTGCCGTCGCCATGCTGACGTCGAAGGGGGCGAGCGGCGTGACCGGGGCGTCCTTCATCGCGCTGGTCGGCACGCTCTCGGTGGTGCCGACGATTCCCGTCGCCGGCATGGCGCTGATCCTCGGGATCGACCGCTTCATGAGCGAGGCGAGGGCGCTCGTCAACGTGATTGGAAATGGTGTCGCGACCATCGTGATCTCGCGGAGCGAGGGCGAGCTCGATGTCGCTCGCCTCCAAGCCGTGCTTGATGGTAGGATCGCTGATGCTGAGGCGGTCGAATTGCCCGCGACCGTACGCACCACCGAGCCTGCGTCGCTGCCCGTGCAGCCCTGAGATCGTGCCCGCGCGTGGAGGATCACATGGACCCGTTCGTCTACCGCTCGCAAGCCGTCCGTGTCGTGTTCGGCGACGGAACGCTGGACAGGCTCGGCGAGGAAGTCGACCTGCTGTCGATCCGCCGCGCGCTGGTTCTGACCACGGCCGGCCATGAAGCGCAGGGCCGCGCGCTCGCCGATCGTCTCAAGGATCGCTTCGCGGGTGTGTTTCCCGGCGCGGTGATGCACACGCCCCTCGCCGTGACCGAGCAGGCGCTGCGCTTCGCCAGCGAAGTGAAGGCCGATGGCGTGATCGCGCTCGGCGGCGGCTCCACGATCGGGCTCGGCAAGGCGATCGGCGTGCGCACCGGGCTGCCGCAGATCGCGATCCCCACCACCTATGCCGGCTCGGAGATGACCCCGATCCTCGGCGAGACGGCGGACGGCGTGAAGACGACGCGCTCCGACCCCGCGATCGCCCCGAAGACGGTGATCTATGACGTCGCGCTGACGTTGTCGTTGCCGCCGCGGCTGGTCGCCGTGTCCGGCTTGAACGCGATGGCGCATGCGGTCGAGGCGCTCTACGCGCGCGACCGCAACCCCGTGATATCGCTGATGGCGGAAGAGGCGATCCGCGCCATGGCGACCGCCTTGCCGGCGGTCGTCTCCGGACCTTCGGACCGCGAGGCGCGTGCCAACGCGCTTTATGGTGCTTGGCTGTGCGGCCTCTGTCTCGGCTCGGTCGGCGTCGCCCTGCACCACAAGCTGTGTCACGTGCTCGGCGGCGCCTTCAACCTGCCGCATGCGGAGACGCATGCGATCGTGCTGCCGCATGCGCTGCGCTACAACGCGGGCGCCGTGCCCGATGCGATCAACAGGATGACGCGGATTTTTGCCGGCCGCGATCCGGCCGACAGCCTCTACGACCTCGGCCGGCAAATGCAGATCCCGGCGAGCCTGCGCGAGATCGGAATGCCGCAGGATGGAATAGCCCGCGCAGTCGACCTGACCTTCGCCAACCCATACTGGAATCCGCGGCCGCTCGAGCGCGGCGCAATCGAAGCGCTGATCGCGCACGCGTGGGCGGGCGAGCCGCCCGGCAACTAGATGGCCGCTCGCCCCGCGAAGAGCTCAGGCTAGGCCACGAACGCGAGCAGCGTGCCGTTCGCCGCGGCTGGTGCAACGCAGATCGCTTGTCCCGAGCGGGCGCCGTTCGCGCCAAGCACCTTCTCCGCCTTGGCCAGGTCCGCCGCGATCACGAGCCCGGCGCCGCCACGCTCGGAGAGCCCGGCGAGCGGCACGCCAGGATAGCGCTTGCCGAGCTGATCCTTCGTCAGGAAGACGAAGTCGGCGCGATCCGCCCCCGAAGGCACCGCGACCGCGCCGTCCGGCTCGTTCCGCGTTTCGCGGTCGATCATGCGGGAAAGCTGGGCGGCGTCCTTTGCCGGTTCGGGCGTTACGATCAGGACCTGGCGCAGGCGTTTCGCGCCATTGGCATGCGTCATCAGTTCTGGAATCCACACGGTTTCGCGCGTCTTGTGTTGGCAGGCGAAGATGCGCACGCCGCCCGGCGCTTCCGCCGTCGGCCACTGGAAGGTCCTGAACTTGGCGGCCGAGACGGTGCCGTTGGGCAGCGTCACCGGACGCTCGAAATCGGTCGGTCCAATCGGGGCAAATCCGCGCGCACGGATTTCCTCGGCGCCTTCAGCCGAATCGACCGCGGTGAAGGCGATGCGCTCGATGCCGTCGCCATGCTTGGCAAGATAGGCCCGGGCCGGCGCATTGTGCTCGGTCTCCTTGAGCACCCCGAGCAATTCCATGTAATCGGGGTCGAGCATGATGGTATAGTTGCCCGAGCCCATATGCGCGCTGTGGGTGCCGCGCGGCGAAATGGTAAATCCCAGCCGCTTCCAGTTCTCGGCGGCCTTGTCGAGATCCTTGACCATGATGACGGCATGGTCGATGCCGATGACGTTTTTCAGTGCCACTCTTTGTTTCCCGGGCTAAATGAGGCTTGCTAAGCTAAGCAAACGGTGCGGCGGATCGCAAGCCGCGGACGTGCAGGGCACCCGCGCCGCCGGTGCAGGAAGGAAAATGGAGCGACATGACCGAGGTGCGATGGCCGGGTTCGTTGTGGGCCGCCGTGACGCCGCGTGGGCCCGATTTCCCGGAACTGATCGGATCGCATGAGGCCGATGTCGTCATCATCGGCGGTGGCTTTACCGGGCTGTCCACCGCGCTGCATCTGCGGGAAGCGGGCGTCGATGTTGCTATCGTCGAGGCGATGGAGCCGGGCTGGGGCGCCTCGGGCCGCAACAACGGCCAGGTGATCCCGACCCTGTCGCGGCCTGATCCGGAGGACATCGTTGCAAAACACGGTCCGGCAGGCGAGCGCTTCGTCGGCCTGTTGCGCGACAGCGCCGCGACGCTGTTCGACATGGTCGGTCGCTATGGCATCGAGGCCGAGCAGGAGCAGGCCGGTTGGGTGCAGCCGGTGCATTCGCCGGGCCGTATCAAGATCGCCGAGCGCCGGGTCAGGCAATGGTCGAAATTCGGCGCGCCGGTCGAGCTTCTGTCGCGCGAACAGGTCCGCGACATGCTGGGCTCGGATGCCTGGTTCGGCGGCTTCTGGAACAAAAGCGGCGGCCATATCAATCCATTGGCGCTGGCGCGCGGGCTATCGCGCGTCGTGCTGGAGCGCGGCGGACGCATCTTTGCGCGCTCGCCGGCCGAAAGTTTTCAGCGCTGCATCGGTCGATGGCAGGTGAAAACTGCCAAAGGCGAGATCACCGCGCGGGCGCTGGTCGTGGCGACCAACGCCTATAGCGGCGAGATCGCGAAGTCGCTGGCGCCCGAAATCGCTCACGAGGTAATGCCGGTCCTGTCCTGGCAGATGGCGACCCAATCCCTGTCGGACAACGTCCGCAAGACCATCATTCCCGGCCGGCAGGCGATGTCGGATACCCATGGCGAGCTTTATTTCGCCCGCTACGACGCTCGCAACCGCCTGGTTACCGGCGGCGCGGTGATCGGGCCCGGCGACAAGGCCGAGCGGCTGAAGGCGCGGGTGGCGGAGCGCTTGCTGCGGCTGTGGCCGCAGATCGGCGAGGTCTCCTTCGATTATGTCTGGAACGGCTATGTCGGCATGACCACGGACTTTTTGCCGCGTTTCCATCGCCTTGGACCGGATGCCTATGGCTGGACCGGCTGCAACGGCCGCGCCGTGGCGCTGACCATGGCGCTGGGCGGTGAATTCGCCAAGGCCGTGCGCGGTGTTCCCGAAAAGGATCTCGCGCTGCCGTTCACCGAGCCCGTGACCATTCCCGCGCATGGGCTGCTCCGCAAGCTCGCGCCGCTGATGCTGCTGCTCTACCGCCGCCGCGACGCGCGCGAGATCGCCTGAGATCTCAGGCGATCGCGACCGCGTCATGCTCGCGCGTGAAGGCGCCGCCGGGAATCGAGGCCAGCAGCGCCTGGGTGTAAGGGTGCTGCGGGTTCTCGAACACCTCCGCGGTCAACCCATGCTCCACCACCATGCCGTCCTTCATGACGACGACGAGATCGCAGATCTGCGCGGCGACGCGCAGGTCGTGCGTGATGAAGACGATCGAAAGCCCGAGGCGCTTGCGCAAATCCGCGAGCAGCCGCAGCACCTGCGCCTGAACCGAAACGTCGAGCGCCGAGACCGGCTCGTCGGCGACCAGCACGTCGGGTTTCAAGGCAAGCGCGCGGGCGAGCCCGATGCGCTGGCGCTGGCCGCCGGAAAATTCATGCGGAAAGCGGTCCGTGGCCGATGGATCGAGCCCGACAAGGGCGAACAGCTCGCGCGCCTCGGCAACAGCCTGCGCCCGCGGCGTGCCGTGCACGATCGGCCCCTGCGCCACCAGCTCGACCGCCTTGCGGCGCGGGTTCAGCGAAGCGAACGGGTCCTGGAACACCATCTGGATGTGGCGGGTTTCGCGGCGAACATTTTCACGCGACAGGGTCGCCCAGTCCTTTCCATCGAGCATGATCGAGCCGGTATCGGGATCGATCAGGCGGACGATGCAGCGCGCCAGCGTCGACTTGCCCGAGCCGGATTCGCCGACAATGCCGAGCGTCGCGCCTCGCGGCAGCGCGAGCGAGACGTCCTTTACCGCGGGCGTGACGCGCGCGCCGCGGCCGAGAAATCCGCCGCTGCGATAGGTCTTGGACACGTTCGAGAGGCTCAGGATGGCGTCGGAGGACAGCGAACGCGGCGGCGGCGCCTTCAGGGGCGGCACCGCGGCGATCAGCTGCTTCGTATAGCCGTGCTGCGGCTTGTTCAGCACCGCGCCTGCTGCGCCCTGTTCGACGACCACGCCGTGCTGCATCACGGCGACGCGGTCGGCGATCTCGGCCACGACGCCGAAATCATGGGTGATGAACAGCACCGCGGTCTTCCTGCGCTGCTGCAGGTCGCGGATGAGCTTGAGGATTTGCGCCTGTGTCGTCACGTCGAGCGCGGTGGTCGGCTCGTCCGCGATCAAAAGCTTCGGGTCGAGCGCCAGCGCCATCGCGATCATGGCGCGCTGTCGTTGCCCGCCGGATAGCTCGTGCGGATAGGCTTTTGCCGCCCGAGCCGGATCGGCAATCCGGACATCCTCCAGCAACGCCAGCACCCGCGCGCGGATCGCGGCGCGGGAAAGATCGGTGTGAATGGCAAACATCTCGCCGATCTGGTCGCCGATGGTGCGCAGCGGATTGAGCGCGGTCATCGGCTCCTGGAAGATCATTGCGATGCCTTCGCCGCGCACCTTGCGCATCTCGGCAGGCGGAGCGGCACAGAGGTCGCGCCCCTCGAAGCCGATATGCCCGCCCTCGATGCCGACCTCGTCGGGCAACAGCCGCATGATGGCGTTCGCCATCACCGACTTGCCGGAGCCGGATTCGCCGACGAGGCAGAGGATCTCGTTCGCTGCGATCGAGAGCGAGACGTCGGAGAGCGCATGCGCGCGGTCGGCGCCCTCGGGCAGGCGCACGGTCAGATGATCGACGACCAGGACGGGATCGCTCATCGGCTCTTCAGCCTCGGATTGAGCGCATCGTTCAGACCCTGTCCGACGAGGGACACCGCCAGCACGGTAACGAGAATGGCAACGCCGGGAATTGCCGAGACGTACCACTGCACGCGCAGCACGTCGCGGCCGAGCCCGATCAGGTTGCCCCAGGAGGCGACATTGGGATCGGATAGGCGCAGGAAGGCCAGCGCGCTCTCGAGCAGAATCGCGACCGCCATCACGACGCTGGCATAGACGATCACCGGCGGCAGCGCATTGGGCAGGATTTCGCCTAGAATCAGTTGCAGGTCCTTCATGCCGAGCGTACGTCCGGCCTGGACGAATTCGCGGTTGCGCAGGGACAGGAACTCGGCCCGGGTCAGCCGCGCCGGCGCCGGCCACGACACGAAGCCGACCGCGATGGTCACGGTCGTCAGCGTCGAGCCGAACACGGCGACCAGAACCAGCAGCAGCACGAAATTCGGCAGCGTCTGGAACGCCTCCGTGATCCGCATCAGGATGTTGTCCACCCAGCCGCCGTAGTAGCCGGCAAATGCGCCGACCAGCACGCCGATCGCAATCGCGATCGCGGTGGCGACGCCGCCGATCAAGAGGGAAATGCGGGCGCCATAGAAGATCTGCGCGGCGATGTCGCGCCCCGAATTGTCGGTGCCGAGCGGAAAGCGCGGATTGGCGAACGGCCAGACCAGCGGACGGCCGGCGAGCGCCAGTGGATCTCGCGGATAGAGCCAGGTCGCGCTTGCCGCCATCGCGATCACGAGCAGCAGCAGCACGAGGCCAATGACCGCGGCGGGACTGCGGAAATAGCGCTTGACCGCGTCCATCTCAGCCCTCCGCCGAGATGCGCGGATCGAGCCGCGCATAGAGCAGGTCGACGATGAAGTTGACCGCGATCACCAGCAGCGCCGAGACGAAGACGATGCCGAGCAGCGTGTTGAGGTCGCGCTGCACCACCGATTCATAGGCCAGCCGCCCGAGGCCGGGCAGCGAGAACACGCTTTCGACCACGACCGAGCCGCCGAGCATGGTTCCGGCCTGCAAGCCGATCAGCGTCACCATCGGCAGCAGCGCATTGCGCAGCACGTGGCGGGTGATCACATGCGTCTCGTCGAGGCCCTTGGCGCGCGCGGTGCGGACGAAATCGAGGTTCAGAACCTCGAGCATCGAGGCGCGCATGATGCGCAGATAAATCGCGAGGAAGATCAGGCCGAGCGTCAGCGTCGGCAGCACGAGGTGGCCGGCGATGTCGAGCATGCGCGAAAGACCGGTATGGACGTTGCCGATATCCTCGAAGCCGCCGGGCGGCAGCCATTGCAGGTAGATCGAGAACACGACAATGGCCATCAGCCCGAACCAGAACGAGGGCGTGGCATAGAAGACGAGGCCGAGCGTAGAGATCAGCGTATCCGGCCATTTGTTGACGCGCCGCGCCGCGAACACGCCGAACAGGAGGCCGAAGAAGAAGGCGAACGACAGCGACGCCGTCATCAGCAGCAGGGTCGGCGGCAGGCGCTCCAGGATCACGGTCGCAACCGGCTTGCCGTAGATCGAGGAAAAGCCGAGGTCGAGTCGCACCAGCCGCCACAGGTAGTTGGCGAGCTGCAGCGGGATCGACAGGTCGAGCCCGTAAAAGTGCCGCAGCTCGCGCGCGGTCGCGGCATCCCCGCCGCCCATTTGCGCCATCATGGCGTCGACGGTGTCTCCCGGCGCAAGCTGCAACAACAGGAACACGCCGATCAGGATCAGCACAAGGGTCGGGATCGAGGCGGCGAGCCGCCGCCCCGCGAGGCTCAGGATGCGCATGGCGTCATCTTGTCGAAATTTGGCTTATGCGGAAAGCCAAAGATCGTACCAGCTCGCCGAGCCCCAGCGCGGGGTGTTGGAGTGGTTGCGGGCCTTGGCCGACAGCACCGAGACGAAAAGCTGCTCGATCGGCATCCAGACCGGCAATTCGGTGTTCACCTCCGTGACGAATTCGGCGTAGAGCGCCTTGCGCTTGGCCGGATCGATCTCGGTGGCAGCGTCATCGATGGTCTTGTCGACCTTGGCGTCTTCCCAGCCCCACTGGTTGGTCCATGGCGCCCCCTTGGGCTGACCGGAGCGGTACCAGACCGTGGTCGAGACGGCGGGATCGTTGCGATACTGGTGCCATCCGGTCGCCAGATCAAAGGCGTGCTCGTCATAGACCTGCTTGAGGAAGCCGCCGCCGTCATTGCGCACGATGTCGACGGGGATGCCGACCTCTGACAGCGACTGCTGTACGAAGGTCGACCACAGCGAGATGTCCTCGCCCCACGGCGCCGGCAAAAGCCGGATCGAGAACCGCTGTCCGCCGGCGCCCGGCTTGAAACCGGCCTCATCCAGCAACGCGGTCGCCTTCGCCTTGTCGTAAGGGTATTGCGGCGTGTTCGCGCCTGGGTAGAAATCGGTCGAGGTGGAGGGGATCGGCCCGGTGCCGAGCCTGGCGAAATCGCCAAGGAAGTTGTAGATGAAGAACGGCACGTTGATCGCGTGCGCGATCGCGCGGCGGACGCGGATGTCGGACAATTCCTTGCGGCGGAAGTTGAACTCGATGGTGTTGGTGCGCGCGTTGCCTTCGTTGCCCTTGGTCGAGACGATGAAGCGCTTGTCCTTCGAGAGCCGGGCCATGTCGGAGATCGTGAGCCCGGAGAACGGGCTGTAGTGCAGCTCGCCGGCTTCCATTTGGGCTGCGGCCGCGGCGCGGTCGGTGATCACCTTCCAGACGATGCGGTCGAGATAGGGTGCGTTGGGGCGCCAGTAATCGGGATTGCGGTCGGCGATGATGTACTGGCCGCGTTCATATTTCACGAACTTGAACGGGCCCGTGCCGATCGGCGCGAGATTGTTCGGGTTCTGGCGGATGTCGCCGCCGGATTCATAGAGGTGCTTGGGTGAGACGTAGCCGAGATCCGGTAGCGCCCGCAGCAAAAGGTTCAGTGGCATCGGCCGCTCATAGCGGAAGATCGCGGTCTGCGGGTCAGGCGTGTCAACTGCGGTCAGGAACAGTTGCAGCGTCGAGCCGTAATTGAGGATCTTCTTCCACATCTGCATGGCGGTGAATTCGACGTCTGCCGAGGTGAACGGCTTGCCATCGTGCCAGGTGATGCCCTTGCGCAGCTTGAAAGTGATGGTCTTGCCGTCGGGAGAAGCGTCCCAGCTTTCGGCGAGTACGCCGACCGGCTTGCCGGCGGCGTCGAGGTCGACCAGGTTTTCCTGGATCTTGCCGCCGATGATGTAGACGCCGGTCGATGCCTGCAGGCTGGGATTGAGCTGGCGCTGCTCCGCGCCATAATGGACGTTGAACACGCCGCCCTTGCGGGGCGTTTCCTGCGCAAAGGCCCGCAGTGGATTGGCGACATTGGCGGCGATCGCAGCCGAAGTCAAAAGCGCCGTGCGGCGGCTGATCTCGAACCTGTTCAAATCCATGCAACCCTCGTCTGGAAATTCCGTCTCAAGCACTATCGCGGCCGGCAATCGACCGTTACACCGATGTTACGACGGAACCCGGCGGGGAGTCATTTTATAATTGGTAGCAGAGAATGTAACTGATCAGGTGCCGGGCGGATCGGCGCTTCGCATTCAGTGCCCGGGCAAGGGCGCGACCAGGAAGTCGCGGGCTTCGTCGGCGAACTCGATCGCGAGGTCGCGATAGAGCGACGCTTCCTGTTCGGTCGCCGGGCGGGTACGGACCGCGACGCGCTCGTTCGGAAGCCTGCGGCTTTGTCGATGGAAGCTGCTGACGGCGCGCATGAACCATGGCGCGCGGGCGAATTCCTCGGCCTGCGAGGTGTGCTCCGCCTCGAAGGCGAATGCCGACATATCGATCAGCTCGGCGACGAATATCGACCGCTTTTTCGCGGACATTGCAGGACCTCGTTCCTCACCATCGCCGACCGGGCCATGGGTTTCCTGAGTCTAGGATGCCACGCGGTTCAGTCAATGAAAGGACTGACTGAATTACAGGCAGGCGAAGATAAAGAACGTCTCGCTCGGAGCTTGCGACTGGAATGCTTTGCGCACTTCCCGCACAAACGGCCGTCGTTTCGTGCGGCGAGGTTCTTCCGCTTCGTATCGGAGCGACAGGCGGGCGCAAAATCCTGTGCTCGCTTGTCGCGATGCTGCTGCAGATAATCTCCTCACCTGCTGCAACATTCGAAATTCCATTTCATTGACGAGAGCGCGACCGCACCGCATCATTTGCGTATCGATTGAGCGGCGATGCGTCGCCTGATTTCACGATAGACCGCAAGCTCCAAACGGAGAATGCGCAAGCACGAGGGCGTGCTGCGCACCGGCGAAGCTTTGCCGAAACGAGGGAAGTGTTCATGCGAGATGAAGGAAACAATGCAGCATCGCGGCTCGACCGCCGCACGTTGCTGCGCGCGGGCGCAGCAGCTGCCTTTGCCGGTCCGCTCGGCGCGCTGGGAGCGCAGGCGTTGTCGCTGCGCGCGGCGCCGGCGATCGACTTCTCCGAGTTTCCCATCTGCAAGACATCGTCGGATGCGCCGCCGCTCTCCGGCGCGCCGCGCAAGCTGAAGCTTTCCTGGAACGCCGGCGCGGTCTGCCTGACGCCGCTGCCGGTTGCCATCGACCAGGGCTTTTTCCGCAGGCAGAACCTCGACGTCGAGCTCGTCAACTACAGCGGGTCCACCGACCAGTTGCTGGAAGCGATCGCGACCGGCAAGACCGATGCCGGGCTCGGCATGGCGCTGCGCTGGCTCAAGCCGCTGGAGCAGGGCTTTGACGTGAAGATCGCGGCCGGCACCCATGGCGGCTGCATGCGGGTGCTGACCCGCGCCGATTCCGGCGTCAACGCGCTCGCCGATCTCAGGGGCAAGATTGTCGCCGTCGGCGATCTTGCCGGGCCCGACAAGAATTTCTTCTCCATCCAGCTTGCCAAGCTCGGCATCGATCCGAACCGGGACGTCGACTGGCGGCCCTATCCCGGAAACCTGCTCAACCTCGCGGTCGAGAAGAAGGAAGTGCAGGCGTTCCTGTCGTCCGATCCGCTCGCCTATCTCTGGCTGAAGGATTCCACCTACAAGGAGGTCGCCTCCAACCTCGACGGCGAATATCGGGACAAGAGCTGCTGCATCGTGGGCTTGCGCGGCAGCCTGGTGCGCGAGGAGCCCCATGTCGGGCGCGCGGTCACGCAGGCCTTGCTCGATGCTGCAATGTTCACGGCGCAGAACCCGGCCGAGGCGGCGAAGTCGTTCCAGCCCTATGCGCCGAAGAACGCTGATCTTGCCGACATCGAAGCGATGGTCCGCTACCACACCCATCACCACCACCCCACCGGCGACGTGCTCAAGCGCGAGCTGAAGGCCTATGCCGACGACCTGAAGACGGTATCGGTGTTCAAGCCGAGCACCGACACGGCCAAATT
Source organism: Bradyrhizobium sp. NP1 (assembly GCF_030378205.1). Lineage (NCBI taxonomy): Bacteria > Pseudomonadati > Pseudomonadota > Alphaproteobacteria > Hyphomicrobiales > Nitrobacteraceae > Bradyrhizobium > Bradyrhizobium sp. NP1. The sequence goes on from NZ_CP127385.1 coordinate 2,479,692, forward strand.
TGCGGAGCGAATCTATGTCGACATATTCGCTGTCTGATGGCATCGCGCTCCGCGGATCGGCGGCGTCACCCAGGCGTCAGCTTGCTGATTGGCTGAAGAACTCTGGAGTGGGCGTTGCGGCCAGTGCGGCATGGATCGCGTTCGGGGTAGTCTGCCTTGCATGGGACGACGTCGGCGACTGGTCGCGGACCCATTCGCTGGGGATCGGCGCCTTCGTCGTCGCGGCACTGGTGTTTTTCGGCACGGTCAGCGCCGATTTCCTCGGCCGCACCGGTGCCGCATTGCGCCAGCGTGCGCCGTGGCTGCTGGCGCTCGGGATATGGTTCGCGCTCTGGGAAGCCGCGACCGCGAAATTCGCCTGGCTGCCGCTGCCGTTCTTTCCGCCGCCGCAGGCCATCCTGGAGGTCTACACCGACGACCTGCCGAAACTGCTCGACAGCGTCTTTGCATCCGTCAAATTGCAGCTCGGCGGCTATCTGATCGGTGCCGCCGTCGGTTTCCTCACCGGCGTCTCGATCGGCTGGTCACGAGGCGTCGGTTACTGGGTGCATCCGGTACTGCGTTTCATCGGGCCGCTGCCGGCGACCGCCTGGCTTCCGATCGCGTTTTTCACCTTTCCCTCGAGCTGGAGCGCCTCGACCTTCCTGATTGCGCTCGCGACCGGCTTCCCGGTCACGGTCCTGACCTGGTCGGGCGTCGCCAGCGTCAGCAACGCCTATTACGACGTGGCGCGCACGCTCGGTGCAAAGCCGTCCTTCCTGATCCTGAAGGTCGCGATTCCTGCGGCACTGCCGCACGTGTTCGTCGGCCTGTTCATGGGGCTCGGCTCCTCCTTCGCGGTCCTGGTCGTCGCCGAGATGATCGGCGTCAAGGCCGGGCTCGGCTGGTACTTACAATGGGCGCAGGGCTGGGCCGCCTATGCCAACATGTATGCGGCGCTGATCGTGATGTCGCTGTTGTGCAGCGGCGCGATCACGCTCTTGTTCAAGACGCGCGACCACCTGCTCGCCTGGCAGAAGGGGGTAGTCAAATGGTAGCGCACGCCGTCGCCAAGCCGATCGCCTATCCCGCGGTGGGGGCCGCGCTTGATATCGAGCATGTCAGCCATGCCTTCGATATCGACGGCATCGAGCTTCCCGTTCTCGACGACGTCAATTTGATGGTCGAGCCGGGCGAGTTCGTCGCGCTGCTCGGGCCATCCGGCTGCGGCAAGTCCACGCTGCTGCGCCTGGTGGCCGGCCTCGATCAGCCGCGCGCCGGGAGCCTGCGGGAAGACGATGAGCGTATCCGGGGGCCGCATCCGTCGCGGGTCGTCGTGTTCCAGGACCCGACGCTGTTTCCATGGCGTTCGGTCTGGGACAATGTGGCGCTCGGGCTGGAGGCGCAGGGCATCCTCAAAAGCCAGCGGCAGCGAGTCGACGCTGCGCTCGATCTGGTCGGCCTGTCGAACTTCCGCAACGCCTATCCGCATCAACTGTCCGGCGGCATGGCGCAGCGGGTGGCGCTGGCGCGGGCGCTGGTGAACGATCCCAAGGTGCTGATCCTCGACGAGCCGCTCGGCAAGCTCGACTCGCTGACGCGCATCACGATGCAGGCCGAGCTGGTGTCGCTGTGGCAGCGCCAGGGTTTTACCACGCTGCTCGTCACCCACGATGTCGAGGAGGCGCTGTTTCTCGCCAACCGTGTCATCGTGCTGAGTGAGCGGCCGGCGCGCATCAAGGCCGATATCAGGGTGCAGCGGCCGCACCTGCGCCATCGCGGCGATCCCTATCTCGCCGAGCTGCGCCGGCAGATCCTCAGTCTGCTCGGATTGGACGCGACATGGTGACGACGCTTGGCTCGACGACGGCGCGTGAGCTGCCGGCCCATGGCGCGGCCGATCGCACGGCGTGCGCCCGTGAAGTCTCGGCCGGCTTTGCCGAGCGCGCGGCAGTGCACGACCGTGACGGAAGCTTTCCCTTCGAGAACTTCAAGGAGCTGTCGGAAGCCGGGCTGCTCGCATTGACCGTTCCGGCCGCGCTCGGCGGCGGCGGAGCAGGGGCGCTGGAGACGGCGCGCGTCCTTGGCATCGTCGGCAAGGCCGATCCCTCGACCGCGCTCGTGCTGTCGATGCACTACATCCAGCATCTCGTGATGGCGAGAAGCGCGCGCTGGCCGGGCCGGCTCGCGCGCAAGCTTGCGAAAGAGACGATCGAAGGCGTCGCGCTGATCAATGCGCTGCGCGTCGAACCCGAACTCGGCTCGCCGGCGCGTGGCGGCCTGCCGTCGACCATCGCGCGCCGAACCGAGACCGGCTGGCGGCTCTCGGGCCGCAAGATCTATTCGACCGGCGCGCCGCTCCTGAAGTGGTATGCGGCGTGGGCGAGGACCGACGAGGAGGAGACGCGGGTCGGCCTGTTCCTGGTGCCGGCCGGCCTGCCGGGAACGCGGATCGTCGAGACATGGGATCATCTGGGCCTGCGCGCCAGCGGCAGCCATGACGTGATCTTCGACGACGTAGTCTTCCCGCTCGACTACGAGATCGACGTCCGCGCGCCCGAGGAATGGCTGACGCCCGATTTCACGCAGGCAACGATCCACGCGATCTTCATCGCCGCGATCTATGATGGCGTGGCGCGCGCGGCGCGCGACTGGCTGGTGGAGTTCCTGAAAAGCCGCGTGCCCGCCAATCTCGGCGCGCCGCTGGCGACGCTGCCGCGCGTTCAGGAAATCGTCGGTGGCATCGAGGCCCGTCTTCTGGTCAACGCGCGCCTGATCGAGAGCTTTGCCGGCGATTTCGACGACGGCGTGCTGCTGAGCGCGGCCGAGTCCAATGTCACCAAGCTGACCGTCACCAACAATGCCGTGGCGGTCGTCGAGGACGCACTGTCGCTTTCGGGCAATCATGGATTGACGCGCTCCAATCCGCTGGAGCGGCACCACCGCGACGTGCTGTGCGGGCGCGTCCACACCCCACAGGATGATTCCACGCGCTTGAGCCTCGGCCGCGCCGCGCTCGGACTTTGAACGTCAACAGGAGGACATCATGTCCATCGAGTTCATCGGCTACATCACCAACAACAATTCGTCGGAAACCATCGTGCGCCAGGGGCCGGCGCTCGATCCGACCTGGATCGAGACGGTGGCCAAGGCGCATGAAAATGCCGGCTTCGATCGCGCGTTGCTCGCCTTTCATTCGACCTCGCCGGATGGCTTGCAGGTCGGCCAGCACGTGCTCTCCGTGACCGAGCGGCTCAACGTGCTGATCGCGCAGCGCCCCGGCTTCACGGCGCCGACGCTGCTGGCGCGCCAGCTTGCCACCGTCGATCAGTTCTCGCGCGGTCGTGTGGCGTTGCATGTCATCACGGGCGGCAACGCCACCGAATTGAAACAGGACGGCAACATCATCGACGACAAGGACGAGCGCTACGCCCGCACCAGCGAATTCCTCGATGTGCTGCGGGCCGAATGGAGCAGCGACAAGCCGTTCGACTACGCCGGAAAATACTACCAGGTCCGGGGCGGCTTCTCGCATGTGAGGCCGTATCATCCCGAAGGGATCCGGATCTTCGTCGGCGGTGCGTCGGATGCCGCGATCGAGGTGGCAGGCAAGCATGCCGACACCTTCGCGCTCTGGGGCGAATCCTATGCGCAGGTGCGCGACGTCACCTCGCGCGTGCACAGCGCCGCGGCCCGCTACGGCCGGCCGACGCCGCGCTTCAGCCTTTCGGTCCGTCCGATCTTGGCCGATACGGAGCAGAAGGCCTGGGAGAAGGCCGAGGCCATTCTCGCGCGCGCGACTGCGCTACAGGACAGGACCGGCTACCGCAAGCCAGCCGATGGCCATGCCACTGCCGGTGCGCGCCGCCTGCTCGCGCTCGCCGAGCAGGGCACGCGCATCGACAAGCGGCTGTGGACCGGGATCGCGAAATTGACCGGCGCCAACAGCAACACCACGGCGCTGGTCGGCACGCCGGAGCAGGTCGCCGAAGTCTTCGGCGACTATTACGATCTCGGCATCAGCCATTTCCTGATCCGCGGTTTTGATCCGCTGGTCGATACCATCGGCTACGGCCGCGAGCTGATCCCGCTCACCCGCAAGCTGGTCGCCGGGCGCCAGGCGGCGCGAGGGATCGCGGCCGAATGAGGATGCTGCAGCGGTTCGCTTTCGCGCTGGGCTTCCTGGCCGGCGGTCTTTCGCTCGCTTCGGCGCAGACGACGTTGGTCGTCGGTGACCAGAAGGGCAATTCGCAGGCCGTGATGGAGGCGGCCGGCGTGCTGAAGGACGCGCCGTACCGGATCGAATGGAAGGAGTTTGCCGCCGCAGCGCCGCTTCTGGAGGCGCTCGGCGCCGGTGCGATCGAGACGGGAATCGTGGGCGATGCGCCCTTCACCTTTGCGGCCGCCGCAAATCGGCCGATGAAGGCTGTCGCCGCCATCCGGCAGTCGCAGGAAGGCCTTGCCATCCTTGTGCCGGAGAAATCGCCCATCAGGTCGTTCGATGATCTGCGTGGCAAGACCATCGCAACCGGTCGTGGCTCGATTGGCCACCAGTTGATCCTCGCGGCGCTCGACGCGAAAGCTTGGAAAGCGGATGACGTGAAGATCGTCTTTCTCGCGCCGTCGGACGCCAAGATCGCCTATACGCAAGGCGCGGTCGACGCGTGGTCGACCTGGGAGCCCTATGTCAGCCAGGAGGAGGTGCTGTTCAAGTCGCGCCGCATCATCACCGGCGAGGGGATCACGCCGGGGCTCGGCTTCCAGGTCGCATCTCCCGCAGCTATCCAGAACAAGCGCGCCGCGCTCGAGGATTTTTTGCAGCGCCTGGCGGCGGCGCGGGCGTGGTCGCTCGAACATGTCGGCGACTATGCGCAAACATGGGGCAGGCTGATGAGCATTCCGCCGGCCGTTCCGCTGAACTGGCTGGCGCGCGCAAAGATCAGGATCGCTCCGGTTGATGACGGCGTTGTCGCAGACGAGCAGAAGACGATCGATCTCTATTTCCAGGCCGGCCTGATCGGCCGGAAGCTCGACGCGGCCGACATCGTCGACCGTTCGTTCTCGCAGGCGATTGCGAAAGGGGCGGGTCTCTGACCCTTGCTAACGAATCCGTGATCGGAACGGCCATTCCAATCCGCCGGGAGCTTCGGAAGGAATTTTTCTCAATTTGCCTTTGCGGAAACGGCAACATTGCTATTTGTGCGAGACGCCTTGCCGGGTCCGCTGACGCCGCCAAAATAGAATCGTACGAATAATGAAGTCCGGGAGACCATCATGGGTCTGCAAGAAGCAAGAATAGAATCCCTGCCTTTCGTCGTTGCCGAACTGAACTATCTCGCGCCGATCGCAGGCAAGCCGCGAACCTACGCCTATGATCCGCCGCCCGGCGAGCCGAAATCGACGGCGCTGCCCGAGCCGCACCAGGTCCCGATCTTCGATGCGCGCTCGATCGCCGGGGATATCTCGCTCGACCGCGAGGGTTTTGCGCTGGTGCGCCACCCGACTGTGGTGCGGAATTTCTTCGACGACGATGAGGTTCGCAAGGTCTACTACCCCCTTGCCGAGGCTTTCATCAAGGCGACGCTGAAAGCGGACCGCGTCTTCATCTTCGATCACACCGTGCGCAAGCGCGTCGAAGGCGCGGCCGATGTCCGTGGCGCCGGTCCGCGTCAGCCGGCAACGCGCGTCCATGTCGACCAGACCGCTCTTTCGGGCGCCAACCGGGTTCGCGAGCATCTGCCGCAGGAAGCGGACGAGTTGTTGAAGGGGCGCGTCCAGGTCATCAATCTGTGGCGGCCGATCAGGGGCCCGCTGCGCGACTCCCCGCTTGCGATGCTCGACGGACGCACGCTCGCCGATGGCGATCTCGTCGCATCCGACCTGATCTATCCCAACCGCAGCGGCGAGACCTACTCGGTGAAGTTCAATCCGAACCACCGCTGGTACTACGTCCCCGAGATGACGCCGGACGAAGCCATTCTGCTGAAGTGCTACGATTCGGCGACCGACGGCCGCACCCGGTTCGGGCCGCATACCGCTTTCGTCGATCCGACCACGCCGGCGGATGCACCGCCGCGCGAGAGCATCGAGCTGCGCACCCTGGTGTTCCACAAGCATTGACGGAGATGGCGGCCCGCCGGGATGTCCGGCGGGCCAGCTTTGCTGGCACCCTTGGAGCGGCCGCATCGATCAGCTACAAGGGGTGAATGGCCCCGAAAGTCGATCCCATCACGCGATCGGTCGTCCAATATCGCCTCTCTTCGATCGTGCAGGAGATGGGCGAAGCAATGCTTCGCACGTCCTATTCCCAGATCCTCAATTCCAGCCGCGATTTTTCGCTGGCGATCTGCGACACCCGCGCGCGGCTGGTCGCGCAGGCCGACCACATCCCGGTCCATGTCGGCGCCTTGCCGTGGGCGACGCGGGCGGTGGAAGAGCGTTTTGGCGATGACATCAGCCCGGGCGACGTCATCCTGCTCAACGACCCCTATCGGGGCGGCAGCCACCTGCCTGATCTGACCGCTTTCGTGCCGATCTTCGCGTCTGGCAAGCGCCTGCTCTGGACCATCGTGCGCGCCCATCAGAGCGACATCGGCGGCGCCACCCATGGCGGCTACAACCCGTCCGCCACGGAGATCTGGCAGGAGGGCATCCGCGTTCCGCCGATCAAGCTTTGTGAGGCAGGACGCCGTCGCGACGACCTGCTCGATCTGCTTGCGCTCAACGTGCGCAACGAGCGGGAATTCCGCGGCGACCTCGCCGCGATGGTCGGCGCGGCGCATCTCGGCGAACGCCGCCTGTCGCGCCTGTTCGCCGAGTTCGGCGAGCCGATGGTCGACGCCGCGATGGAAGCGATCCTCGACGCCACCGAGCAACAGACGCGCGCGGTGGTCTCGACCTGGAAGGATGGCGTGTTTTACGGCGAGGCGTTTCTCGACGACGACGGCCACGGCCGCAGCGACATCAGGATCGCGGCGAAAGTGACGAAGAGGGGCAGCGACGTCGAAGTCGATCTGTCCGACTCCGATCCGCAGTCGACCAGTTTCGTCAATTCATCGCACGCCAACATGCAGGCCGCCGTCGCCATGGCCTTTGCCTATCTGATCGACGCCGACATCCCCAAAAACAGCGGCGCGCTGCGCCCGCTCAAGGTGATCGCAAAGCAGGGCACGGTGGTGTGGGCCGATCCGGGCCGGCCGGTAACGCTCTGCACCAGCCATCCCTCCAACGAGATCGTGGAGGCGATCGTCAAGGCGCTGTCCGCGTCCTGCCCGGAGCGCGCGATGGCGGGCTGGAGCCGTCGCTTCCGCATCGCGATCCAGGGCGAGGACCCGCGCTCGGGACGGAATTTCATCTGGCACATGTTCCAGGCGCGGCCTGGCGGCGGCGCCTCGTCGGGCGGCGACGGCTGGTCGTCGATCGGCGAATGGCACACGGTCGGCGGCATCAAGTTCGGCAGCATCGAGGTCGCGGAAGTGCGCTTTCCGCTCTATTTCCGTCATCACGAATTCCGCGCCGGCTCCGGCGGCGACGGAAAGCATCGCGGCGGGCTCGGCGTCGCGCTCGACCTCGTGCTGGAGACGGAAAAGATTGCGCGCGGCAACACCGCTGGCGACGGCGCGCGCCATGGGCCGTGCGGCCTCCTGGGTGGCGAGGATGGCGAGCCGCACCGCTACCGCCTGTTGTCGGAGGGACGCGCGCCCCGGCTGTTGCAGACCAAGGAGACCGGCATCGAGATCCGCCCCGGCGATTGCCTGGAGGTCCGCTCGTCCGGTGGCGGCGGCTGGGGGCCGCCGGAGCAGCGATCGGACGCGGCGCGCCGGCGCGACGCCGAGCAGGGGCTGACGTGACATTCACGATCGGGGTCGATGTCGGTGGCACCTTTACCGACCTTGTCGCGAGCGACGAGGCGGGCCGCACCGTGTTCGCGAAATCGCCGTCGACGCCACAGGACCAGTCGATCGGCGTGATGGCCGGACTGGAGGAGCTGGCGCGGCGATTGAATCTCTCTCGTGGCGAACTGCTCGCCGCGACCACGCGCCTCGTTCATGGCACGACGGTTGCCACCAATGCGCTCTTGGAACGCAAGGGCGCCAAGGTCGCGCTGCTCACAACGGAGGGCCATCGCGATGTCGTCGAGATGCGCGAGGGCCTCAAGCCGAACCGCTATGATCTGCGCTCGCCGCCGCCGGAGCCGCTGGTGCCGCGCGAGCGCCGCATCGGCATCCGCGAAAGGCTCAAACCCGACGGCGAGGCGAGGATCGCGCTCGACGCGAAATCGCTGGAGGCCGGGATCGGCGCGGTCAAACAATCCGGTGCCAATTCAGTCGCGGTCTGCTTCCTGCATTCCTACCTCAATCCCGTCCATGAGCTTGAGGTGGTCGAGAGGCTGCTCGCGGCGCTGCCCGATGTCAGCATCTCGCCCTCCAGCGACGTGCTGCCGCAGATCAAGGAGTATGAGCGCGTCTCGACCACGATCGTGAACGCCTATGTCGCGCCGGTCGTGCGCCGCTATCTGACCCGCCTCGAACAGCGGCTTGGCGAAGCCGGATTTGCGGGCAGCCTGTTCATCGTGCTGTCGCATGGCGGCATGGCGCCGGTCGGGGAGGCAGCAAGGCTCGCTGCCGGCACGGTGCTGTCGGGCCCGGCCGGCGGCGTGTCCGGCAGCCGGCGCTGCGCCGATCTCACAGGGCTTGCCGACCTCGTGCCGTTCGACATGGGGGGCACGTCGACCGATATCTCGCTGATTGCAGGCGGGCAGGCCTCGCTCTCGGCCGATGGCATGCTCGCCGGCCAGCGCATCGCGCTGCGCAGCCTCGACATCGCGAGCATCGCCGCCGGCGGCGGCTCGATCGCGAGCGTCGATGCGAGCGGAACGCTGCATGTCGGCCCGGAGAGCGCGGGCTCGGTGCCGGGCCCGGCCTGCTACGGCAATGGCGGTATGGCCGCAACCGTCACCGACGCCAATGTCGTGCTCGGCTATCTCGACGCGGCGGCTTTCATGGGCGGCAAGCGTCCGCTCGACCGCGCCGCGTCGGAGGTGGCGGTCGAGCGCATCGCCAACGCGCTCGGCCTTTCGCGCGTGGAAGCCGCCGCCGGCATCTACCGCATCATCAACCTCAAGATGGCCGACGGCATCCGCCTGATGACGCTGCGCCGCGGCGTCGATCCCAGGCGTTTTGCGCTATTGAGTTTCGGCGGGGCGGCGGGCCTGCATGCGGTCGAGGTCGCGCGCGAACTCGAGATCAAGCGCATCATCGTGCCGACGGTCGCCTCGGTGCTGTCGGCCTGGGGCATGCTGACGAGCGATCTGCGCTACGAGGTGAGCCGCACGCATTACGGGGCGGGATCACGCATTTCCGCCGTGGAGGTGCGAAACCTGTTCGGCGAGCTCGAGGGTCAGGCGTCGAACCGGCTTCGCGCCTGGTTCGATGGTCCGATTTCGATCGAGCGCTCGGCCGAGATGCGCTATGGCGAGCAGGTGTTCGAGATCGACGTGCCGCTTGATGGGCTCGATTGGGCGTCCGGCGATCTGATCGATCGCATCGAGGAGCGGTTCCACCGCCGTCATGAGGAGCTCTATACCTATGCCTCGCCCGGCCAGGAGGTCGTGTTCGTCAATGCGCGCGTTGCGGCAGTCGGCGCGGTGTCATCAAGTGGACCCAAGGCGGAGCCCGTGCGATCAAGCGAGCCTTGCCGGCCGTTCGCTACGCGGCAGGCGTTCTTCGGCGCATGGCGTGAGGTTCCCGTCTATGCGTTCGATGCGCTCAAGCCGGGTCAGTCCCTCGCGGGGCCCGCGATCATCGAGGCGGAGACCACGACGGTCCTGATCGATGACGGCGACCGCGTCACGGTCAATGGGCTCGGCTGGCTCGACATAACGCTGCGCTAGGATCGCCGCCAGCCCCGAGACGCCGTCGTCTTATTTGAGCGGGTGGGATCGCTTGCTGAGAACGGCATCGGCCTCGATCTCGATCATGCCGGCGTCGCGCACCAGGCTCGTGATCTGGACCAGGGTGCTCGCCGGATATTTGTCCTTGGTGAAATAGCGCGCTCTCACTTCATGGATGTCATGCAGCGATTTTTCATCGAGCTTGGTGGTGAAGACCCTGACGCGGACGATGTCATCGAAAGTCGCGCCTTCATGGTCCAGCACCTTCTTGATGTTCTTGAGGACCTGCTCGGTCTGCTCGGCCATGGTGGTGCCGACGAGCCTGTGGTTCTCGTCGATAGGCGTTTTCCCTGAAATGAACAACAGCGTGCAGTCACTCAAATCGATTCGGACAGCGTCGGAAAACACCGCGGCCGTGCCATCCTTGCTCAGCGCCGACATTCCCCGCGATGCGTCCGCCGTAAGATTGATGCGTGATACCTGCATTTTTGCTTCTCTTCCCTTCGTGATTGCTGATCGGATCGAAACCAGCATATCTCAAACGCAGCCGGCGGGCAGGCTGGTTGGAGTCGCTAGCGGCGCAGGCGGTTCGGACGCGCCTCGCTGGCCGAATTCGACGGGATTCGCCGAGCGATGTGGCCGCTTGGGCAACGAATCCGCAAAGTTGACATGCTAGTGTCCCGCTCCCGACGCTTGTATCCCTTTGCAGCAGGTACATTTTCAAGCGTCGGGAGCAAAGGGACACTAGCAACTCATTGATCTAGTGTGGCTTCGGTTCAGAAGTCCGCATGACGAATGCGTGGCGCCAAATGATGCGGACTTCTGAACCGCCACACTAGTGTCAAGGCGATGGGCCAAAGTCGGATATGCCGCGGTGCCTCCCGCCGCCGTTGCGCGAGGGGTCCTATCAGATGCGGGGCCCGGTGGAAGCGCCGAATTGGAAGACCCATGAAAAGCCTTCTTGTCACGCTACTTGCGACGCTTGTGTCGATGACAACCGCGTCTGCGCAAACGGCAGCCAGGACCGGCGCGGACGAGGCCGCTTCGGCATTTGACTCCGATCCGATCATCGAGATCACGACGACGTTCCGGGCTCGCATTGACGGACTGGCGGATCCGCGCGAGGTGCCAAGCCCGACGGCCCAGGACGCCGCGCGTCGGACGCTCTACAACATGGCGGCGAACGAATGCACCGTATTGTCCGAATTCTGGAAGGCCGAATGCCGGCTGAGTTCGTTTTTTGTGGCCATCGGGAGATCCGACCCGGAGCCACCGCAGTTTCCATCGATGTTCGGTACGGCGGTTTATGAACTCCGGCCAAAGCCACACTAGACGCGTCGTCCGCTGCTGCTTTCCACCCCCGGTTGACCGTCGCGCCGAGCCACCGTGACCACGTCGAAATATGGCCGTTGCTCGGGATCGTCTTTTTGACAAGAAGATGACCTGGCACGGCATCCGTGTGCCGGAGGGGGCATCGCACGATACGGCTGCCGCCTCCGAAGCATTTTTTTGAACGCATATGATCTCAATTTCTTCACCAAGACTTTCGATTTGGGACATGAACATTTTTTAATGAAGCCGAACACGCGCTGTTTTGAGGCGCGGGCGGATTGTCACCTCGGCGTCGCAATGCGAGTGGAGGACGAGACTTGTCTTGCCCTATCGCAAGCGATGGATTTGTCGCGCCCCTGGTGGCTGCGCGCCCGCGAGTCTCCTTTGGGCGCTGGCGGCAGCCAATTCTGACCTGGATGGACGGCGTCGAAGCGGGTTGGGCTGTTCCGCTGCTGGTGCTTGGTTTCGTCGCGGTCTGGCAGGGCTTCCTGTCTATCGCTTATTTTGGCGGTGACCTGCATCCCGACGTGCTCGAAACATGGACACTCGGGCGCAGCCTCGAATGGGGCTACGCCAAGCATCCGCCCCTGATGGGGTGGGTAGCGCGAGCCTGGACATCGATCTTTCCGCTCAGCAATTGGTCGTTTCAGTTGATGGCATTGACCAATTCGGCGATCGCGCTGTGGATCGTCGATCTGATTTCGCGTTGCTTCGTAAGGGGCGACAAGAGGCTGGTCGTGCTGTTGCTTCTCATGCTGCTGCCGACCTATCAGTTTCACGCCCAGCGCTTCAATGCCAACGCTGTACTGCTGGCGACCTGGCCGCTTGCGACCTATTGCTTTCTCAAGTCGTTTGAAACCCGCCGGCTCGGTTGGGCGGTCGCGGCGGGCGTAGCAGGCGCGCTTGCGATGCTTGGCAAGTATTATTCGGTGTTTCTGATTATCAGCTTTGCTTTCGCCGCGATCTGTCATCCGCAACGCCGCGCCTATTTTGGTTCGTGCGTCCCCTGGATCTCGGTGATTGTGGGCCTGGCGTCGCTCGGACCACACCTGTACTGGCTTGTAACGACCGGCGCTAAACCGTGCGTTTATGCGCTCGCGACGCATGCGGGCAAGGCCTTTGGCCCGTCGGTGCTGGCAGCGCTTCTCTTCATTCCGGGTGCTGCGATGGTCCTCGTGCTACCTGCGGTGGCATGGATTCTGATCGCGGGAGAACGGCTCAAGAGGTTTTCCCGGGACTTCCGGGCGCTGAACTCCGGGCTATGGCTGCTGTTTCTCGTCAGCGTCGGGACAATGATCTTCCCCGCGATCACCGCGGTCGCGCTCGGGACCGACATGGAGCCGATCTGGGCTCTGCAAGGCAGTTTCATGATCGCGATTTTGATTGTCTGCGGCGCCAGCTATTCGATCGAGCGCTTCCACACCGTCAACCTCGCCGTCGCGGTCATCGCCATCGGGGTTCTGGCCGCCGTGGTGGCGGCACCTGTTCATGCGCTCTATCGAAATTCCCATCCGCTGCACGAAGGCCGCAATTTTTATCGGATGGCGGCCGAGGAACTGACACGGCTCTGGCGCGCGCAATCCGATGCCGCGCTACCGGCTGTCGTCGGCGACGACGATCTGGCCCTGGCGCTCGCCTTCTACAGTCCGGATCATCCTTTCTATGAGCAGCACCTCGTCAATCCGGGGATACGGGGACCAGCGAGCAGCGATGTCCTCGAACGAGGATGGGCCGCGCTGTGCTTTGGCGAAGATGCGGGCTGCATTGCCGCAATGGAGCAGATCGCGGCGCGCACGTCGCGGTTTGTCAGGTCGGAATTTGTCGTCCGCTCGATGTTGTTGGGCCAGCCCGGTGCCAGCCAGCGCTTCACGGCGATCATCGTGCCGCCTTCGGCAGAGCCGACCGATGGCGCCGCCCCAGCCTCCGTGCCGTCGGGGACCCGGGATCTGACCGCTCCAAGTCGGCTGGCTGCCGGTGCCGGCTCAACAGGTGCGCCGGAGTGAGGCCGAGACAATCTGATATGCGACGACGCGGCTCTGTCATGCCTGGGTTTGGTAGCGCGATAGCGTGACCGGGCGTATAACCCGGTAGCTTCTTCTCCCACTTGAAGAGGCTGAAATGAATGACTTGCATGCGTGGCTCGCGCAGCAGCCCCACGGTCTGCACACCTTCCGGATCTTCCAGCAAAAGCTCGAGACGCTAGGCAGGAGCGAGCCTGAACAGCTGGCTCTATGCCAGCTGCTCAAGAATATGGTCGGCAGCTATATCGAAGCGTTCGATGAAGAGCCGTTGCCGGTCGCGGTCGCCGACCGTGCCCATCATCGCCTGGTTGAGTTGCTGGCAAGCCTGAATGTTGAAGCCAATGCGGAACGCCGTCTGGCGGACCTCAATCATGTCGCAGTGTGCCGGCTGTGGTAGGCGGCCGCGTCCGACCGCGGCGCTACTGAGACGCAGCTTTCGCAAAGCTTCGGAGCTTGCGCGCGTGCAGGCGCGCCTTGATCGCTCCCCGCCACGATCGTTCATTGCGAGTGCATGACACTGCGCGGGTCCGTGGCGCGATTGGCGGCGACGTAGTCGATCTCGCCGCGCGTCGTGCCGATGTCCTGCAGCTCCCGTTCGCTCAGGTCACACAGACGCGCCCGCAACGTCCGGCGCTCGTACCGTTCCAGAAGTCCATCCCACCAACGTCGCAACCAGCCGAGGGTGGGTTGCGTCGCCACGATGGCCTGCGTCGATCTGACCAGGACGTAGATCGTATCCATCGGAGAATCTCCGGGTAACGCTTTCCACCCGATCTGAGAGTACGAAACCCGGGAAATCGCGCTTAACGAGCGGCTTACATTTTCCTTACGTGTGGCTTACCTTTAAGTCCGCTTGTTCTGGGCGCGCACCGGCGGGTCCGAGGATTTGGCAAATTGCGCTATCTCTTCGAGGAATATGCATTGGACGTCGGCCTGCGCGAGCTGCGCCGCGGGCAGGAGGTTGTCCCTGTCGCACCTCAGGTTTTTGACCTGATCGAATACCTGGTCCGGGAGCGAGACCGGGTCGTCAGCAAGGACGAGCTGATCCAGGTCATCTGGAACGGCCGCATCGTCTCCGATGCCGCGCTGACGACCCGTCTGAATGTTGCCAGAAATGCAATCGGGGATTCCGGTGAGCAGCAGCGCCTGATCAGGACGCTGCCGCGAAAGGGCTTTCGCTTCGTCGGCCAGGTGCGGGAAGCGGACACGACAGCACGGGCGGAGCTCGCTGGCGATCCGGAGGGGTCAAAGCCCGTCCTGCCGCTTCCCTTGAAGCCTTCTATCGCGGTGCTCCCGTTTGTCAATTTGAGCTCGGATCCCGAGCAGGAGCATTTCGCCGACGGCGTCGTGGAAGACATCACCATGGCGCTGTCGCTCTTTCGCTGGCTGTTCGTCATCGCACGCAATTCGAGCTTCACCTACAAGGGCCGCACTGTCGACGTGAAGCAGGTCGGCCGCGACCTCGGGGTGCGCTACATCCTCGAAGGAAGCGTGCGCAAGGCGGGAAACCGCCTTCGAATCGCGGGCCAGCTGATCGATGCCGAAACGGGCGCGCACCTCTGGGCGGATCGTTTCGAGGGAGCGCTCGAAGACGTGTTCGAACTCCAGGATCACGTTACGTCCCGCGTGGTCGGCGCAATCGCTCCGAAGCTGCAGCAGGAGGAGATCAAGCGCGCCAGGCACAAGCCGACAGAAAACCTCGATGCGCGCGACTATTACCTGCGCGGGATGGCGAAAGCCCGCTGGTGGAGCAGGGAGGCAAACAGCGATGCGCTGAAGCTGTTCAGCAAGGCGATCAAGCTCGACCCGCGGCTGTCCTCCGCCTACGGCATGGCTGCGTGGTGCTACGCCCGTCGCAAAGCCAACGGCTGGACGGACAGGCGGGCGGAGGAAAGTGCGGAGGGCGTAAGGCTGGCGCGCAAGGGCGTGCAGGTCGGAGCAGACGATCCGGTGGCCTTGTGCATGGGCGGATACGTCCTCGCCTTTGTCGCTCGGGAGTTCGACGATGCGGCGATGCTCATGGAGCAGGGATTGGCCGTCAATCCCAACTACGCGCTGGGCTGGATGCTCAGTGCCTGGTTGAGGGTGTGGAGGGGCGAGTCCGACCTTGCGCTCGATCACGTCGCGCGAGCGATGCGCCTCAATCCGCTCGATCCTTCCATGTACGGCCTGTACGGAGCGATGGCGTATGCTCACTTTATCGCCGGCCGCTATGACGTGGCCGCCTCATACGCCGAAAAGGTGACGCGCGACAATCCGATTCTCCTTTTGGCGAATAGCGTATCCGCAGCCAGCAGCGCGCTCGCCGGACGGCTGGACCAGGCGCAGCAGGCTCTTGCGCGGGTGCTCGCGTGTGATCGCGGCCTGCGCGCTTCCAGTTTGACGGACCTGGCGCCGTTCCGCCGGGCGGAGGATGCCGACGCCTTTGCCCGGGGGCTCCGTCATGCCGGCCTTGCCGCGTGAGCACGCGGCTACTGAAACGCCACTTCGGCAAAGCTCCGAAGCTTGCGTGAATGCAGACGCTCCGATTCCTGGTGCTTGAGCCGCTCGAGCGCCTTCAGGCCGATCTCGAGGTGCTGGCCGACGCGCTGGCGGTAGAATTCGCTGGCCATGCCGGCGAGCTTGATCTCACCATGAAGCGGCTTGTCCGAGACGCAAAGCAGGGTGCCATAGGGGACGCGGAAACGATAGCCGTTGGCCGCGATGGCTGCCGACTCCATGTCGAGCGCGACCGCGCGCGATTGCGACAGACGCCGGATGACCGAAGGACCGCTGATTTCCCAATTGCGATTGTCGACGCTCGCCACCGTTCCGGTGCGCATCAGCCGCTTGAGCTCGAAACCCGATAGTCCGGTGACCTCGCCGACGGCCTGCTCGAGCGCGACCTGCATCTCTGCCAGCGCGGGAATCGGGACCCACAGCGGCAGCTCATGATCAAGCACATGGTCCTCGCGAACGTAGCCGTGAGCGAGGACGTAATCGCCGAGCCGCTGCGTGTTCCTCAAGCCTGCGCAATGCCCCAGCATCAGCCAGGCGTGCGGCCGCAGCACGGCGACGTGGTCCGTGACGTTTCGGGCGTTGGATGGGCCAGTCCCGATGTTAATCAGCGTGATGCCGCCATATCCAGGCTCGACAAGATGGAAGGCCGGCATTTGCGGCATGCGCTCCGGGGCAACCCCGGAGGTGCCGCCGCCAAGACGTATGCTGCGCGTCACGACGTTTCCAGGCCCGACGAACGCATCGGGACCGATCTGGCCCGAAGCCAGGCGCTGCTGACACAACTGCACGAAGGCATCGACATAGAACTGATAGTTGGTGAAGATCACGAAGTTCTGGAAGTGCTCCGGATCGGTGCCCGTATAATGATAAAGCCGACGCAACGAGTAGTCGACGCGCGCCGCGCGGAACAAGGCGAGCGGTTCCGGAACTCCGGGCGGAAGTTCGAATGTTCCGTCGGCGATCGCATCGTCCATGGCGGCGAGATCGGGCGTATCGAACACGTCGCGCAGCGCCCGCATGTCGATCGAACCGTTGGTGAGCGTCGCCTCGACGTTGATGTCGCGCCGGTAGGCGAAATGAATGGGGATCGGTTCGTTCGACACGCCGATCTCGACCGGCACGCCGTGGTTCTTGATCAACAATCCGATTTGCTCGGTGAGGTAGGTCCGGAACAAATCCGGCCTCGTCACGCTGGTTTCATGCACGCCCGGCCGCGCGACGAATCCATAGGCGAGGCGCGAGTCGAGCCGCGCATGGGTCGAGGTCGTGACCCGGACAAACGGATAGCAGGCGCGCACGCGTGTCGTGAGCGCCTCACCATTGGCATAGGCTTCAAAACGGTCCCTGAGGAATTTTGTGTTGCGCTCGTAGATTTCTTCAACGCGGCTGACCGCAGCGTCGGCATCGGTGAAAGTTTCGGTCGCAACCGCCTGCGGTGTCTGGATGATCGGTGCGGGACTCATTTTCTCCAACGCAGGTTCGTGGTCTAGCGCAGATCCGCTTTGGAACCTGTTTCCCAGGCGAGTATAAAACGAACGGAGTGTCCATCCAAATGGACTCTTGAGCGCGGGGCGAGCATCCGAATCCAGACAGCGAGGCAGGCCATGGTGAAACCGTTTCCCTCGAAGACCCACATCGGCAACCATATGCTGCATCCCGAAACGCTGATGCTGAGCTACGGCTACGACCCGCAACTATCGGAAGGTGCCATCAAACCGCCGGTCTTCCTGACCTCGACCTTCGTTTTCAGGTCTGCCGAAGACGGGCAGGACTTCTTCGATTTCGTGGCAGGCCGGCGCGAGCCTCCCGCGGGGATGGGGGCGGGGCTGGTCTATTCGCGATTCAATCACCCCAACAGCGAGATCGTGGAGGACAGGCTAGCCGTCTACGAGCGCACCGAGAATTGCGCGCTGTTCTCGTCCGGCATGGCCGCGATCGCGACGACGATCCTGGCGTTCGTGCGCCCCGGTGACGTCATTCTGCACTCTCAACCGCTCTATGGCGGGACGGAAACGCTGCTTGCGAACACGCTTGCGGGCCTCTCCATTGGCGCGGTCGGCTTTGCGGACGGGACCGACGAAACCGCAGTCGCACTGGCAGCGGAGGACGCCATGCGCAAGGGCAGGGTCGCGATGATTTTCATCGAAACGCCTGCCAATCCCACCAACGGTCTGGTCGATATCGCAATGATTCGCCGCGTCGCCGACATGATCGGCCGGACCCAGGGCCACACCCCGATGGTCGTATGCGACAACACGCTGCTGGGACCGGTGTTTCAGCGGCCGATCGAGCACGGCGCGGATGTCTCGCTGTACTCGCTGACCAAATATGTAGGTGGTCATTCGGACCTGATCGCGGGCGCCGTGCTCGGCTCAAAGGCGATCATCAAAAGCGTCAAAGCGCTGCGAAGTGCCATTGGCACCCAGCTGGACCCGCATTCGTGCTGGATGATCAGCCGGTCACTCGAGACGTTGGGGCTCCGCATGGAGAAGGCCGACGCCAACGCGCGGATCGTCGCGGATTACCTGGTCGACCACGCCAAGGTGGCGAAGGTGCATTATCTCGGTCATCACGAAGACGCTTCTCCTGCGGGCCGTGTTTTCGCGAAACAATGCACCGGCGCGGGCTCCACATTCTCGTTCGACATCGTTGGCGGGCAGGCCGCCGCATTCAAATTCCTCAACGCGCTGCAAATCTTCAAGCTGGCGGTAAGCCTGGGCGGCACCGAGTCTCTTGCCAGCCTCCCGGCAAGCATGACCCACTCCGGCGTTCCGGTTCACATCCGCCAGAAGATTGGCGTCCTCGACTCCACGATCCGCCTGTCGATCGGCATCGAACATCCCTCCGATCTGATCGCGGATATCGAGCAGGCGTTGAGCCAGGCATAGCTGCTGGCCGCGCCGCGCGTCAGTGCGGCCCTGTTCAACAAAAGCGCCCGCAGGGCACTGCTTTCCATCCCGCAACGTGCCTGCGCGTGACGGTCCTGTCTGGATAGAGCGATCGCGCGGCTCTCAACGCGCGCGTTTCCGCATGCGCCAGCCGGTCGGGCAAGCCAGTTCGATTGTTGATGAGGCCGTCGCTCGCAAGCCTACCCAAAGCGCGCGAAATCGCATGCGCCAAAACGCGAATTTTTTCGAGCAATTTCAGGCTGATTTGGGTCGTCCAGTCCTCAAGCGAAAAATATTCCGCTTGAGCCGTCGGGCAAATCAGTGGCTTCAATCGGCGCGTCCCGCCTCGACAAGAGGGCGTATCGCGATCGTCACGAAACGTAAGGCGGGGTGCGATGGACGCGGCGGCGTTGCCAGACGAGCGACGCCAAGGCGGACGGCGAAGTCGTGTGGTCCTGGCATCCCGACGCTGATGCCAAGTCAATGGACGATGATCCGTTGATGACGGTGGCAAGAAAGCCCGGTCATCGGGGAGAGCACGAAGGAAACCGTTAAAACCATTGCGCAGGGAAGGCCGGATGGATCGGCAGTACCTGTGGTGACTAACTCGTGTGCTTTTTACTTTCGCACGCGAGGCTGCGGGTGCGGCCAGCGCCCGGCTTTCCCTGCGCCCTCTGCTGTCAGAGGGACATGCTACGCACAGAACTCGGGCGCAAGCGCGCCGCGGGAATGCACCGCATGTCTTCGGTTGTTTGAAAACCGAATCTGAAAGAAGCGGTCCACGGTCGGGTTGCGTCAGCCACCTACGACACCGCCACTCATGGTTGATCAGCCGCCCTTGACTGCGCCCGCGGTGAGCCCGGCGACGATCTGCCGTTGCGCGAACAGCGTCAGTAGAAGTACGGGGAAGGTGACGATGAGTGCGGCTGCGGCCAAGGGTCCCCAACTGAGCTGGTCGAACGAGATCATGTTGTAGACGGCGACCGGCAGGGTGCGGGTCTCGCGGCCGGCCAGCACGATGCCGAACACGAAATTGTTCCAGGAGAAGATCACGGCGAGGATGAAGGCCACCGCCAGCCCCGGCCGCGCCACCGGAAGCGCGACGTGGCGAAACACCTGCCAGCGCGTGGCGCCGTCGATTCGGGCCGCCTCTTCGAGTTCGATCGGCGTGGTCTCGAAATAGCCGATCATGATCCAGATCACGATCGGCACGGTCACCACGAGATGGATGATGATCTGCGGCACCAGCGTGCCGAGCACGCCGAGCCACTGGAACAGCAGGAACAGCGGAATGAGATAGGACAGGCCCGGCGTGATGCGCGCGATCAGGATCACGATTGCCGATTTGTGCGCGGCCATCCGGGCGATGCCGTAGCCGGCGGGCACGCCGACCAGCATCGCAAGCAGCGTGGCGGAGCCGGTGACGATCAGGCTGTTCCTGAAATAGGTCAGGAAGCGGTTGGAGGCGAGCACGTCGGCATAGTTCTTCCAGGCGAAATGCTCGGGGATGAAGATCGGCGGATAGGACGCGTTGTCGACCTCGAACTTGACCGACAGCGAGAGCATCCAGAGGAAGAACAGGATTGCCGGCGAGACGATGATGAACACCGCGATCGCAAGTCCGACCTTGCCCATGATCTGCCGAATAGTCATGTGCCGCCGATCTCGGTCCACAGCGTGCGCTGGCGCACATAAAGCAGCACGGCGGCCAGCGTCACGATCAGGGCGAAGAACACCACAGCGATCGCCGATCCGTAGCCGAGGTCGTAATAGACGAAGGCGACGCTGTAGAGGTAGAGGTTGATGGTTTCCGAGGCCGAGCCGGGGCCGCCTTGGGTGATCGCGAAGATCACATCAAAGCTCTTCACCGCGTCGATGGTGCGGATCATCGCGGCGATGAAGATGAAGGGCGTGATCAGGGGCAGCGTGATGTAGCGAAACATCTGCCACATCCCGGCGCCGTCGATCTGCGCGCTCTCGTAGGGCTCGGTCGGGAGCGCCGCGATGCCGCCGAGCACGATCAGCATGACCAGCGGCGTCCATTGCCAGGTCTCGACCAGCACCAGCGACGGGATAACTGTGGCCGGGTGGAACACCCAGAGCTGCGGCGGCAGGCCGACCAGCGACAGCAGGTAGTTCAGGACACCGAGTTGCGGGTGGAACATCATGGTCCACACCAGCGCGATCGCGACCGGGGTCGCCATCATCGGCATGATGAACACCCCGCGCAGAAAGCCGCGCCAGGGGAATTTGGCGTGGAAGACGACCGCCGCGAAGGTCCCGAAGATCAGGGGCAGCAGCACCGAGAGCGCGGTGTAGAGCAGGGTATGTCCGACCGCCTCGATGAAACGCGGATCGGCGGGCAGGCGCAGATAGTTGGCGAAGCCGACGAAGGTGATGGGCGAGCCGACCTTCCACTCGTTGAAGCTCATCCAGATCGTGAACAGCCAGGGAAACACGATCACTGCCAGCACCACGACGAGCGCCGGCAGCACGAACGGCCAGTATGAGGGGGGACGCGAGGCCTCGCCCGGCGCGGGCTCGATCCGCGCCGGGGCTTTCGTGGATTGCGCGATCGTGCTCACGCTTTCTCGCTGCGCTCCAGGATCGGGCGGAACTGCTCATGCGCCTTCTTCAGCTCGGTCGCGGGATCGGCGCCCGACAGCGTCGCGGTCAGCGCCGCGCCGACGATGTCGCGGAATTCGGCGACGGGAATCACGACCGGCAGGCCGAGCTTGGAGATCTTGGCGGAGTCGATCGCCGACTGCAGCCATTCCTGCGGCAGCTTGACGCCCTTCTGGATCTCGGGATCGTTGAGCACGGAGTTGCGGAACGGCACGCCGCCGCCGGCCTGCACGAGGCGCGCGCCTTGCGCCTTCGAGACCACCCATTGGCAGAGCAGGTAGGCCGCCTCCTTGTTCCTGCTCGCCGCCGCAATGCCGATGCCGTCGCCATAGGTCGCGGAATATTGCCCCTTGGGCCCGGCGGGCACGACGGTGTAGCCGACCTTGCCGACGACGCGGGAGGCGTTCGGATCTTCCAGCGGCGGCGCCCAGCCGACGCCGTCGATCCACATCGCCGATCTGCCTTGCGTGAAGGAGGCCATCGACTCCATCCAGTTGAAGCCGGCGACGCCGGGCGGTGCGACCTTGGTCAGGAGCCGCTGATAGAGCTTTGTCGCCTCGATCGCCTCGGGGCCGTCGGTGAGGATATTGCCTTTGGCGTCAAGGAATTCGCCGCCATAGTTGAGGAAGAAATTGGTCCACAGCGTCATGTTGGCGTTGCGCAAGCCCCGTCCGACGAAGCCGAAGGTGCCGTCCTTGGGATCGGTGAGCTTTTCGGCGGCCAGAACCATCTCGTCGAGCGTTTTCGGAACGGCGACGCCTTTCTTCGCGAACATCTCCTTGTTGTAGTAGAGGATGAAGTAGTCGACCGACCACGGCAGCGAGAGCATCTGGCCCTTGTCGTTTTTGGCGTAGACGAGGCCTGCAGCGGAAAAGTCGCTCTCCATGAGATCGGGCACGGTCATGGTCGGATCTTTCAGGTATCCGGACATGTCGGCCAGCCAGCCGGCCTTCTCGAATTGCCGCTTCTGCACATGATAGCTGAGATGGATGACGTCGAAGCTCGGTTTGCCCGACGCCAGCTCGATCACCGCCTTCTGGCGCTGCTGCTGTTCGGGGATCTGCTCGGATTCGACTTCGATGCCGGTGAGTTCGGTGAATTCCTTGATGTTCTTCTGCAGATTGTCGCCGCGCGGTCCCTTGGCCAGGATCACCTCGAGCTTCGTTCCGGCATATTTCTTCCATTGCACCTCGGCGGCGCGTGCCGGAAAGCCGGCCAGCGCCAGTGCGCCGGCGGCCGCGGAGCCGGCGAGTGCGGCGCGGCGAGAGATATGGTGGTCTTTCATCGGTTCCTCCCCTCAATTCGTCTTTTTCTGAAGGCGAAGTCTAGCGCCTGCAGCGTTCCTGTGAAGGCCCGTGCCGCTCGCCCGGCTCGCTTGAACAGGGAGGAGGCGCCCGATACGCTCGCCCGGCCTCAGCCGGGGAGGAAACCCAACAATGAAGCAGCTCAGGATTGGCGACATCACCATCGATGCTGTGATCGAACGCGAAGGGCCGTGGCGGCGCCCGCGGGATTTCTTTCCGGCCTATCACGAGGCCACCTTCAGGCATCATCTGCCGTCGATGGAGCCGGAAGCCTACGACGCCGAGCTCGGCATGATGCTGATCACCTATCAGACTTTCGTGGTGCGCACGCCGCGCCACACCATCCTGGTCGACACCTGCACCGGCGAGGACAAGGGCCACCCGCCGCCGTTCGACTTTCCCGGCAAGGAGCGCTGGCGCCACGAGCTGTTCGCGCTCGGGGTCAGCTTCGACAAGGTCGACTACGTCTTTTGCACCCACCTGCACATCGACCACACCGGCTGGAATACCACGCTGCGCGACGGCCGCTGGGTGCCGACCTTCCCGAACGCGAAATACATCTTCCACAAGCGCGAATATGCGGCCTGGGAGGCGGAGCACAGGAAGGGCGCCAACCCGCCCGGCACCGTGTTCCGCGACAATTGCCTGCCCATTGTCGAGGCAGGCCAGGCGCTGCTGGTCGACGACGATTTTGAGCTCGACGACACTATCACGCTGACGCCGACCCCAGGGCACTCGCCCTGTCACTGCTGCGTCAATATCTTTTCGCGCGGCCAGCGCGCGGTGGTGGCCGGCGACCTCATGCACCACGTGATCCAGTGCCGCGAGCCGGACTGGTCGGCGAAGCCGGATTGGGACCCGAAGCAGTCGGCGGTGTCGCGCCGAAAATTCTTCGCTTCCGTCGCCGACACCGACACGTTGATCCTGCCGGTGCATTTCCCGGCGCCGACCGCCGGCCGTGTGATCGGCGACGGCGATCGCTTCAACTACCGCTTCAAGCGGGACTAGCCTTTTGATTAGGCATGATGTTGTTCGGAAAACCGGTGTCCACTTTTCCGCATCATGCCTAGCCCGTCTTCATGCTGAACAACTTTGCTGCGGTGCGGCCGAGAATGTCCGCCTTCTCGTCCTCGCTGAGCGATGCGGTGGCCAGGATCGGGTCGACCGGGTGCATCTCCCAGGGGTAGGGATAGTCGCTGCCAAGCACGACCTGGCCGACGCCGACCTGGGCGATCAGATGGCGGATCGCCTCTGGTTCGAAGATCAGCGAATCGAAATAGATCTGCTTGAGATATTCCGTCGGCTTCTTCTTCAGCTTGACGTCGGGATTGCAGCCTTTCGGGCCGACCAGGCAGGCATGGTCCGAGCGGTCGGCGTAGGAGGGCAGGTAGCCGCCGCCATGGGCCGCGATCACTTTCAGCCCGGGAAAGCGGTCGAAGGTGCCCTCGAAGATCAGGTGGGATAGCGCGATCGTGGTGCCCAGCGGGTTGGCGATGGTGTTGCCGAGCCAGCCATTGCCGGCAAGGCGCTTGTTCAATTCCGGGATGCCCTGCGGATGGATGAACAGGGGCACGCCGAGCTCTTCCGCCTTGGCCCATACCGGATTGAATTTCGGGTCCGAGAATTCCACGCCGTTGACGACGTCGCCGATGGCTGCCCCCTTGAGGCCTTGCTTCTTCACCGCGGTCTCCAGCTCCTGCACCGCAAGGTCGGGCGCCTGCAAGGTCAGCGAGGCGAAGGCCGCGAAGCGGTCTGGCTTGGACGCGCAGAGCTCGGCGAGCTTCTCGTTCTGGACCTTGACGATCTGGGCGGCCAGGTCGCGATCGCGGTCATACCAGAACGGATTGATCGACAGCACCTCCATGTCGATCGCCTGTGAATCCATGGCGGCGATCCGCTTGTCGACCTCGATGAAGGCTTCTTCGGCCCCGTTGACCGGCGGAATCTGGAGCTTGGCGGCGTCGGGGCCGATCAGCGCGCCGGCCTCATGGAAATGGCAGTGGGCGTGCACGTCGATCGTCTTGATGCGCCTGCCGCCGACCGTGACGGGAAGGGTTTGCCGAGCCGGCTGCTGCGCATGCGCGCCTTTCAGGAGGCCGCAGCTGCAGAACACGATGCCTGCCGCAGCGGCCGTGCCGTTCCTGAGAAAATCACGGCGCGTCGTCATGACCATTCCTCCCTGTTGATTTTTGTCCGGTCTGGCGCGCGGCCAGACCGTGCCGGCTTTCAAGCTGCCGCTCCAGGCGCCAGCCGATCCGGTTACCGGCAGCGTAGGATGCGCGGTCGGCCGGCGGCAAGGCTTTCGAGATCACGAGCGCGTCGGCTGTCGATGGAGCGGCGGAGAAGTTGCTGCAATGTGCACTGCGGCGGCCTCTGTACGGCGGACGGGAGGACTTGATCGGCCGCACGTTCTGCGGTCAAATTCGGTTCCCACGATGTCAGGAGGACACCCATGGTGAGAAGCATTGCTCTGGCTGCCGTGATCGCGACGCTGGCGATCGGTTCGGCCTTCGCGCAGGAATCCTGCGACAGCAAGGCAGTCGGCAAGGACGGCAAGCCGTTGGCGGGCGCTGCGAAAACGTCCTTCATGAAGAAGTGCATGGCCGATCAGTGTGCGGCCAAGGCCGTGGGCTCCGACGGCAAGGCCCTTGCGGGCGCGGCCAAGACCTCATTCATGAAGAAGTGCGAGAAGGGCGCCTGACGGGCGGACTTCTGGCCAATCGCGCGCGACAGGGACACTGCGTCGCTTCTTCTTGATCCGATCGGCGACGCCGTGAGCTGCCGCGGCGAGCTCTCCCTTGGGCGAGCAACGACTACGCTTGCCCGGCCAGCCCGCAAGACCTGATGCTGTCACCCCCGGCGCCAACCTTTCGCCGGGCCGCCGGGTTTTGCCTGTGAACATCTTCGTGAGCTTAACACGGCTGACATCGGCCGCGACTAAACCGCCACGCAGGTGATTTTCGCTGGTGATTTCGCTGGTGATTTCGCTCTTGGAGAGCCCATGTTTGATCCCAAGACCGCGGCGCTGTTGCGCGCCGTGCTCGACGAGCTCTGCGAGGACGTTCCGCAACTGGAAACGTCGACGCG